>NZ_JCAXWU010000031.1:0-28744 GCF_059759695.1 Klebsiella sp. M041
CCCCACATATCCCCATTGGGCTGGGCGCACATTCTACTGACTGGCGAATATCTTTGGCCCAAGGAACCGAAAGCTTAGGGTGTCATTTCGCCCTCAGCCGGAACCGACCCCTATTACACCCTCCCGGCGGCTGGACTGCTGGTCGCCTGGATACCCCTGTCAACCGCCAGCTACGGCATGGCCGGAGTGGGCATGCTCACCGCCAGCTGGCTGCTTTGTCGCGCACAGCATGCACAGGAACGGCTGGGATACGGGGTGCTGTGGGCCCTCATGGTGTTGCTGATGAATATGCATGACGTGAGTGAATCAGTGGCCGGGCTGGCGATTGCGCTGCTGACGCTGATGGTGTGCTCATCTGCCGGAGAACGTGTGAAACGCTTCTGGCCGCGGCAGTTCTTCGTGATGTTCTATGCGGTGCACCTGGCGGTACTCGGTATTGTCGTCACGATGTAAAAAAAAACCGGACACAGGTCCGGGGGGCGGGCACATTGCCCGTAAACGTGACAAAGGGGACATCATCGTTGTGTCCACTGCATTGCGAGGTGAAACGATGATACCGTTAGCGTATCGTATAGCACAGACCTGTAGCTTTTATTGATATGGCCCCTTATGAGTGAAGAAAAACGCCCTGTACTGAGCCTGAAACGAAAACCGGCGGAGAACAGTACGGCCCCCGCAGAGGCAACCCCTGCTCCTGGTGTGGTGCGCCGAAAGAAGGTCGTGGTGGTCTCGTCCCCGCCGGCCTGGAAGGCAAAAAAAGAGAAACTTGAGAAGGTTAAACAAGCGGCCGAAGCCGCCGCGCGCAACGCTGCGCCGGTGCCGGTTAAAGCGGTAAAGACGCCACCTCCGGTGCGTTATCTTCGCCTGCTGCCGCCGGAACAGGCCATTATGACGCTGAAGGCATTCTGGCCACAGCTGTTCGACGGAAACTCACCCCGTCTGCTGGCAACGGGCATGCGCGAACAGCTGTTTGCCGACATTGTGAACCGTGACCTGCCGCTGTCGCATAAACAGGTGATTAAGTGCCTGAAGAGTCTGACCCGGTCTGCGGGCTATCTGTCCCGGATGAAGGAGGGTGCCGCCCGCTATGATCTGCAGGGGAACGCCGTCGCGACCGTCACTGCAGGGGAAGCGCAGTACGCCAGCGAGCGCATGATGAAAGAACTCCTGCGAACTGAGCGTATGCGGAGCCAGTCAGCTGGCTGAATACAATCGAGGAGAGGAAATGGATTTTGAAGCGCGGAAACAAAAGGCGCTGGCGATAATGGCCAGCTGTAAGATGTGGAAAAGCAATTATGCACCGCTTCTGATACGACTGTTGTGGCGGCTGGGGATAAACATTCCCCCGCTGCCGTTTGCTCCGTTCTGGCAGGTTTTTGGCGTGATGGCAGGCTCTTTCTCCGTCGGATACGGACTGTGGATGTACTGGATGGTGTGGCGGGCCCAGGGGATGCCACCCCTGTTCGCTTGCAAAATCAGTCTTATTGCGGGCGTGTTATTTGGCCTGACGATGGCACTGTTTCATCTGTGGCGCCGAAAGGTGAATAAATTACCTGACTGGAAAGATTTATAACGGAATCAGAAGAACGCCGGAAACAGGACTTACCCTGGCTGAATGGCATGAATTTCCGCGCTATGCACTTGCGTGCATACTCATGCATGCCGTAAAAACAGCCCCTGCGCGTTTCTGGCGGGTTTTCGGTGTTTTGCCAGTTTCCCGTCAGAAACGCCCTGAGGCCGTTCTGGCGGTGCTTACAATTAAGGGATTATGGTAAATGGTGACTTGGTTAATCATAAACATCCTGGGGGATGGCATACACCAGCTGGATATCCGGTGCATCGTTGAGCCATCGACCTGATTTTTTCATCAGGTAGCCACCAATTTCTTCGGTAGTCAGCCGAGCATGAAACAATGCTTCATCATTGAACCAGCAGTCAGGGTGATAGATGAGATCCAGTGGGTTTGCCCTGAAATTAATCTCCAGTAACTGGAGTGCATAGCTGTGGTCAGATGCACTACCTTCTGCTTTGCGTATGAAGTTGATAACGTCGTTCAGTTCTGTCCATGTAAAGTCATCAAGGTATTTTTCCTGATTAAGCGCCATCCTGGTGAAATCTAGTGCACTTGTCCAGGATGAAAAATCACGAAAATCAGAGAACCCGCAGGGTATGACGACCTGTGCATTCCAGTCTGCCATCATCTGTTTTAGTTCTTCATTGTTTTCGTCCATCCCGTTATCGATGTGATCGAGAATGCCATTCAGCTGACTGACCAGTTCTTTCATCTGTTTACGGGTGACCCGTGCGGGTTTCATTCGCTCAGGTAATGGCATCAGAAATACTCTCTTTTTTATCGTGCACTCGGGGGAACTAAGTAATCTATCGGGCTATGAATCAGAGCTCAAATCGTTTTTTTCTTTCTGATGATCCGCATTCTGCCTCGGGTCCGTAAGCGTACAGCGAGAACCGTATTGACGGGGATGTGTTATTCAGTTGGCAGTGTGATGCGCCAGGGTAGCAGCTCGCTGACCCGGTTGACTGGCCAGTCAGCTATGACGTCAAGGACATGGCGAAGGTAGCTTTCTGGATCCACGCCGTTCAGTTTGCACGTCCCGATCAGACTGTACAGCAACGCTCCCCGCTCACCACCGTGGTCTGAGCCGAAGAACAACCAGTTTTTACGACCCAGACTGACCATCCGCAGCGCATTTTCAGCGATGTTATTATCGGCTTCGGCCCAGCCGTCGTCAGTATAGTAAGCCAGCGCCGGCCACTGGTTCAGGGTGTACGTGAACGCCTTTGCCAGCTCCGAGTGTCGCGACAGCGTTTTCATTTTTTCACGCAACCAGCTTTCCAGGGTACTAAGCAGCGGTTTCGTTTTCCGCTGACGTTCAGCAAGCCGTTGTTCCGCCAGCATTCCTCTTATTTCCGCCTCCACGGCATACAGTTCGCCGATACGCTTCAGGGCTTCCTCCGTCAGGGCTGACGGCGTGCGAACGTGCACATCGTGGATTTTACGGCGGGCGTGAGCCCAGCAGGCGGCTTCCGTTATCCGGCCATCGCGGTACAGCTCGTTGAACCCGGCGTACGCATCCGCCTGTAGCACACCGCTGAACCCCGCAAGATGGGTCTGCGGATGGATGCCTTTTCTGTCGGGGCTGTAGGCGAACCACACCGCCGGTGCCAGCGCTGACCCGGCGTTGCGGTCATCACGAACATACGTCCACAACCGCCCGGTCTTCGTCTTCTTATTGCCCGGCAACAGCACCTGGACCGGGGTATCATCGGCATGGAGTTTACCGTCAGTCAGGACATAGTCCTGAAGCGCCTCCTCCAGCGGGGACAGCAGCCGGCAGCATGCATCCACCCAGCCCGACAGCAGTGAACGGCTCAGTTCCACGCCCTGGCGACCGTATATTTCAGACTGACGATACAGCGGTGTGTGCTCTGCATACTTTGAGGTCAGCACGCGGGCCATCAGCCCCGGTCCGGCGATACCCCGCTCAATGGGGCGCGAAGGCGCGGGGGCCTGCACGATGGCATCACATTTTGTGCAGGCATGTTTTTCCCGTACGGTCCGGATCACCCGGAAGGCGCTGCGCATCAGCTCCAGCTGTTCAGCGGCATCCTCACCCAGGTAACTCAGCGCACCACCACACTCCGGGCAGCAGGAACCCGCTGGCCGCAGGCGTTTTTCATCGCGGGGGAGTGATTCGGGGAACGGTTTGCGGGTGCGGGTCTGACGCAGAGTGCGCTGTACTGCCGGGTCATCCACCCGACCGGTCAGCGTATCGCTCTCTTTCTGAAGCCGGTTCAGATCGGCTTCCATTTGTGCGATACGGCGGGAGACTTTTTCGGAACGGCTGCCGAAGTTCATCCGGCGAAGTTTATCCAGCTGCGCCTGCAGATGGTCTATTTCGCGCTCCCGGTCTGCCAGCTTTTCCAGCAGGGCACGGTTCAGCGCTTCCTGTTTGGCAAGGCGCTGTTTCAGCAGAAGGATATCGTCAGAAGAGATGTCATTCATAAGCCAGCATTTTACCAGGCTTATTCTGCGACAACCAGGATAAAGAAGCCTACAGCATGGTCAGGGAGGTCAGCAACCGCTTCGGCTGTCGCCAGTCGATGCCTTCCAGCAGCATTGCCAGCTGCGCCGGGGTCAGGAACACTTTGCCATCGCGAGCTGACGGCCAGGCGAAGCGCCCGCGCTCCAGCCGTTTGGTCAGCAGGCACAGCCCGTCGCCGGTGGACCACAGAAGTTTAACCTGACTGCCGCTGCGGCCCCGGAAGATGAAGACATGGCCGGACATCGGTTCGTCTTTCAGCGCCGTCTGCACTTTTGCAGCCAGCCCGTTGAAGCCGTTTCTCATATCGGTAATACCGGCAACCAGCCAGATTTTGGTGCCTGTTGGTAGCGGGATCATCGCTTCAGTTCCTGTATCAGCAGAGTCAGAAGCTTTTCGCTGACAGTGCCGTTGAGGCGGAGTGTCCCGTGCCGGAACGTTACCTCACAGCAGATGCTGAGCTCTGAGTCCTCAGCGGGCGGTTCTGGTTGTACGGCGGTGGCATCGAGAGTCACAGGAAGTAACTGAGGACTCTCAGAGGAAGGTAATAGCAGCTTTCCCTCGCGCCACTGCTGGCGCCATTTAAAGAGCAGATTGGCATTAATGCCATTTTCAAGCGCCAGTTTTGAGATGGATATCCCGGGTTCGCAGGAGGCAGCAACGAGTTGCTGTTTAAACTCAGGAGAATAATTAGGGCAGCCTTTACGCCTGCCGGGAGTCATATTTTTCTGCATATCTGACACTTTGGTTCCCACTACTTATTTGGTGGACACCACTTTGTCGGATGCTTCAGATTATGACCAGACGGTTCACGCTGTACGCTTACGCCCAGGCTGCATTAGCGTCCGCAGAACAAGCCGCCGCTGCGGCAGAAAAAAACGACAGGCTGATGCAGCAGCGAAAGCCGCTGAGGAGGCCAGAGCCATTGCTGAAAAAGCAAAAGCGCTGCAGGCCTGTTGTACAGCCGCAGATAAACTGAAATCTTCAGAGATTCAGGCTGTCAGGGGTATCCCGGCTACAGCGGCACCTTTTGCTATTCCTCTGACCTGGTCAACTGCGTCACGTGGAGGTTTTACTCTGTCGGCTGATGCTGCGGCCAGCCTGGGAGCTTTCATCAGCGAGGCTCTGGCGACGTTAAGTGTCGCTGTGGTGGCTAACCCAGTAGCATTAACCATTGCCGGTCTTGTGTTATCGAAATCAGTTGGCGTCGGTAGTGATATGGTGCCCGGTCGGGATATCAGTTCGATGATGCCTGGCGATGCGTTTGGTCTGCCTGATACCGCGGCATTGAATAAAGCAGCAGATCAGAAAACATCTGTCAGTATGCCGGTTCGTGGCCGTCTGGTTATGAATGATAGCGGCATTCTGGATGTTCAGCTGGTCAAAACCAATACTGCCGGTGCCGTGAAGGTCGCTCGTGCAGTACTGGATAAGGAAACCGGCTACTGGGGCTATACTCTTCCCGCTGTCGCAGATGTACCGGCGCAAACTATTTTTGTCAGCCCGGCTGACGCACTTGGTGCAAATGGACCACTGACGCTAAGCGGGCCGGTACCACTACCGGAGCGTATTCTGCATACCGGTGATCAGATTTCGGCGCCACAGGCTACAGATAAAACCGTGACGCCGGTAGCGGATGACCTCGATTTTGACGATATTATTCTGGTGTTTCCACCGGAGTCCGGCCTAAAACCGCTGTATGTGATGTACCGTAGCCCTCGTAACATGCCCGGTACAGTAAGCGGCAAAAGGCAGAACGTTGGCAATAACTGGATGGGGGGGGCCAGTACCGGGGATGGTGCTCCTGTTCCTTCCCAGATTGCGGATAAATTACGCGGGAAGACTTTCGGTAGTTTTGATTCTTCCCGTCGGGCGTTCTGGAAAGCGGTTGCTGACGATTCTGCACTAAGCAAGCAATTTAGTGAAGCTGATATTAATCAGATGAAAGCTGGAAGGGCACCTACTGCGGACTTTTTAGAATCAGTAGGGAAACGTGTTAAAATTGAATTACACCACGAAAAAGAAATATCTCAAGGAGGGGCTGTTATGGATGTCGATAACATTAAGGCGCTAACACCTAAAAATCATATTGAGACACATAAAGGAAAATAAAATGGCTGGTAATAAAATTTCAGATTTTACGGAAGAAGAATTTACTGCTTTTGTTAGTAAAATAATCGCTGCTGATTTTCCAACTGACAAAGAGAACGATGATGCTATTTATTCGTTCGCCCAACTAACAGAGCATCCTGCTGGTTGGAACCTCATCTTTAAGCCTAAGGTAGGCGAAGATTCTTCGGCGAAAGGAATTGTTAAAACCGTAAAGGAATGGCGAGCTGCTAACGGTAAGCCAGGTTTTAAAAATCGTGATTGGATGTGCGGGTTCAGGTGATGAATCCGCACATTTTTAACTCTGGATTTGAAGAATAATTACTAGATATCCATTATTTTTTCCTGTCTCCAAACTGACCCCATGATGGATGGCTTCTGGGCTCTGTCCACGATACCGGCGACGGACCCGTCTGCTACTGGTTTCGGCATACCACAAAATCCTGACGCCTCCGCATGGCGTCGTTGTCCAACGCCGGGAACGGGGAAAAGCCAGTTTTCCCCGCTCCCGGCGTTTCTTAAACACCCGTTAAGGAAATACTGTGAAAAAAATGAACCGTACACTCCACAAATGTTGTCTGTCGGGACTTATCAGCCTGGCTTTGTGTGCACCTGTTCCGGCCGTGTATGCCGCCAGCATCGAGACGGGATATTCTCCGGAAGGAACGGCTCTGCAGTTGGTCCTGAAGACTATTGATTCTGCGCAGCAGGAAATCCGACTGATGGGGTATTCCTTTACCTCGCCTGAAGTCGCCGGTGCGCTTGTCAGGGCAAAGCGGCGTGGTGTCGATGTGAAAGTGGTTCTGGACTGGAAAGCCAATACTGGCAAGCAAAACCAGGCGAGCCTGGCGGCCATGAATCTTCTGGTCAATGCCGGCATCCCGGTTCGCACAGTGTCGCAGTACAAAATCATGCACGACAAAGTCATCATTGCCGACGGCCGCAATATTGAAGTCGGGTCTTTTAACTACACCCGCGCCGCTGATCGGGTCAATTCAGAGAACGTGCTTGTCGTATGGGATGATCCAGTCGTTGCTCAACGCTATCTGCAGCACTGGTTGACTCGCTGGTCGCAGGGTACGGACTGGAAACGGGCTTATTAATGCTCCTCAGACATAAAACGAGCATCAATACGGTTTACTTACGTCCATGCTAAAGCGCCTGGTCCGCCCGTCGCTCGTATCTTATCTCTTAAGCCTTGCCCCTGAAGGTACTCACTTTTAGTTCAGGATGGGGCTACTCTCCCACTCTCTTAAAAGAGGACATAGGCATCTCATTCAGTTGAAATTTGTACGCCAATACAAATTACAATTTTAGAAAGGATCTCTTGCAAATTGAAAGTAAGTTATTGATTTGCAGGATCTGAGAGTTCTGTAGTATCCTCCGTTCCGAAGACATTTCTGAGGTGTCAGGAGAGCGATAAATGTCACGTTCAGCAGATAAAACCACTTCCTCTACGAATGCAAAACGTGCATACCGGAAAGGTAAGCCAATGTCTGCCAGTGAGAGGCAGCTTGCTGCAATTGCGCGGAAACGCGAAACTCATAAAGAAGTTAAGGTTTTTGTTAAAAACCCACTAAAGGACGTGATGATAGCGGTTTGTGAGGAAGAAGGTCTGACACAAGCCCAGTTTATCGAGAAACTCCTCGAGCGAGAGCTTACAGAACGTGGTCTTATAGATGTAAAGACTTCACATTCTTGATCATGTTTTTATTGAGTGCTAGATTGTTGATGGTCTGAATAATTTTGGGTGTGCCACGCCCTAAGGTGGCAGGGAACTGGTTCTGATGAGGTATCTACCCGGGACCAGAAAAGCAAAAACCCCGATAATCTTCTTCAATCTTGGCGGAAGGAAAAGATTAACGGGGCCTTCATAAACTGCATAGAACGTGTTGCTCTATGCGGGGAGTATATGTACATGCTCAGAAAACTTCAAGATCAGTTTCTGTGTCATTCGCTCCTTCCGTGCAACATAAGCGCAGGAAGCGGTGACTGATATCCTTCAAAACCACTATTCACAGGTTAAAAACCCGAATCCGGTATTCACGCCGCGTGAAGGGAAAAAGACCCTGCCGTTCTGCCGTAAGCTGATGGCGAAAGCCGAAGGCTTCACGTCCCGTTTTGATTTTTCCATTCATGTGGCGTTTTTGCGTTCGCTGGGTAAGCGGCACAGGATGCCACCCCTGTTGCGCCGGCGTGCAATTGACGCGCTACTGCAGGCAATGTGTTTTCACTATGATCCGCTGGCCAATCGCGTGCAGCGCTCGATTACCAATATGGCCATCGAGTGTGGACTGGCCACCGAGTCCAGGAGCGGCAACCTGTCAGTCAGCCGTGCCACCCGGGCGCTGAAGTTTCTGGCCGAGCTGGGGCTCATCACCTATCAGACTGAATATGACCCGCAGATCGGCTGTAACATCCCGACCGATATCACCTTCACCCCGGCTCCGTTTTCCGCGCTTGACGTTTCTGAGGTGGCTGTGGTGGCCGCGCGCCGCAGCCGTGTGGAGTGGGAAAACCTGCAGCGCAAAAAGCAGAAACTGAAACCCCTGGAGATGGACGAACTGATCGCAAAAGCGTGGCGGTTTGTGCGTGAGCGTTTTCGCAGCTATCAGGCTGAGCGTAAATTCCACGGCCGTAAGCGGGATACTGCACGGCGGGATGCATCACGGCAGCGTCATGACATCGAGACGCGCGTGCGTCAGCAACTGACCCGCGAATACGCCACCGGCCGCTTCATGGGCGATAAAGAAGCGCTGAAGCGTGAGGTTGAGCGCCGTGTGCAGGAGCGCATGCTGCTGTCGCGCGGGAACAACTACACGCGACTGGCCACTGTCCCCCTATAACATTCCTTCCTTAAAAAATCCGGCCGGCGCCGGAGGCTTTCGCACGCCTGTTGGCCGGCTACTACGTATTATCTTATCTTCAGGCCTGCATTCCTCACCATAATTCCGGTCTTCCTGGCGTCAACGAGGCCTTAAATGTTATCGCCGGCGTCACTTCTGACGGCCGATTTCTGTTATCCACATATAACTGCAAGGGAGTATTTCATTAGGCTACAACCGTGACACGCACAAAGCACATGCCGTCGGGCTTTCAGGGCGCGTGGTTCCTTTTAAACACCAGCTCTGTATCTCTTTTAAAGATCCTTTAATAAATCCTGTAAACACATAACCTGTTCATCGCCTGCCCTGTGGACAGGCTGCGGAGAATGCCCGCCCTTGCAGCGACCTGACGGTCGCGCCGGTTCGGCAACACCTGAGAGAGCTCCCATCGCTTCGCGACGGGCCCTGACCGGAGAATACATTAGTTACAGCATTCATAAGGAAGTTCATCACAAAACCGGCGCCGGTTTGCCGGCCAGGTGCCCCTCCCCACCACTGAAAAGCGCCGCCGCCCCCGGCCGAAGGCCGGGAGTAGTGTCGCTTTTAATGATGGGTGTTGTAACTACTCTTCTTCATCGCTGAGAGTGGGGCTGCGGGCAGTTGTTTGGTACACGCTCGTAAGCGGCCCTCCGGCCCGCTAACGCGGAGATACGCCCCGACTGCGGCTGTCGCCTTGTCGGGACCACTCCGACCGCGTACAGCGGCGTCTGAGATGTTTTTCGCGGGTGTGGCTTTGCAGCTACCATGTTAAGTTCCCTGGTGTCGCTGAAATAGTTGATGAACATCCCCCTAAGCGTCAGCAGCAAGCTGCCGCCGCTAAGGCCCCGGAAATCACGCCCTTTACGTCGTAAACGCCGTAAAGCCCGCTCACCGGGGTTAAAAGGGATTACTTTTACTTCTTCATTGCTGTAAGCGGGTTAAGGCTAATCAGGGCAGGGGGTAGGGTGGCAGAGTCTATAGCCAGGTAACCGGCTACGCCGGGCTTTCGGCGCCATTTGACTCCACAGACACATGTAACCTCATCTGGCGCCTCCATGCCGCTGACGCGGCATCCAGAAGTTTCCCGATGCTGTAAGTCTTAACGTCTGCTTTGTGCCAGAAGCGGACACTGTTCACAATATCGAGTTAATTATTGGATATGTTGATCGCTCCCATTGAAAAATTTCACATTATCCAATATATCAATGTTGAGGCTTCCCTCTTACACCTCTAAAGGATAACTATCATGGGTCTTAAACCTGGTCCAAAACCAATTGCTAAATCGACAGGAAAACCGGATCAACGTCGACGTGATAATAAAGATACTCCTGGTAATACCCCGGGACTAAAGCCTAGTAAATCTACAGGGAAATAAAAAAATCAGGGTATATATGTCTTATTTATACCCTGATTACATATCCAGATTACTAAAGATGTTTCTGCAACCAGATGCGCGTACCTTCTGTTTCATACGCCTTTGCACCATACCCTTTCGCAAGAAGGGACTCTGGTAAATACTCGTCATATTTATCTAAGTACTTTTCTGGAACATCTGTGGCAAGATCAAATGCAGATGGCAAGCCTGACAACAGCATTTCTTTCAGCGCGTGCTGAACGGAAGCTACACTGGAGTTATCGATTTCTATAACGCCAGCAAATGAATTTGCTTTAAAACCACAACGTATGAGCAAGGCTGTAATCGTATTGACAACTTTATCCCCCATCCAGGGTATTACGTAACAGTGTTGTCCACTCGTAATAAAACACTCATTTTGAAGTTTAAAACGCTGAAAGTTACTACAGCCTTCCGCAAATAGGTTTCTGGCGGCAGTATCGGCATAATCTACTTTCTTGCTACCTATTGCTATGCGGTAATCACCTTCCCTATAGATAGCGAGCATTTCCTGACGAACGGCATCATGAACAGACATACCTCCCCCACTAAATTGTGGTGGCTGACCGCCTTTGGTTGCCTCTACATAGATAACTTTTTTCTCTGTCTCGATCTCTGTCACTTTCCAGCGCCGCCCACCGAAGATGATGTGTTGGTCTGGTAGCAGTGGGGAGTCCACAGGCACTGTTCCAAGGGTTCTGTTTCCGGTGATAATGCGGAACTCTTCTGGTGTATTGAACACGGCATAAAAAGTGTAATGGTTAGTCAGTTTCTCCCCCTCTGCCCCAACAACCATTTCGCCGCTAGCAAGTTGAGTGAGTAGGCCACATGCTCCCATATGTTTAAGCAGGCTTTTGAAATCGTTTAAATCTACATTTCTGAACGGCCCTGTCTGGCATAGTTGTGACCAGAGCTGGTCGGCACGAACTCCACCCCATTGTGCGGTAATTGCAAGAATCTGGTGTAGCAGCGTGGAGTAATGCATCTGCCGGGAATCGGCAGGCTCAAACCATTGTTTAGAGATCATCAACCTGATCATTGCCATCGACTGCACCAACTGGAGTCGTAGGTGATCAACGATACTGCTACTCACAGTAAGCTCATTTTCTGTAATTAGCATTCTGAGTACTGACGGGGAATCGCGTCGCCCAGAACGCCCCATTCGCTGGCGCAAACTGGAAACAGAATGCGGAGGCGTAACTTGGATAACCGATTTAACCTTACCGATATCAATTCCCAACTCAAGCGTCATTGTACAAACAGCTGTTGTGGGCAAATTTCCTTTCTGAAGACGAGATTCAAGCACCTCACGTAATTCCTTGGCAAGGGAACCATGGTGGGGGAAAAATTCATTCGGAACAATTTGTTCCTCACACATGTCGCTCAGCGTTGCCGCAATGCTTTCAGTGCGTTTTCGGCTGTTTGCAAAGACCAAATGAGAATCGCCACGGCAAAGTCTAAAAATGTCAGCGCAAACGTCATGTTCAGCTGAACTCTGAAGTTCTTCCTCATTTTGGATCACTCGCTCCAGGTACCCTTTGACCTGTACCTGAAGAGTGGCCATGCTATTACTATCTGTAACAGTTACGCAGGGGAGTCGTTTGTCCGGGCGCAACATTTCGGGCACTTTCTCCAGTTCCCCCAGCGTGGCACTCAACGCAACGCGGGGAATTGGATTTACCTGGCATCCTAGCACATGGTCAATTCTATTGAGCAGAGAAAGCAGCTGTACACCACGCTCTGAACCAATAAAAGCATGAAACTCATCAATAACGATGTATGCGACTGAAGAAAACGCCTGTTTGAGCCAGCCCATTGAATTTATGAGCAAAGACTCAAGTGACTCAGGTGTAATCAGTAAAATGCCAGCAGGGTTCGTCCGAGCCTTCTTCTTTTTGCTTTGTGGTACATCCCCGTGCCAGGGAGTCACTGGCATTTCCAATGCATCTCCAAGGCTCCCAAGACGACGGTACTGATCGTTAATCAATGCCTTCAACGGACTGATATAGACGATGCCAAATCCATTCGTGAGATCTGCAACTGCCGAACAGGCAGGAAGAAAGAAAGCCTCTGTTTTACCCGCTGCTGTACCTGCACTGATTAGCACGTCTCGATCACGGGCTAAAATTGCCGGGATAGAACTCTCCTGCAAGGGCCTTAATGTCGACCACCCCTGCTTGTAAACCCACTTACGGACGCGGGGATCGAGGCTATCGTAGGCACTGCTCATAGTTTGAAGTTCGCCAGTCCGTCGTCGTCATCGCTTTCCTCCGTAGTGGTGTCATCCATATCGCTGGGCCGGTCCTCTTCAATCGCCACACCCTCGATTAGTGTTTGCCAGTTCATCGTTCTGTTTTGTTCCAGCACGACCAGCATGTCCAGGAAACCTTTTATGGTATTACGGGGGGTACGGAAGTAAGCGTCTCCAATGGTTTTACTACAGTGATGCAGGAATCCAGTCAGTGCCTCATCTGGTACCAGATAATTCTCTGGATCTCCACCGGCATAAACATGACGAAGATTTCTCAGCAAAATATACAGTTCCTCAGGGGTGAGGCTGGCAAGATGCAAAGTGGGGGATGAGTAGTCAATCACTCCTGCTTTTTGCGCGAACCGGTTTTCCGCCAGACGCGACTGGAGCGCCTCATAGCTGTAAAGACCTTTACGCGGATCGAAAAGAAACTCTGGCGTACCCCCGAGGATAAAACCAATGTTCTCGGCTGAGCCTTGCAGGCAGTCATTCAGGATCCGCAAAATCTGTTCGTAGTTCGCTGTTCTTGCTTGCGTATTATTCAGCTTCAAGAGGTTCACCATTTCGTCGAGGCTGACCAAAAGACCGGCATAGCCTGCCTGGCGGACAAAAAGGCTCATCAGCTTCAAAGAATCATAGAATGATGCGTCTGAGATAATAGTCCGAACGTCGAGATCGTGACGGGCATCAGTTTTAGTAGTGTACTCTCCACGCAACCAGCGAATGGCATTGGATTTTAGCGTTTCGTTATCCTGCTCATGCCCCCGCCAGAATGCATCAATGACCTTCGCAAAGTCATATCCACCGACCATATCTGATAGTGCTGCCAGGCGTTTATGAATAACTGATGAAACCTCGGAGCCGTCTGTGTCAGCTTCCTTCCTTGCCTCCGTAACGAACCTTTCAACAACGCTAAGTAACGCATTACCATCCGGCTTGTTTCTGGTGGACATGTTTTTCATGAGCTCAGAATAAAGATTACGAGCCTGACCTCCCGATGAGTGAATACGTCTGTCAGGAGAAAGGTCAGCACTGACTGACACCAACTTCTTCTCCAGCGCAATAGAGCGCACAACACTCAGAAAGAACGTTTTACCAGAACCATATTCACCGATGATAAGTCTGAAGCTTGCACCACCGTCAGCAATCCTCTCAATATCCTGATGGAGAGCGGTGATCTCATTCACGCGGCCAACCTGGATATGCTGAATGCCTATCCTTGGCGTTACACCTGACTTAAGTGACTGAATAATAGCGTCGCGTTCTTTCACTCTTATACGTGTTACAGACATTCACTATCCCTCTAATTCTTTGGCAATTTCCAGGTCAACCCAGATATCATCATCGGCATCGTCCAGTACTGGAGCATCAACCACCGCATAGGACCAGTCATTGATCACCTCAAGCGCACCGCCGAGCATCAAATTCAAATTTCCGCACAATTCTGTCGCCTCTTTTCGGGACCACTGTTCTTTCTCCAGCAAACTGCGATAAAGCTGGCTATGTGCGGAGTCAAGTCCCCCCGCCTCCGTTGATGAGGCTGGAGCGCTTTCTGGCTCTTCCGGTTCTTCTTCGGTGAAAATTGTGTTCAGCAATTTACGAACATCATCCGTGGCAGATTCGTGGCGGGCAAGTACATTAGCATCCAGTGTGAACCCTGCTGCTGGCTGATCAGTTGGTACAGACGAGACGAGATCATGTTCAGTTGCGGAATGCTGATGGATATTGCTCGAGACAGATGAGGGATCCAGCCCCAAACTTGAATAAATCTTCTCAAGCTGTTTGATTTCGGCAGGCGCTATTGTCCCATCCGAACAGGCAACACTAACGATAACCTTACCCACAGCAGCTTTTTCCGCGGCCCCCATCAACTCAATCCTACTTTTCATTCCTGTCATATTGGCTGGGGTATGAAGTTGCCACGTTAAATACGCATGTAGAGAGCGTTTTTCATCATCGGTGAAGCCAGGATTGTTGTTGATGGCATTCTCAAGCACTTTCTGTTCAGCTTGATCAAGAGAATCGTCAATCAAGGCGACCATCGCCCCTAATCTGAGCGTCATTACGGCTGAGATAAATTCAGGAGAAGGTGAGAAGCGTCCACCTTCGGCGGCAGGGAATAGAACAAGTGTCCCATCAACATCCGCCTTCACATGGTGATAATACGGGTCAGGTGCCAGACCGTAACCCATCTTCAGAGCAAAGGCCTGCATCAAATCGGCCTCTTTTTTATTGATCTTATTGGGGCAACTGGCATTCATATGTGCCCAAAAGTCAGCAACTGAGACTAACCCCTCCTTGACGAGGATCGCCTCATCAGCCCAGCGTTTGAATGAGCTTAATATTTTTTCTGCGCTTTCATTAACTATCTCTGAAGGGAGCAGCATAATTGCAGCCGTATCATTGACTGACGTACCTTTCCTACCAAGGTAGCGACTATAAGCATCAAGTTCATCTGTACATATATCGGCAAGAGCCATAATTTTCTGGACAGGGCTCTTCAACGCACTTGGATCAGGCAGGTCGGGAACAGGAAGTCGAACACCTCGCAAACTAGGACTTGCTGGTGTGTAATCTAACCTTAGGCGCGTTTTATTCGCCTTAACGACCATCCCTTCACCATATTTGAGGGTGTAACGCCGTTTGAAAAGTGCAGCAAACTCTTTAGCACAGCGGCGAGCCGGGGTACGCAGCGAATACTCGGTGTGGTTTATTACCCAGTTCAACGCCAGTTCTGCTGATACAGGAACTCCTTCATGTACAGTTTTTGCAAGAGCCAGCTTAAATTGCATGCTGTTGCTGAAACCTGAATTGCTATCGAGCTCAGTGGCTAAGCCCATGTTCGGGCGCAGAATAGACATGGCTTCGAGTAATTGGGTCGAATATCCACGGAAGGAGCGGTTCTCAATGAATATCGATCTTAACCGAGCGACTTCATTGAACAGATTACGGAACTCAGCATCAGGGAATTTTGGGTCAGTGGAATCTACGAGCGCTTTTCTTTCCAGGCCGTAGAGGTAGATAAAAACATAGCCGATAGGACACGATGGATCAGACCTATCGCTGGCAAGCCAACTGACATACGCACCGCGTGCTTCTGGGGAAAGAGAGGAAAAACTGGGCCAGTATCCTAATGAACTGTCCTCGTAAAGATAAGAAGTAGGTTTTATCTTACATGTGTCATCAATTAATGATGCCTCACTTCCATCGTCATAATAGCCGCCTGATTCCTGACCGGAGGGCTTCATACGTTGCCCCACGTAAATGTGGCCACCGCTAATTGCTACACCAGCTACAGTTATCATCTCACCCGGAAGTACCCATCGAGCTAGTGCACCTGCTGACTTTGAGGTGTTGCGGTAATGATTGGTTGTCACCCGAAGTTCAACACCCCGGCCACCGCTCAATGTAAAAGTTGCAAGGTTATCGTCTTCACTATCATCGTTTCGCACAACCGCCTCTTTTTTCTTGATGTCAGCGAGCCATTCTTTTGGCGGTGCTTTCACGGGGTCTGAAGCATAAGACTTTGGAGATTTACGTTTTTTCTTTCTAAAAAACAACAAGTAAATGACAAAAATCGCCGCCAAAAACTTCAATAACTCCATGATATATAACCTTAAAATCATTCTTCACGCATATTTACAAGCAGTGATGAAGGCAGGGCAAGTGGATTAATCTCAAAATAATACTTCTAAATTGCGAGGGTTAAAAGCAAATCACAATTAAAATTAACCCAATGATTTAAATGATAAAAATCATTTAATAATGTGTTTAACCAGCAGTGAAATTTTAAGGTGTTAAAACCTGTTAGGCGATTCGTCTCTAAATGATGTTGTACTACTGCTACGTTAACATGCGAGCAAATGTACTGCGGATGCACATCTGACCACTGTATGATGATACTTACCTATTCGCTGAGAATCTCGGCAACTTTATGGCAGGGAAGCTTTTAGAGACTATACCGTCTCAAATTTCCGTTTATCGCTCTCAGCAGACCTTCAGCATCCTAAGCTTGTCTGCTGTAGGCCGGGAGCGGTCATTTATACGTAGTAGCTCAATGACTGCTTCGTACATAAAGCTGTCATTGGACTTTCTGACCTTACAAGGTAATCTGGCTTGCAAGGAAGCCGACCTTGCGGGACCGGTATAACGCACTGTTATATGCCATAGGAGGACTAGTGGAAACGACAGACATTGTTCGAAAACTTTTTGACGGTGTTGTTCCTGAGAGAGCATCAGAGATTGAATCTATCGCTAACGATTATGATGCCCAGTTCCGACTGATTGCTGACCGCGAAGGATTTAACTTAGATGCTGGAGGGTTCTCCGCAATCCAGTACACCAGCAGATCAATGCGTCAAATGTGGCTTTTCGGTTATGCGGGAAGGCAGGCGTTACATTGTTATTCTTCGTTGATCGTATTGTTCAAATCATTCGGTACCACTCTCGACATAAACGAAATCAACAAGATTCCAGATCAGGCAGCAGAAGATGAAGCCTTCAAGTCGATACTTGATGCAGTGAAAGACCTGAGCACTGCATTTCATGAAGACGACTTTGAATGGCCAGTGGCTATTCCTGATCCTGAGAAGGGTAGGCCGTCAGATTCAGAGCGCGCTGCAGTATATGATCTCACGTGCATGGCTACGGCATATGTATTTTTACATGAACTGAAGCACGTAATTTTCTCAGCTGAAGGAAATGCACCGGAAGACCCGAAGGACGAAGAATATCTGTGTGATCAGTTCGCTAAAGATATGATGATATCCAAGATCGATCAGTACGCCGCAAGCAGTGGGTATCCCCCGGAAAAGGTTAGGATGAAGCGTATGATGGGGATCGCTCTAGCATCCGCCTTTATCCTTTTCGCAACAGGAAGAAACCGCCTCGCGGGTTCAGAGACTCATCCTCCCATTTACGGGCGTTGGTCGGCGACTGTGCAAGATGTCAATTTACCGGAAGATGACTGGTTCTGGCTGTATTTTTCCTCATTCGCCCTTGCGTTGCTGAAATATCATTCACTAACCATTCAGCCGAAGATCGTAAAGGATTATAAATCGCTATGCTTTGACCTAATCGCAGATCTTGAAAATGGCATATAACAAGGTAATCAAATTCGGTCGCCGGACGCTCATTCCTCGCGCCGTTTATTGCGGGAGTTACTGAGCGGCAGCTTCTGGCACAAAAATGAAATAGAATCTTCTATCACTGAATGACCGCTCTTTGTCTGAAGCAGACCACCGCCTGCGCGGTGGCGACCGTCTGCTTTTCGCTCATAACGGACTGCGCTCACTTATTGCAGTGAGCGTTACCTTGTGTTTAATGCCAGCCTGGTATAGTCAGGTTGACAGTACCGGTTTCAGGTCTTCGTCATTAAAAACGGTTCCGGTCTTCAGGACGCCATAACACCAGTGCACCAGTTTCCGCATCAGCGCGCCAATGGCCACCATTTTAGGTTTACCCCGCAGGCACATCTCATCGTAAATATTACGCATTCGCTTATTGTAGATTTTTCCGCACAGGGCGGACATGTAAAGCTTCGCTCTCAACTGAGGGGGGCCGATTTTCGACATCCGCGGCCGGCGCCGGACCGATGTGCCTGAGCGTTTCTCGATCGGCACCACGCCCAGAAAGGCGGCAGCCTGCTCAGCCGATACAAAGTTATGGCTGCGAAGCACGATCAGCATATGCATCCCCAACTGGGGACCAACCGATTTAATTGAGGTCAGCAGTGTATAATCACGCCTCAGTGCAGGGCTGGCTTTGATATGTGCTTTTATCTGCCGCTCGATATTACTTATCTCCTCGCGCAGAAGCTGCGCCATACGCCTGCAGGAACTGATAATATCTGCAGGTGTGTCTGTCGACAGGTATTTTTCCAGTCTGTTCTCCTCACGCAGGGCATCACCCAGCAGAACATCCCGCCGTCGCAGGAGTGCACCGAGATATCTGATTTCGGGTGCCGGCGGCTCCCAGCGGTGTGGCTTCTTAAGGAATGCGTAACAGGCCAGCATATACGCATCCACCTTATCCGTTTTTGTCATGATTCCCATGCCACGCGCAAACTCCCGACTACGGTGAGGGTTGGCCAGAGAAACCCGGAAACCGGCATCATGTAATTCAGTGGCCAGCTGTTCGTGATAAACACCGGTAGCTTCCATTACCACATGAACATCTTCCGGACTGCAATGTTGAAGCCTGAGCCAGCGAAGAATATTTTCAACTGAATGTCTGTTATTCTGGATGTTACGGGTTTTTATGCGTCCTTTGATACCGTCATAAAGCATGCAAAGATCCAGGGTGTTTTTACTTACGTCAATGCCGACTGGAAACATGGTCAAACTCCTCTCACATAAACCGTCACGCCTGTTCGCCTTGTACATACGGAGTCGAGCTCCCGGTAACCGTTCAACCTGATGTGCTGGCGTGAAAGGTGAAGCGGAGGGCCATGTGCTGCAAATCAAGGTTCAGCGGTGCCGACTTTTCTGACCTTAAGGGAAGGGGGCGGCTCACTCTGCTTCAGTGGTGGTAGCTAATCACCACAAACTGTTAGATACAAGGGAGGGGGTCGGTGAGGCAGAACCTGTCAACACAGTAGCCGGCTGCGCCGGGCAACGGCGCCACTCACTATCAGAGTTGTACTCAACTGCTGCTGGCGCCTCCATGCCGCAAAGCGGCATTCAGAGAACTTGCTCGTCAGTCCAGGCTGTGTTTTCAATTCAGGGTGAACGGTTCCGAATCCTTTCTGCTTCCGGTTAAGATACATTCAGGTTCTCGAAAAATAAGGGAAAACGTTCGTAGTGAATCTGAAGGAAAAATCGGCCCATCTGGCGTGGTGCGAGCTGGTTGCGCTGGCATTAGGTAGGAAGAACGGCGATATAGTGTCGCCAGTACAGTAAAATCTCTTTCTCACCAGGTGGCTGGCGACGGCGCTGAAGCAACGTCGCTTTTCGTGTGAGATTACCCCCGACATCGAGTGGCTTCTGAAACTGCTGTGTCTCATTGAACGTGAGCCTGCACTGATTAATACATTGCGCGGTATTCTCGCTTGAACAAAACCAGCCCCTTCGCGCTGACGGGCCTGGTTTTGTTCTTCGGTGTACAGTACACCGTCTGACGACGGATTGCCTCCCTTTACCTCGGTGCATAGCCCTCTTCCGCCAGTGTTTTCATATGAATGGACTAGGAAATAAATTATGCTGACTCATTATTTCTGGCCATAAAGGTTCTGGCAGTGCCATCTTTCGGGTCAACAAAGGTAATATCTTCAGGATCACGACGAGGGCTGGCCAATGACAGAAATATTACGGGTTCTTCAAGAAGGGTTGGTAATGCATGGACAACATTACGCTCGAAAAAAAGCACGTGGCCGGGGGCAAATTCGGCTTCGTCACGAGGATCTTCCATCCAGAGCGTCCCCATGAATCCCTGAATAACCTGACGCCGGAGGATCACCTGCTGATGGCTGAAAAACCGGAACTCTCAAAAAGTGCGTGGAACTAAAACAGGTGTGCATTACTCCACCTCATGTTGAAGAGACCAGACTGCATCAGAAAATCGCACCATAACTGAGCAAGCCGCATCCCATTGGTGCAAAAGTGTCTCCAAAAATAAATAATCCATTGATTTAACTGTGCTTTAAAAATGGCATGAATTTTTCATGTCGGGTATATGCAAGCAGGGGCAACCCTTAAGCCTTGAATCCATTAAATATCGACAGGTAATGAAGCCTGATTGTCCTAATAAGGACAATCAGGCTTTTTTATTAATGCAGAGAGCAAACATACGTGCAAACTATTGATATTGGAATTTTGCTTTCCACAGAAGGTACCTACAGCCACCTGGCGAACAGCACACTGCTTGGTGCGCGCCATGCCTTAGAGGAAATCAATGCCGATCCTGCTTATCCTTTTCAGCTGCGGGCCCGACATATCAACCCTGCGGGTGAACTCGCAGCCTACAGTGAAGCGGTGAGCACCTTTATCGCTCACGGCATCCGCCATATCTTCGGAACCATTACCTCTGCCAGTCGGAAGGAGATTATCCCGGACCTGGAGCAGCATAACCTGCTGCTGTGGTATGGCTGTCCTTACGAGGGGTTCGAGAGCTGCGAGCAGGTCGTATATCTGGGCGGTTGTCCGAACCAGACTCTGCTGCCACTCCTGCGGCTGGCGCTGGATATGTTCGGAAATCGCTCCTGGCTGATCGGCTCTAACTACGTCTGGGGCTGGGAAAGCAATCGTATCGCCCGTGAGGTAGTGGAAGGTTCCGGCGGTACGGTGGTGGGCGAAAAATATCTGCACCTGAGAAACAGCAACGTGACCGAGTTGATTGAGGCGATTCTCAGCACAGAGGTAAATTTTGTGCTCAATAACCTGGTAGGCGAAACCTCTTATGCGTTTCTGCGCGCACTGGACGAGGCCTGTCTTCGCGATCGGCGGACGTTAGCGGTGCTCAGCTGTAATTTTACCGAAGCCGAAGTCGCCGAAGTCGCGCCACTAAGGGCGGTACGTTTGCTTTCCTGCGGACCGTTTTTTGAGAGCGTCGATCTCGATTTTTGCGCGCGGCAGCACCTGCAACATGGCGCACAGCGCATCTCCCACTACTATATCGGCGGCTGGCGGGCAGTAAGGCTGTTTGCCAATAGCCTGCGCGAGGCCGGAAACAGCGAGCCGGGTGCGGTGCTGGCGGCACTGCATCGTCAGCACGACGTTGATTCTCCGGGCGCTCGCTCAGTAATGGCTCGAAACAACCACGCCTGTTTGCCCTGCTACATCGCTGAGTTGCAACAAACTTGCTTTCAGATACTGCATCGCGAACCGCTGCCGGTTATGCCCGATCCCTATCTCTCCGCGACCGAGCTACGTGAAAGCCGAACGGTTGCAGCCAGACCTGCTCTGAGGATTGTTAAATGAAAACGCTGCTGTCCCCGGATTTAGATGCTCAGCCGCTCCTGCTGGTAGACTGTGAAGCAAGGAGTCGCGAAGCGCTGGAAAAAAACCTGACGCGGATGGGTATCCGCTGGCATCACCTGACCGGAGATGAGGCTTTACCTCCTCTCACCCCCTGTGCAGTACTGGTGGAACTGGAGGCATTCGCCAGCCCGCTAACCCTGAGCCAGATCAATCTGGCGGGAATACCGGTGATCGCGCTGACCTCACATGAGGGACTTTACCAGGTACAGCGCGCGCTGGAGTTAGGGGCAACAGCGCTCCTTACCAAGCCTATTACACAGCGAGCCATCTATACCACCCTGATGATGGCAGTGGGGCTGCGTCAGCAGTTGCATGACATTCAACAGCAACAGATGCTACTGCGCCAGCGTCTGGCAGCAATGCCGCAGATTACCCAAGCTCTGGCGGCCCAGATGCAAGCGGAAAGTATTGATGAACAACAGGCATGGGTTCGCCTGCGCTCGGAATCAATGTGTACGAACCAGTCGGTGGCACAGGTGGCGCAGAAGTGGCTGCTACGAATGTCGTCCGGCAAGCGGGGAGCACAATGAATAGAGTCGGATATTTTCTGCGCCGGCCAGCCCTGCTGCTCTCGCTGCTGTTTATTCTCCTGGTGGTGATGAGCGCGCTGTTTGCCCCCTGGCTCACCCCCTTCGATCCCGATGAACAGTTTGTCGAGGGACTGAGCCTGGAAGGCGCACCGCTTTCTCCCAACAGCACTTACTGGCTGGGAACCGATCTGCTGGGACGCGATCTCTTCTCGCGTTTAATTTACGGAGCTCGTACTTCGTTACTCATCGGTGTTGTCGCCAACGGCACTGCAGTACTGATCGGCGTCCTGGTAGGGCTTAGCGCAGGTTATCTGCAGGGGCGTATCGGAGGGCTGCTGATGCGCTTTACCGATCTGATGATGGCGTTTCCCGCACTGCTGCTGGCGATTGCCCTGGCGGCGATTTTCCAGCCAAGTGTCTGGATCGTCTCCCTGGTGATCGCCATGGTGAACTGGGTGCAGATCGCCAGGGTTATCTACGCCGAAACTAGCGCGCTTAGCGCCCGCGACTTTATCGCCGTGGAACGCACCCTGGGGGCCGGAACGTTGCGTATTCTCGGCGTGCATTTAATTCCACATCTGGCGCCAACGGTGCTGGTCTGGGCCACACTAGGCATCTCCACCACAGTCCTGCTGGAAGCTACTCTATCGTTCCTCGGGGTGGGGGTACAGCCGCCAACGCCGAGTTGGGGCAACATCATCTTTGAAAGCCAGAGCTATTTTACTTCGGCTCCCTGGCTGGTGTTCTTTCCCGGCGCGGCGATTGTGCTGCTGTCGCTCTCTTTCAATATCGCTGGTGACGCCCTGCGCGACGACCTCGATCCCGGCTTAAAAGGACGAAACTAATGCTATTTCTGGGAAAACGTCTGTTGCATGCCGGGCTGATCCTGCTTGGCGTTACGTTGATCTGCTATTTGCTGCTGTTTATGTTGCCCGCCGATCCAGCGCGCCAAATCGCCGGGCGCAGTGCCACGCCGGAAGTAGTCGAAAACATCCGCCATCAGTTGGGGTTGGATCTGCCGTTTTATCAGCAATATTGGCGTTATCTGCAGGGGCTGCTGCACGGCGATCTGGGACGCTCGTTTATTCAGCGCAGCGAAGTGAGTGAACTGGTTTCCGCCCGTATCGGGCCGTCACTGCAGCTGATGGCGGCGGGTATTCTCTGCGAGTTGGTACTGGGGATCGCCCTCGGCACCCTGGCGGCGTTAAAACGCGGCGGGCTGGCGGACCGGCTTCTGATGGCGCTCTCCTTTATCGGTGTTTCGGCGCCGCAGTTCATCGCCGCGATGCTTTTTCTCTATCTTTTCGCCGTGGTACTCAACTGGTTCCCGATGGGAGGCTATGGCGGCTTCAGCCATCTGGCGCTACCGGCGCTAACCCTCGGCCTGCTCGGCAGCGGCTGGTATTCACGCATGTTGCGCTCGTCGATGATTGAGGTGCTGCATCAGGATTTTATCCGTACCGCGCGGGCCAAAGGGCTGGGCCGAACCCGCGTACTGCTGCGTCACGTGCTGCCGAATGCCGTGCTGCCGCTAATTCCGATGATAGGCATTGATATCGGCATTTTTATGGGCGGACTGGTGGTAGTCGAATCGGTCTTTGGCTGGCCGGGTATCGGTCAGCTGGCCTGGCAGGCGATTCAACAGGTGGATATCCCGGTGATTGTCGGGGTAACCACCGTGTCAGCGGTTGCCATTGTTGGCGGCAACCTTATTGCGGATCTGGTGCTGCCGTGGGTCGATCCGCGCATTGATGTCAAAAAGTAGCAGGGGAAGATGATGAAAAATGCGTTATTGACAATGGCGGTGGCCGCGGCCTGTTTCTCTTATGGCGCGCAGGCTGACGAGAAGACCGGCGGCGATATCGTGGTGACCTACCAGAACGACGTGGCGACCCTCGATCCGGCCATTGGCTATGACTGGCAAAACTGGTCGATGATCAAAAGCCTGTTCGACGGCCTGATGGACTATCGTCCCGGCACCACCGAGTTGGTGAACGACCTGGCGGAGAGCTACGCCATTTCCGAGGACGGCAAGGTCTACACCTTTGTGCTACGCAAAGGGGTGAAATTCCACAACGGCCGCGAGGTCACGGCGGCGGACGTGAAATATTCTCTTGAACGCACAGTCAACCCGAAAACCCAAAGTCCGGGCGCCGGGTTCTTCAGTCCCATCGCGGGCTATGACGAGGAGGCCAGCGGTAAAAGCACGACCCTGAGCGGTATCGAGGTCGTCGACGATCATACGGTAAAAATCACTCTGAAAGAGCCCAACGCCACCTTCCTGCATGTGCTGGCGCTGAACTTTGCCTCGATGGTTCCCCGTGAGGAGGTGGAGAAATGGGGCGCCGACTTCGGCAAGCATCCGGTCGGCAGCGGCGCGTTTGAGCTCCAGGAGTGGAAGCTGGGCCAGGAGCTGATCTTCCGCAAAAACCCGAACTACTTTAAAGCCGGCGTGCCGCGGCTGGATCACATAAAGTTCGAAATGGGACAGGATCCCTCGGTCGCTCTGCTGCGGCTGGAAAAAGGCGAAGTGGATATTGCCGGCGACGGCGTACCGCCCGCACAGTTTCTGTCGTTTAAAAACAACCCGGCCTATAAGGGCCTGATGGTCACCGGCGACCAGTTGCAGACCGGCTACGTGACGATGAAAACCACGCTGCCGCCTTTCGATAATCTCAAAGTCCGCCAGGCGGTGAACATGGCGGTCAACAAAGATCGCATCATGCGCATCATTAATGGACGCGCGGCGCCGGCCAACCAGCCACTGCCACCCGCCATGCCCGGTTATGACAAGGCATATCAGGGTTTCAGCTACGACCCGGCAAAAGCGAAGCAACTGCTCAGCGAAGCGGGTTTCCCCAACGGTTTTGCTACCGAACTGTACGTGATGAATACCGATCCGCAGCCGCGTATCGCCCAGTCTATCCAGCAGGATCTGGCCAAAGTGGGCATCCACGCCAGCATCAAATCCCTGGCGCAGGCGAATGTGATTGCGGCGGGCGGCTCCGCCAGCCAAGCGCCGATGGTCTGGTCCGGCGGCATGGCGTGGATCGCCGATTTCCCGGATCCCTCCAACTTCTATGGCCCGATCCTCGGCTGCGCCGGGGCGGTAGAGGGCGGCTGGAACTGGGCGCGCTACTGCAACAAAGCGCTGGACGCGCAGGCGGCCGCGGCGGACAGCATGGTGAAACCCGACCAGCAGGACGCGCGCATTGAAGCCTGGCGCAAAATCTTCATCACTGCAATGGATGACGCGCCCTGGGTGCCGGTATTCAACGAGAAGCGCTACACCGTACATTCCGCACGCATGGGGGGCGAGGACGCGCTGTATGTCGATCCAGTGCATGTACCAGTCAACTACGACTATATCGGACTGAAATAATTTGATGGCGCCGGGACGGCGCCGCTGCTTAAAGGAGAGTCAGGATGTGCCAAAATTGTCTGGTGAAGACCATTCATCATGCTCAACATCATTTCGGCTGGGATAACAGCCTGAGCCCGGTCCTGCACGTAGCTTCCGGCAGCCAACTGGAGTTTCACTGCCTGGATGCGGCTAACGGCTGGTTCAACGCCGGTTCTACCGCAGCGGATATCCCAACGCTGCCGTTTGATAAGCTCAACCCGGTCAGTGGCCCGGTCTATGTGGAAGGCGCTCAGCCGGGCGATGCGCTAAAGGTGACGCTGGAATCCTTTCGTCCCAACGGCTTTGGCTGGACTGCGAATATCCCGGGCTTCGGCCTGCTGGCCGATCAGTTTTCTGATCCGGCGCTGACGCTGTGGCAATATGACCGCCAGGCCTTAACCCCCTGCGCCTTTGGCCGATATGGCCGCGTACCGCTGAAACCCTTCGCCGGTACCCTCGGCGTCGCTCCCGCCGCCGCGGGCCATCATTCGGTGGTGCCGCCGCGCCGCGTGGGCGGCAATCTGGATATTCGCGATCTGGCCGCTGGCTGCACATTATGGCTACCGGTGGAAGTAGAAGGCGCGTTGTTTTCTATTGGTGACACCCACGCCGCGCAGGGCGATGGTGAAGTCTGCGGCACGGCGATTGAAAGCGCGATGGACGTGGTGGTGAAGCTGGAAGTGGTTAAAGATATGCCGCTGAAAACGCCGCGTTTCGCCACCCCTGGCCCAGTGACCCAACATCTGGATCGGCACGGCTACAGCGCCTTCACCGGCATTGGCCCTGACCTGATGACCGCCGCCCGCGACGCGGTAAGCTATACCATCGATGCGCTGTGCCGCGAACAAGGGATGTCGGCGGAAGAGGCCTATATGCTCTGCTCCGTGTGCGGCGATCTGCGCATCAGCGAAATCGTCGATCGGCCTAACTGGGTGGTGTCGTTCTATTTTCCCAACAGCGTGTTTAATTAGGAGCGTTATGTCAGCAGTCCTATTTCCGGCGCCGCTGCTCTCGGTCGAGCGCCTGTCGATCCAGTTTGGTACACAGCGGGTGGTGGATGACGTCAGCTTTGCGCTCTGGCCGGGAAAAACTCTGTGCATTGCCGGCGAGTCGGGCAGCGGTAAATCGCTGACTTCGCTGGCGATCATGGGTTTGCTTCCGGAGGAGGCACAGATTCCAGGCGGCGCGATTATTTTTGATAACCAGGATTTGCTCAGCCTGCCGGAGCGGCAAATGCAGCTGCTGCGCGGCAAGTCGGTTGCCATGATTTTTCAGGAACCGATGACCTCGCTCAATCCGCTGATGACGGTGGGCCAGCAGCTGGAAGAGACGCTGCAACGCCACGAAGTGCTGGGCCGCCGTGAACGGCGCAGCCGGGTCAGCACGATGCTGGACGCGGTCAAAATCAGTCATGTGGAGAAGCGCCTGCAACAGTATCCGCACGAGCTTTCCGGCGGTATGCGCCAGCGGGTGATGATCGCCATGGCAATGCTGTGCCAGCCACAGGTGCTGATTGCCGATGAGCCGACCACGGCCCTCGACGTCACTATTCAGGCGCAGATCCTCGAGTTGATGCGCGAACTGCAGCAGGCGTTTTCCACCAGCCTGCTGTTGATCACCCACGATATGGGAGTGGTGGCAGAAATGGCCGATGATGTGCTGGTCATGAGTCACGGCAAAATCATGGAGCAGGCTCCGGCAAAAACGCTGTTTACCTCGCCGCAGGCGGCTTATACCCGCCAGCTGTTGCAGGCGGTACCGGTGCTGGGCCAGGCGCCCGCGCTGGCGCCGGTCGAGGCGACGCGACCGTTGCTCAGCGTCCGCGACCTCAGCGTGCGCTTTCCGGTGCGCGGCGACGGCCTGCGCGTGCGTCGCGAAGTCCATGCCGTCGATGGCGTCAGCTTCGATCTTTTCCCCGGCGAGACGTTGGGCATCGTCGGTGAAAGCGGCTGCGGTAAATCGACGACGGCAAAAGCGCTGATGAATATGGTGCCATTTAGCGGCAGCGCGCAGCTTAACGGACAGGAGCTGCACGGCCTGAAGGACGAGGCGTTAAGAGCGGTACGCCGCGATTTGCAGATGGTGTTTCAGGATCCCTGGGCGGCGCTCAATCCGCGCAAAACTATTTTCGACCTGGTTGGGGAGCCGCTGCTGATTCATGAGCAGATGCCCGCAGTACAGCGCACGGAGCGGGTGGCGCAGCTATTGCAGCAGGTCGGCCTGCCAGCGGAAGCGATGCGGCGTTATCCGCACCAGTTTTCCGGCGGCCAGCGCCAGCGCATTTGCATTGCCCGCGCGCTGGCGCTGAACCCGAAAGTGATCATCGCCGATGAATCGGTTTCCGCGCTGGATGTTTCAGTACAGGCGCAGGTGCTGACGCTGCTGGAAGATTTGCGTCAGCGCTATCGGCTCAGCTATCTGTTTATTTCCCATGATATGGCGGTGGTGGAGCGCATCTGCCACCGGGTAGCGGTGATGTTTGGCGGCCAGCTCGTGGAGATCGGCCCACGAGATCGAGTGTTGCACCATCCGCAGCATCCTTATACTCAGCACTTGCTCAGCGCCGTTCCTATACCTGACGTTCAGCAAAGACGGCAACCCCGAGCCACCAGCGCAATGCCGATAAGACCAGAACCGATCAAACCCATCGGCTATCAGAGAGTACCGCAGCGCTTTACCGATTTTGGCGACGGGCACCTCGTCGCCTGCTGAACAAAAAAGCATTCAAACCGGCGGATTTCCGCCGGTGGCAACACTGTTGCCACACAACTCGACGAGAGGCCATTAAACTGGAAAAGTTAGCACATAGCAGGACATAGAGCCGGTCTAAAATGCCCTAAATGCAACGTACCGTATCTTTTATTGTTAGACAAAACCGGAGGTAAACATGCTTAAACCGTCTTCTCTCTAGTGGTGTGATCTCACCACGCGGGAATTCAGTAAACTGGATATGGCGAATATCGTCGCCGTACTACCTATTTGCGCCGTAGAACAACACGGAGCTCATCTGCCGGTTCGGGTGTTTGCTGCCATTAATGTGAAGTGGTTTACTGATTTAGTGTATGATGGTGTTTTTGAGGTGCTCCAGTGGCTTCTGTTTCTATCAGCTGTCCCTCCTGTTCAGCTACTGACGGGGTGGTGCGTAACGGCAAAAGCAC
>NZ_JCAXWU010000032.1:0-27264 GCF_059759695.1 Klebsiella sp. M041
TTACTGATTTAGTGTATGATGGTGTTTTTGAGGTGCTCCAGTGGCTTCTGTTTCTATCAGCTGTCCCTCCTGTTCAGCTACTGACGGGGTGGTGCGTAACGGCAAAAGCACTGCCGGACATCAGCGCTATCTCTGCTCTCACTGCCGTAAAACATGGCAACTGCAGTTCACTTACACCGCTTCTCAACCCGGTACGCACCAGAAAATCATTGATATGGCCATGAATGGTGTTGGATGCCGGGCAACCGCCCGCATTATGGGCGTTGGCCTCAACACGATTTTACGTCACTTAAAAACTCAGGCCGCAGTCGGTAACCTCGCGCATACAGCCGGGCAGTGACGTCATCGTCTGCGCGGAAATGGACGAACAGTGGGGCTATGTCGGGGCTAAATCGCGCCAGCGCTGGCTGTTTTACGCGTATGACAGGCTCCGGAAGACGGTTGTTGCGCACGTATTCGGTGAACGCACTATGGCGACGCTGGGGCATCTTATGAGCCTGCTGTCACCCTTTGACGTGGTGATATGGATGACGGATGGCTGGCCGCTGTATGAATCCCGCCTGAAGGGAAAGCTGCACGTAATCAGCAAGCGATATACGCAGCGAATTGAGCGGCATAACCTGAATCTGAGGCAGCACCTGGCACGGCTGGGACGGAAGTCGCTGTCGCTCTCAAAATCGGTGGAGCTGCATGACAAAGTCATTGGGCATTATCTGAACATAAAACACTATCAATAAGTTGGAGTCATTACCCTTTTTTCAACTTCTGATGGATGCGAGTGATTGAACTCATACATTAATGTTTTCCCACGAAGTCTTTTTTCAGGTAAGCCTTCGCACATATCGGTAAATAGCTTGCCTGCTTTTATTTTTTCTGTCATCGACATGTTCATTTTTAACATTCCGTCCTGATAAGTTGGTCGGATAAGGCGCTCGCGCCGTATCCGACATTAATTTCTTAAGCGACTTCATTCACCTGGCGACGCAGCAGAGAAAGTGGGCCGGGGCCGCTAAGCGTGAACACGGAAATTAAGGTGAAGCCCAGCGCCACCAGACCCAGCACCAGGTAAGCGCCCTGGAAACCGATGCTTTCATACATATTGCCCGCCAGAATAGACATAAAAATCATCGCCAGTTGCTTAAAGAAGCAGAAACAGACCAGATAAATCGTCGCTGAAAAACGCACTTCAAACTGGCTGGTAATATATTTAAAGCAGCCCACCAGCAGGAACGGTACTTCAAACATATGCAGCGTTTTCAGAATAACCACTTCCAGTGCTGAGGTAGCGAACGATGAGCCAATAATACGTACTGACATAATAGTGCCAGCCAGCAGCAGGGCGTTTTTCCCACCGATGCGATTAATGATCAGTGGCGCAAAAAACATAATCGAGGCGTTAAGTAATTCGCCCATTGTCGTTACGTAGCCAAATACCCGCGTACCCTGTTCACCGGTAGCAAAGAACGAAGTAAAGAAATTAGCAAACTGTTGGTCAAAAACATCGTAGGTGCAGGAAACGCCAATAACATACAGTGACAAAAACCACAGTTTTGGCTGTCTGAACAGTTCCAGCGCCAGCTTAAGGCTAAATGCCGAATGGTTGGCACCTACCGCATTGGCAACCGTGGCAGAAGAGGGCGCATCCGTTTTGGCGAAAAAGAGTAAAACGGCGAGGATGAATGCACAGCCAGAACCCAGCCAGAAAACAAACTGATTATTGATGGTGAACATGATGCCGACAATCGAGGCACACAGCGCCCAGCCAACACAGCCAAACATCCGCGCGCGACCATATTCGAAATTACTGCGACGGCTGACTTTCTCGATAAATGCCTCTACTGCTGGCGCACCGGCGTTAAAACAAAAGCCTAGATAAATACCACCAACAATCGATCCTACTAAAATGTTGTATTGTAACAGTGGCCCGAAGATAAAAATAAAGAACGGCGCAAACATCACTAACATGCCGGTAATAATCCACAGCAGGTATTTGCGCAGCCCGAGTTTGTCAGAAAGCAGACCAAACAGCGGTTGGAATAATAGCGAGAACAGAGAAATAGCGGCAAAAATAATACCCGTATCACTTTTGCTGATATGGTTGATGTCATGTAGCCAAATCGGGAAAAACGGGAAGTAGGCTCCCATGATAAAAAAGTAAAAGAAAAAGAATAAACCGAACATCCAAAAGTTTGTGTTTTTTAAATAGTACATAATGGATTTCCTTACGCGAAATACGGGCAGACATGGCCTGCCCGGTTATTATTATTTTTGACACCAGAGCAACTGGTAATGGTAGCTACCGGCGCTAAGGTGGAATTCCGCCGACACTGACGGGCTCCAGGAGTCGTCGCCACCAATCCCCATATGGAAACCGTCGATATTCAGCCATGTGCCTTCTTCCGCGTGCAGCAGATGGCGATGGCTGGTTTCCATCAGTTGCTGTTGACTGTAGCGGCTGATGTTGAACTGGAAGTCGCCGCGCCACTGGTGTGGGCCATAATTCAATTCGCGCGTCCCGCAGCGCAGACCGTTTTCGCTCGGGAAGACGTACGGGGTATACATGTCTGACAATGGCAGATCCCAGCGGTCAAAACAGGCCGCAGTAAGGCGGTCGGGATAGTTTTCTTGCGGCCCTAATCCGAGCCAGTTTACCCGCTCTGCTACCTGCGCCAGCTGGCAGGTCAGGCCAATCCGCGCCGGATGTGGCGTATTGCTCGCCACTTCAACATCAACGGTAATCGCCATTTGACCACTTCCATCAATCCGGTAGGTTTTCCGGCTGATAAATAAGGTTTTCCCCTGATGCTGCCACGCGTGGACCGTGGTAATCAGCACCGCGTCGGCAAGCGTATCTGCCGTGCACTGCAACAACGCTGCTTCGGCCTGGTAATGGCCCGCCGCCTTCCAGCGTTCGACCCAGGCGTTAGGGTCAATGCGGGTCGCTTCACTTACGCCAATGTCGTTATCCAGCGGTGCGCGGGTGAACTGATCGCGCAGCGGCGTCAGCAGTTGTTTTTTATCGCCAATCCACATCTGTGAAAGAAAGCCTGACTGGCGGTTAAATTGCCAACGCTTATTATCCAGCTCGATGCAAAAATCCGTTTCGCTGGTGGTCAGTTGCGGGATGGCGTGGGGCGCGGAGGGGAGTGTCACGCTGAGGTTTTCCGCCAGACGCCACTGCTGCCAGGCGCTGATGTGTCCGGCTGCTGACCATGTGGTCGCGTTCGGTTGCACTACGTGAACCGTTAGCCAGAGTTGTCCGGCGCTCTTCGGCTGCGGTAGTTCAGGCAGTTCAATCAACTGTTTACCTTGTGGAGCGACATCCAGAGGCACTTCACCGCTTGCCAGCGGCTTGCCATCCAGCGCCACCATCCAGTGCAGGAGCTCGTTATCGCTATGACGGAACAGGTATTCGCTGGTCACTTCGATGGTTCGCCCGGATAAACTGAACTGGAAAAACTGCTGCTGGTGTTTTGCTTCCGTCAGCGCCGGATGCGGCGTGCGGTCGGCAAAGACCAGACCGTTCATGCAGAACTGGCGATCATTCGGCGTATCGCCAAAATCACCGCCGTAAGCCGACCACGGATTGCCATTTTCATCATATTTAATCAGCGACTGATCCACCCAGTCCCAGACGAAGCCGCCCTGTAAACGGGGGTACTGACGAAACGCCTGCCAGTATTTAGCGAAGCCGCCAAGACTGTTACCCATCGCGTGGGCGTATTCGCAAAGGATCAGCGGGCGCGTCTCTCCAGGCAACGAAAGCCATTTTTTGATGGACCATTTCGGCACAGCCGGGAAGGGCTGGTCTTCATCCACGCGCGCGTACATCGGGCAAATAATATCGGTTGCGAAGGTGTCGGCTCCGCCGCCTTCATACTGTACCGGGCGGGAAGGATCGACAGATTTGATCCAGCGATAGAGTGCGTCGTGATTAGCGCCGTGGCCTGATTCATTCCCCAGCGACCAGATGATCACACTCGGGTGATTACGATCGCGCTGCACCATTCGCGTTACGCGTTCGCTCATCGCGGGTAGCCAGCGCGGATCATCGGTCAGACGATTCATTGGCACCATGCCGTGGGTTTCAATGTTGGCTTCATCCACCACATACAGGCCGTAGTGGTCGCACAGCGTGTACCACAGCGGATGGTTCGGATAATGCGAACAGCGCACGGCGTTAAAGTTGTTCTGCTTCATCAGCAGGATATCCTGCACCATCGTCTGCTCATCCATGACCTGACCATGCAGAGGATGATGCTCGTGACGGTTAACGCCGCGAATCAGCAACGGCTTGCCGTTCAGCAGCAGCAGACCATTTTCAATCCGCACCTCGCGGAAACCGACATCGCAGGCTTCTGCTTCAATCAGCGTGCCGTCGGCGGTGTGCAGTTCAACCACCGCACGATAGAGATTCGGGATTTCGGCGCTCCACAGTTTCGGGTTTTCGACGTTCAGACGTAGGGTGACGTGATCGGCATAACCACCACGCTCATCGATAATTTCACCGCCGAAAGGCGCGGTGCCGCTGGCGACCTGCGTTTCACCCTGCCACAAAGAAACCGTCACCCGCAGCTCATCGCGCAGCTCGCCGTACATCTGAACGTCTGCCTCCAGTACAGCGCGGCTGAAATCATCATTAAAGTGAGTGGCTACATGGAAATCGCTGATTTGCGTGCTCGGTTTATGCAGCAACGAGACGTCACGGAAAATGCCGCTCATCCGCCACATATCCTGATCTTCCAGATAACTGCCGTCACTCCAGCGCAGCACCATCACCGCGAGGCGGTTTTCTCCGGCGTGTAAAAATGCGCTCAGGTCAAATTCAGACGGCAAACGACTGTCCTGTCCGTAACCGACCCAGCGCCCGTTGCACCACAAATGAAACGCCGAGTTAACACCATCAAAAATAATTCGCGTCTGGCCTTCCTGTAGCCAGCTTTCATCAACATTAAATGTGAGCGAGTAACAACCCGTCGGATTCTCCGTGGGAACATACGGCGGATTGACCGCAATGGGATAGGTCACGTTGGTGTAGATAGGCGCATCGTAACCGTGCATCTGCCAGTTTGAGGGGACGATGACAGTATCGGCGTCAGGAAGATCGCGCTCCAGCCAGCTTTCTGGTACCGCTTCTGGTGCCGGAAACCTGGCAAAGCGCCATTCACCATTCAGGCTGCGCGACTCTTGGGAAGGGCGATCGGTGCGAGCCTCTTCGCTATTACGCCAGCTGGCGAAAGGGGGATGTGCCGCAAGGCGATTAAGTTGGGTAACGCCAGGGTTTTCCCAGTCACGACGTTGTAATACGACGGCCAGTGAATCCGTAATCATTGTCATAGTTGTATCCTGCGTGAATTGTTATCCGCTCACATTTTCGCATAACATACGAGCCGGACACATAGAGTGTAAAGCCTGGGGTGCCTAATGAGTGAGCTGACTCACATTAATTGCGTTGCGCTCACTGCCCGCTTTCAAGTCGGGAAACTTGTCGTGCCAGCTGCATTAAGGAATCTGCCAACGTGCGGGGAGAGGTGGTTTGCGTATTGGGCGGTAGGGTGGTTTTTCTTTTCACCAGTGAGACGGGCAACAGCTGATTGCTCTTCACCGCCTGGCCCTGAGAGAGTTTCAGCAAGCGGTCCACGCTGGTTTGCCCCAGCAGGCGAAAATCCTGTTTGATGGTGGTTAACGGCGGGATATAACACGAGCTGTCTTCGGTATCGTCGTATCCCACTACCGAGATATCTGCACCAACGCGCAACCCGGACTCGGTAATGGCGCGCATTGCGCCCAGCGCCATCTGATCGTTGGCAACCAGCATCGCAGTGGGAACGATGCCCTCATTTAGCATTTGCATGGTTTGTTGAAAACCGGACATGGCACTCCAGTCGCCTTCCCGTTCCGCTATCGGATGAATTTGATTGCGAGTGAGATATTTATGCCAGCCCGCCAGACGCAGACGCGCCGAGACAGAACTTAATGGGCCCGCTAACAGCGCGATTTGCTGGTGACCCAATGCGACCAGATGCTCCACGCCCAGTCGCGTACCGTCTTCATGGGAGAAAATAATACTGTTGATGGGAGTCTGGTCAGAGACATCAAGAAATAACGCCGGAACATTAGCGCAGGCAGCTTCCACAGCAATGGCATCCTGGTCATCCAGCGGATAGTTAATGATCAGCCCACTGACGCGTTGCGCGAGAAGATTGTGCACCGCCGCTTTACAGGCTTCGACGCCGCTTCGTTCTACCATCGACACCACCACGCTGGCACCCAGTTGATCGGCGCGAGATTTAATCGCCGCGACAATTTGCGACGGCGCGTGCAGGGCCAGACTGGAGGTAGCAACGCCAATCAGCAACGACTGTTTCCCCGCCAGTTGTTGTGCCACGCGGTTGGGAATGTAGTTCAGCTGCGCCATCGCCGCTTCCACCTTTTCCCGCGTTTTCGCAGAGACGTGGCTGGCCTGGTTCACCACGCGGGAAACGGTCTGATAAGAGACACCGGCATACTCTGCGACATCGTATAGCGTTACTGGTTTCACATTTACCACCCTGAATTGACTCTCTTCGGGTGCTATCATGCCATACCACGAAATGTTTTGCGCCATTCGGAGGGGGCACGCCGAAGTGAGATTCAAAATGCCGACGTCAGTTCACAGGTGGGTAATGATACCAACGTGTTGATTTCGTATTTTCACTGACACCAGGATCATCCTGATGTTACAAGGATTGAATGACAACAGATTAAAATAGTCATCAACAGGTTGACAGCATTACCGACTGACCTTATCCATAGCGGTAACCTGACCGTTAACGAAATTAACCGCTCAGCCGGATTTCTCATCAACAGTTTTGATTTGCCGGGCATTGGTATATTCATGGGCATCAGCGCCCGCTTTCTGCGTATTTTTCGATTTGCACTGCCGGGGGCACTGGCGGGTATCGCGTTCCGCACACTTTTACATTTATTTATCTGGTGACTGACCTTTTTAAGGAGACAGAATGAAAGCCGTTGGTTTCTGGCAACCCGGGGAAAGTACATCCGTTATTGAAGATTTGTCGCTTCCCCACCCATCCATGCCCAAGGGGCGTGATCTTTTGATCAGAGTCAGGGCGGTCGCGGTTAACCCACGGGACCTGAAAAGCCGGCGAAACATCAGCCCCTCTGCAGGCAATCCGGTAGTTATGGGATACGACGCTTCCGGTGTTGTTGAAGCAACCGGACCAGATGTGACGCTGTTCAGGCCAGGTGACCACGTTTTCTATGCCGGTGTGCTCGATCGCCAGGGAGCCAACGCAGAGTTTCAGCTGGTTGACGAACGCATTACGAGGATAAAGCCGGCAGCACTAAGTTTTGAAGCTGCAGCGTCGGTTCCTCTGACCGGTCTGACAGCCTGGGAAATGTTATTTGATCGTCTGCAGTTGTCAGTGAACGGAGATGCTGATCAGACCCTGTTGATGCTTGGCGGTGCGGGCGGAGTCCCTTGTATGGCTATACAGCTTGCCCGCACTCTGAGTCGGGTGAACATCATCGGGACTGCCTCCCGGCAGGAGAGTGTCAGAGCGGTTCGCGGGTTTGGTGCGCATTATGTCCTGGATCATTCATGTGCGCTTGCGCCACAGGTTGCCAGCCTTGCTGGACTCCCTCCCATTACCCGGATTTTCTCAACGTACACCACGCCATCTGCCTGGGAAAATATGGCCGAAATTATTGCCCCACAAGGCCGTATCGGACTCATCGACGACCCTGAACCACTGGATCTGCGTTTGATCAAATTTAAGAGCGTTTCTGTTCACTGGGAGGCAATGTTTACCCGCCCCATGCATGCTACTGCGGACATGTCTAAACAGCATGATATTCTTAACAAACTCTCATGCATGCTGGATTCCGGTAAGCTCAAACCTCCGTTGCTGGCAGAGTATGGCAGGCTGAATGCTAAAGCACTTCGCCGGGCTCATGAGGACATGGAAAATAAAAATGTGAACGGGAAAATTGTTTTTTCAGGGTTCTGATGAACAGGCCTGTCAGAGTAAAAAAAGATTCGGGTTCAGCACAATGCTGAATTCTGTCTGGCTATAGAGTAAGAATCGTACCGGAATTGAGCATTTACCCTCAGTACCTGCGGATGAAAAAGCAGTCTGCCCTGACATACTGAATAATCCCTTCTCATAAGATGCCTCTCTTTTGCTGTTTAAAGAGCTGAGCAGTCCGGGCGGAGACTGACCTCGTTCCGCTTTCCAAGCGACCCCCTTGTTGAAAGTGCGACAAAAGAGATAGGGCGAATGACTATACTTCGCTCATAGCTGCCCGTCATGCCAGCTCAAAAAACAGGCTTAACGTAGGATATTTTCCGTTTTCCAAGCGGCCCCCATATTGAATGGCTGACGGTACTGGATTTCGATGAGATAAAAATAGACCGTATTTTTATTGCCAATATTGATGACCCGGTGAAGCGAGCGCTACTTGTTTCTGTGGTGAAAGGGTTACGTGGTACTGGCAAACCACTGGTGTTTGAAGGGGTGGAAACGCCAGGACAGTTTGAATTCGTCCGTTCTCTTGGCCCCGGTTACCTAGTTCAGGGCTGGTATAACGGAAAACCCGAAACAATATCTGCGATGAATATTCAGGGTTAAAACGATACGGGGCCCGGCCCGTATCGGCAACCCGACCCGTCAGCGTATCGCTTTCTGTCTGAAGCCGGTTCAGGTCGGCTTCTATCTGCGCGATGCGGCGGGAGATTTATTCAGAATGACTGCCGAAGTTCATTCGGCGAAGCTTATCCAGCTGCGCCTGCAGATGGTCTATTTCGCGCTCCCGGTCGGCCTGCTTTTCCAGCAGGGCGCGGTTCAGCGCTTCCTGTTCGGACAGGCGCTGTTTCAGCAGAAGGATGTCGTCAGGGGGAGGTGTTGTTCATAAGCCCGCATTTTACCAGGCTTATTCAACGACAACCAGGATAAAGAGGCCTACAACATGGTCAGGGACGTAAGCAGTCTTTTAGGCTGCCGCCAGTCGATGCCTTCCAGAAGCATTGCCAGCTGCGCCGGGGTCAGGAACACTTTGCCATCGCGGGCAGAGGGCCAGGCGAAGCGGCCGCGTTCCAGCCGTTTGGTCAGCAGGCACAGCCCGTCGCCGGTGGACCACAGCAGTTTGACCTTACTGCCGCTGCGGCCCCGGAAGATGAAGACATGGCCGGACATCGGGTCATCTTTCAGCATCGTCTGCACCTTTGCGGCGAGACCATTGAAGCCGTTGCGCATGTCGGTGATACCGGCAACCAGCCAGATTTTGGTGCCTGTTGGCAGGTGGTTATCACTTCCTTTATCTGTCCTGTGATGATCCTTATCACTTCGCCAGACTACTTCACCACACACATGGGTCTGCCAGATACCGGTTCGGGATGGATTTCCGCTTCTACGCTGAACACCGTCTTTAGAAGCTCTGGTTTCATCACTGCTTCCGGAGCACCTTGCGCCATCACGCGACCGCTTGCCAGTACCACCAGATGATCGCAATAGCGGCTGGCCTGATTCAGATCGTGGAGTACCGTCACTACGGTTTTCCCCTGCCTTTTGAGTTCAACCATCAGGCGCATCAGTTCAACCTGATGATTGATATCGAGGTAGGTCGTAGGCTCATCAAGAAGAATGAGTGGGGTATCCTGTGCCAGCACCATCGCCAGAAACGCACGCTGGCGCTGGCCGCCGGAAAGCTGGGTTAACCTGCGGTCAGCCAGATTGCGCGTCCGGGTCTGACTCATTGCCACGTTGACCCGCTCGTTGTCTTCCGCGGAGAGTCGCCCCCACAACGACAGCCACGGGCTGCGGCCGTAGGAAACCAGTTCCCGTACAGTGATCCCCTCGGGGGATAAATGGTGTTGCGGCAGTAAAGCCAGGCGGCGAGCCAGCTGGCGGGCGGAAAAACCGGCTATGGGTTTTTCATCAAGCAATATCTCGCCAGAGTCTGGTGTTAACAGGCGAGAAAAACAGTTCAACAGCGTCGATTTCCCGCAACCGTTAGGGCCGAGCAGGGCCGTGATTTTTCCGGCAGGCAGGGCGAGAGAAAGTCCATCCAGCACGGTTTGTGCGCCATAGCTGACGGTCAGATTTTCAGTACGTAATCTCATTTATCGCATTCTCACAAGCAGCCAGACAAACCACGGTGCGCCGATAATGGCGGTCAGCACGCCTGCCGGAAGCTCCAGCGGCGGATGAATGATTCGTGCCAGCAGATCGGCAATGACCAGCAACAACGCGCCCGTCAGGGCCGAAACGGGCATCAGCCAGCGGTGACGCCCGCCGGCGATCCTGCGCACCATGTGCGGCACGACGAGACCAATAAAACTTATCGGGCCACAGACGGCCACGCCGGTTGCTGTCATCGCGACAGCCAGCATCAGCCCCTGGAACCGGGTGCGCTGAACCGACACGCCGAGCGTGGCTGCTCGTGCATCGCCCAGCGCCAGCAGGTCGAGATCGCGACAAAAGCGCAGGCTCAGCGGCAAAAACAGAATGAGCAACGGCACGGCAATCTTCACAAAGTGCCAGTCGCGCCCCCATAAGCTACCCGTCAGCCACAGCAGGGCACTGTTTACATCCTGCGGGTGCAGGAGCATCAGGTAATCCGTCAGGCTCGCCCAGCAGGCGGAAAGCGCCACGCCGGTGAGCGCCAGCTTCATCGGCTGGTGGGTCTTTGCCAGCATCTTCAGCAAGATCAACCCCGCCATACCGCCCGCAAAGGCCAGCAGCGGCAGCACCATCACGGATAGTGATGGCATAAGAAGCAGTGCTCCCACAGAGGCAAGGCTGGCGGCATGGTTAATGCCGAGAATATCCGGTGATGCTAGCGGGTTACGCACAATCCCCTGTACCAGCACGCCCGCCACGGCGAGGGCTGCACCGACAAACAGTGCCAGCAGCAAGCGCGGCAGTCGGTACTCCATCAATACATAATAATGCTCGCGTCCGTCCTGCCAGTCGGTCAGCAGCGCGCGCCACGGCACGGGGATCACCCCCATATGGAGTGATAACAGCGCACAGCCTGCCAGGGCAAGGGTGATGAAAATGACCAGCGCAATTTTCATCCTCGCCTCCTCACCAGCCAGACAAAGCAAGGACTGCCAATCAGCGCCAGCACTGCGCCTGCGGGCAGATCGCCGGGGAAGGCCAGCGCGCGTGCGAGTACATCTGCCATCAGCATCAGCGTGGCCCCCAGCAGCATGCTCACCGGCAGTACGTTGCGCTGATCGAAGCCTGCCCAGAAGCGCGCCAGATGTGGCACCAGCAGGCTGATAAACGCCACCGGACCTGCCACACTGACGCACGCGCCAACCAGAAGCAGCACTAACATATTGATGATCAAACGTAGTCTCGGCAGGTTCACTCCCAGCGTATGGGCGGTACTGTCGCTGACGTTGAGCAGGTTCAGTTGATTCGCCAGCAGCAACACGACAGGGACTGCAGTGACCACCACCGGCAAGAGCTGCCAGACATCCTGCCAGTGGGCGTGGGACACTCCGCCTGCCAGCCAGTAAAAGATGCCGTAAGCATGATCTTCGGCCAGCAGCAGGGTGATGCGGGTCAGGGCCATACAAAAGGCCGACAGCGCGATACCCGCGAGGATCAGTTTGTTTCTGTCCTGGGTATGACGAAACCCGCCTCCTGCGGTCATGACCAGCAGCCAGCTCACGCCGCCCCCGCATGCCGCGATGAACGACAGGGAATAGCCTGCAACCGGCGTCGGACTCAGCGCGCTGGTAAGCGCCATAGCCAGCGCCGCGCCGCTGTTAATGCCGAGCAGTGAAGGAGAGGCCATTGGGTTGTGGGTCAGGGTTTGCAGCAGCGTGCCCGCGAGCGCCAGGCTTGCGCCGATCAGAACGGCGACCAAGCTTCGCGGCAAACGAAGGTTTTGCACCAGCGCTTCTGGTAGCGTTGGCGTGTGTCCAGGCAGCAGGGCGCGGATTGCGTCTGCTCCGGAAACAGGAATGGCCGAGTAGCAAAACAGACTCAGCCAGAAAATAATAATAAGTACTGCAACGGGAAGCCCCCACAGCAGCACCGGGTGTTTTAGCGCGGTCATTTCACATCGGTAAGCGGCTGATGGTGGAAGATTTTTACCGTGTCAGCGGCAATACGCTCTGCGGCAAAAATACCGCGCATCCGCGCCCAGGCGTTACTGTCGACTGAAGCAACCTGCTGCTTCTGCGCGGCGGTTAATATCTGCCAGAGCGGATCTTGTTGCCAGCGTTTAACAATGCTCTCTTCGCGATAGTGGGCAACCAGCAGCCAGGCAGGATTGACCGCCAGCAGTTGCTCCAGGCCGATGGACGGCATGGACGCGCCCGCCATCGCAGCGGGAACGTTCAGCCCCAGAGAAGCCAGCACGCTGCCGGTCCAGGTCTCCTGGGTATGCAGGTTGAATAGCTGTTCGCGTGATGTGCCAAAGGCCACGCGTGTCCCTGTGGGAAGCTGGCTGGCCCACTGCGCCATCTTCTCTTTATGTTGTTCCAGACGCGCCTGCATCTCTCGTTTTTTACCTACCACTTCGCCGATGATAGCCGCTGAGTGCAAATTTTCAGCGTAGGTTTCGTTGCGGGACTTAAGCAGCAGTACCGGCGCGATTTGCTGCAAGGCGGTGTAAATCCCCGCATGGCGACTGCTGTCGGCAATGATCAGGTCTGGTTTCAGGGCAGCAATGGCTTCCAGGCTCGGCTGCGCGCGCGTTCCGACGGACTGCCACGGTTTCAGGTGCGCACGCACTTCGGGCAGGATGCGTTTTGCATCGTTATCGTCGGCAATACCGATCGGGCTGACGTCCACGGCGGCCAGCGCATCGGCGAACGAGAGTTCCAGCACCACAATCCGTTGTGGCGTTTTATCGAGTGTAAACGTGCCGTGTTCGTCCTGAACCGTGGCGGCAAAGGCGTGGCCGATCACCAGCAGCAGGCCTGCAAAAATAAAACGGATAAATGCCAACATAGTCACATTCCAGCTAAAAGCCCGGCAAGCCGGGCGTTAACACATCAGAACTTCAACGACCCCTGCATATACAGCGTGCGCGGCTGGCCTGCGTAGATGCCTTTGTTGTTGTCGTCATAAGAGCGGATGAAGTAGTCCTGGTCGAAGATGTTTTTCACACCGAACGCCAGGTTCAGATCCGCCATCTGCGGGCCAAAGTCATACGCCACGCGTGCGCCCCAGAGCATGAAGCCGGGAATGCGGCCGGTACTGCCGTCGGCGCTCTCTTTCACCGTATTGGCGTTATCCGCAAACTGGCTGGACTGGAAATCGCTGTTCAGATTGAACGTCCAGTTGCCCGGCTTGTAGTCCACGCCCAGCGTGCCTTTATGTTTCGGGGAGAATGGCACCTGATTGCCATAGGTGTCGCCTTTCTCGCGGATTTCCGCGTTCACATACGCATAGCTGGCGTAGACGGAAACGTTATCAAGCGTTGGCGTTAGCGTACCCAGGTCGTAACGTGCCTGCGTTTCCAGCCCGGTATGGCGCGTTTTGCCACGTGCAGTGACGGTGTCGTTGGTCTGGTTGGAGTCGTACTGATTGTTAAAGTTAATCAGGAACAGCCCCATTTCCGCCGTCAGCGCGCCGTCGTCGTAGCGGGTACCGAGTTCCCAGGTTCGCGCTTTTTCCGGTTCCACATTGCCGCTTTGCACAGCCTTGCCAATCTGGCTGTACTGTACGGTGCCGAACGAGCCTTCAGTGTTTGCATAAAGATTCCAGCTGTCAGTCAGGTGATAGAGCACGTTCAACGCCGGAAGCGGTGCGTTATAGCTCACCTCTTCGTGCGTGCCTTTAATGGCGTTGTTCTGGTATGACTCGATATGTTCGAAACGCATACCCGGCGTGATGGTCCAGTTGCCGATGTCGATTTTGTCATCCAGATACCAGGCGTGCGCCTCGGTGCCGGAACGCGTGTCGCGGTCGTAAGGGCTTGAGCCGGACGGCAACTGCCCGCTGCTGGTGGCGGTGTAGTAACGCATTTCATGCGTTGATTCATTCACATAGCGATAGCCCACGCCCACTTCGTGCGCGGAAGGGCCGATCATAAAGCTCTGGCTGTAGCGTGGCTCAATACCGCGCACCCAGTAGTTACGCGGCGAGAGGGTGATGCGTTTGCCTTGCTCCAGGTAGCCGCTGCGCAGGGTTTGGGTGTAGAACCCCTGAATGTTGAATTTATGCTGGCTGTCCGGCTGGAACTGGTAGCCCAGGCTCGCCAGCTTGCGACGGCCCCAGAAGCGGTCATACGGGCGGGTGGATTGCCAGCGATCGGCGTCGTAATCCGCGCGGGACAGGCCGCCGGGCATGTCGGCTTCACCATCGTAATATTGCAGCAGGCTGTTGAAGGTGTGCACCTCATTCGGCGCGTATTTGCTTTTCAGCATCAGGTCGTCGATGCGGGTGGCGCTGTGCTCGCGCCAGTCACTGCCGCGCGTGCCGGAGTAGAGCAGCGCGGTGCCAAAACCGTTGTCCGCTGTGCCGCCCACCATCAGGTTGTGCGTCTCTTTCGGATTGTTTTGTGAAGAGGTTGGGCTGAGCTGACCTTCCACCCCCGCCTCGATACCAAAGTCCTGCGGAATGGCGCGGGTAACAAAGTTCACCACGCCGCCCACGCTCTGCGGTCCGTAACGCACCGCACCACCACCGCGCACCACGTCAATGGCATCCATGTTGCCGAGCGAAACGGGAGCCAGTGAAAGCTGCGGCTGACCGTAAGGGGCAAAGGGGACGGGGATGCCGTCCATCAGGACGGTCGAGCGGCTGGCGAGGCGTGGGTTCAGGCCCCGGATGCCAAAGTTCATCGCCAGGTCGTGGCTGCCGGTGCCGTTGTTTTCCGGCGCGCTGACGCCAGGGATGCGGTTAAGCACCTCACGCATGGTGGTTGCGCCGGTTTTGGCGAAATCCTCACGGCGGATCACGTCACGCGCGCCAGCATGTTCAAATACGTCGTTTTCACGCGCATCGCCCAGCCAGTCGCCGACCACGGTCAGGGCATCTTCTTTTGGCGCGGGCGCGGGCTCCAGCGTCCAGCTGTTATTTCCCAGCGGTTTTACCTGCAGTCCGCTGCCGTCCAGCAGCTGTTGCAGGCCGCTCTCGACGTCGTAATCTCCGTGCAGACCGTTGCTCTGCTTGCCGCGCGTCAGGCTGGCGTCAACCGAGAGGGTAATTCCGCTGTGTGCGGCATACTGATTGAGCGCTTTGTCGAGCGATCCCGGTGCGATATCAACCTGTGCAGCAAAAGCGGAAAACGAGAGACCGGCCAGCGGCAGCAGGCTCAGGCGAATGGCGTTAACCAAAGGTGTTGTTTTACGAAAAACGCGTAACGGCGTCATACCTTCTCCATCATCATTTTTGTTGTGTTCAGCTATGAGTCGAACGAGAAGGGTAAAAAGGACAATCGAAATGAGAATTATTTTTCTTACAGCGGTGAAATGTTTATCCAGTACCGCGTAATAGACTGAATTTTAACGGGAAGCGTTTGAGCGATAACGTTCAGGATCGCATCGGTATTTTTCAGCGGGAACGTCCCGCTCAGGCGCAGCCCGGCAACGGCGGGATCGCAGCGCAGCACGCCGTTGTGGTAACGGCTTAGCGTGGCTATCACCTCACCCAGCGGTTTATCGCTGAAGCTCAGGATGCCCTTCGTCCAGCTTGTACTCTCGTCATCCAGCGGTTTCACTGCGCCAAACTCAGAGGCGCTGAACTGCAGGCTTTCACCAGCGTTCACGATGCGTTTTTGCGCGGGGGCACTGGCGAGAAGCACTTCCACGGCGTGCTGCTGCACGTCAAGCTGCGTGAAATTATCCTGCTGGCGGACGGTAAATTCTGTCCCTAAAGCGGTGAGTTGGCCCTGACGGGTCAGGACGCGGAAGGGGCGTTGCTGCGCATCTTTCGCGGTAGTAATGGCGATTTCACCGTACCAGAGCCGGACGGTGCGCTGATGCGCATCAAAACGCACATCCGCCGCGCTTTGGGTATTCAGCGTGAGCAGGGAGCCATCTTCCAGTTGCTGACGGCTGACTGCGCCTTTGGCGGTGCGGTAATCTGCCCGCAGACCTTCGCCGGTTTCCGACTGCCAGAGTTGCCAGCCTCCGCCAGCGCCGAGCAACAGCAGTAATCCTTTCATCACGTGACGGCGGGTGAGGCGGGTATCGTGCAGCGCCCGGCTGGCAACGTCGCCAGGCACACCGCCAAGCTGGTTGCGCAGGTTTTCAACCTGCTGCCAGGCCCACTGGTTATCCTGATCCTGTTCATACCACTGTTGCCAGCGCGCTTCCTGTTGTGGGCTGACGCGCTCGCCGCTTAGCACGGCATACCAGTGGGAAGCTGAACGCAGCGCCTGACGGCGGGAATCGGTTAACGAAGGATTCATAACCCATGCTCCAGACGAAACAGCAGGCAGTGCTCGACGGCTTTCGCCACGTATTTTTTCACGGAGCTGACGGAAACACCGAGTTTGTGCGCAATCTCGCTGTATGTCAGGCCATCCAGTTGCGAAAGCAGAAACGCTTCACGTGTTTTTCCGTTTAGCCCGTCCAGCATGCTGTCGACGAGTTGTAGGGTCTCGAGCTGGCTTTCGCGTTCCTCAGGTGAAGGCGCTACCCCCTCCGGCATAAGCGCCAGCATCTCCAGATACGCTTTTTCCAGCGCGTTTCGGCGAAACAGGTCCACCATCACGCGTTTGGCGATAGAGCACAGGAAAGAGCGAGGATCGCGGATCGTCGAGAGCGTTTCGCTGCTCATTACCCGCAAAAAAGTGTCCTGGGCAATGTCATCTGCATCAAAGGCAGACTGGAGTTTGCGCGTCAGCCAACTTTTCAACCAGCCGTGATGGGTGCCATAAAGCGACTCGAACGTTAAGGAAGCTGTGGTAGTGGCACGGTCAGACATGCGGAGTGCATCAAAAGTTAATTATCACGTAGCCATATTAATATGAGAATGGTTATCATTACAATTGGAAATAAAATTGTTTCCAATAAACATTTTTAACATGTTGTTTTTCTAAGTGTTATAAGGTAGGTATAAAATGGGATGGATCCTCTGCTTCTGGCATCTGTCGGTCAGAATGACATCATGATGTGGTCTGCTATTATTGACATCCTCCCCGCCCTTTAGGGCGGGGAGGATGTCAACTATGAGTGTTGCCTGAAATGTCGCCAGCCCCCGGTACAGCTGAAGTATCTCGGGCTTTCTGCGTTTGCTCCTGGTGGGTATGGCCCCCGCAAGCGGGGGTTATTGCTAACTGTCGTTTCAACAAAAAGTAACTTTTTTCACTTTGCCCCTCAGTACAAATTAGGGGCTTGCCGCGGATGTACCATGCCTGAATATCTTCGAGTGATGATTTGGTGCGGCTTTGTTGAATAAATCAGATTTCGGGTTCCACCTGACTGACCTGCTGCCAGAGCGGGGCGTGATGCTCCGGAACGGTCTGCCAGCCGGATGCAGCCGAACAGAGACGGTGCGATGCCATCTGCTGCTCATTATTTTCTTATCAAGGCGCAGCACAGGAGTCATTCGGCATGCTTATATATTAGCTGCAATAATATTATGCTCAGGACCATAGGGGAAATGAGTTATGTTCTCTGCTGCCATTTCGGTTACGACCAGGATATCGTGTTCGCGGTAACCACCGTGCCCCGGCATGCTCTCCGGCAGCATGATCATCGGCTCCATCGAGACAACCATTCCTGGTGCCAAAACGGTCTCAATATCCTCGCGCAATTCTAAACCGGCTTCACGACCATAATAGTGACTCAGTACGCCGAACGAATGACCATAACCAAAGGTCCGGTACTGCAGAAGACCATGCTCGCGATAAATTTCATTAAGCGAGGCGGCAATGTCGCAACAACGTGTGCCTGGACGGATTAACTCCTGCCCACGGCGGTGCACTTCGCAGTTGATCTCCCAGCAACGTAGTTGCTCATCGCTGGGCTGACCGAAGAACAGTGTTCGTTCCAGCGCGGTATAGTAGCCGGCAATCATTGGAAAACAGTTCAGCGATAAAATATCGCCTGCCTTGAGACGACGGGATGTCACCGGATGGTGTGCTCCATCAGTATTCAAGCCAGACTGAAACCACGTCCAGGTATCACGCAATTCAACATGCGGCAGGCGTTTCGCGATTTCCCGGGTCATCGCTGACGTGGCCGCCAGTGCGATTTCATACTCGGGAACATTTTCGGCAATCGCCTCGATACATGCCGCCCCCCCGAGGTCGGCGACCTGGGCACCAAATTTAATAAGCGCGATCTCTTCGGCAGACTTAATCATGCGCATACGCATCGTCGCCGGGGCAATATCAACAAACTCTGTCTGGGTTAAGTAATGACAAAATTTAGCACGCTGTTCGATCGTCACATGGTCGCCTTCAAGGGCAATCCGCCGGCTATCATCAGGAACCACTTTGCGCACTGCCCGGTAATAGTTATCACGCTGCCAGTCCGTGTAAACGATATTTGCACCGTAGCTACGACGCCATCCCTGGCCGCCATCGATATTGGTGGTAATTAAAAATGACTGGCTCGGCGTCACCACCAGGGCATACTGGCGTCCAAAGCTACAATATAAAAAATCGCCGTAATAATTAATATTATGAACCGAGGTTAAAATAACTGCATCAATACTATCTGCCTCCATGATGGCGCGTAATCCTGACAGTCGGCGCTGCATTTCATGGGTGCTGAACGTTCCTTTTACTTTTTGTCCATTAGCTAATTCAATAATATCTGGCATGCTCATGATAAACTCCGTTGTTGATAATGGCGTGTTGTCATCATCTGGAAAACGATATCTTGCGACAAACGGAGATTATTAATTTGTCGTCATTAGCTGGCCTTATGCAGTGTATATTCACTGAGGATTTGCTTGCGTTCTGCAATATGACGCGCGGTTTCCTCCGTCAGCCAGTTGACCAACGCCTGAACGCGTGGCCGTTTCTCATTATTACGCGGACAGGTTAACCACACCTGTCCGTCTTCGACGATATCTGTAAAAGGGCGTATCAGTGCGCCATTGCGAACCTCCGTTGCACACAAAGAGTGACGACTTAAGGCGATCCCTTGTCCGGCGCAGGCGGCCTGGAGCACGAGGTCGGCACGGGAAAAGCCGGTTCCAGCCTCAACATCCAGGTCATAGAGCCCGAGGCGGGCAAAATAAGATCGCCAGTGGGTGCTATAGGCATTTTGCGGCATGGAATCATGTAGTAAGCGTAAACCGCAGAGATCGCTGTAATTTTTCAGAGGTCGGTTTTTCATCAAATCCGGGCTGATCACAGGATAGATCACATCATTGAACAGGTGTCGTTGAATTAAATTTTTATCGTCAACCCAAAAAGGAGTAATGGCGATATCGACTGCGTCAGATTTAAAATTGGCGGGTGTCATATCGGCATCAATTTCCAGACTGACAGGGTACTGCTCATAAAACTGATGTAATCGGGGAAGCAGCCATTTGGTTGCAAAGGACGGCATAACCCGAATCTTTATGGTGCCCTCAAGAGTTTCTTCACCGGTTTGGTGCAGCGTGGTTTCAAGGATGGAAAATGCCTGACGCACCCCGATAAACAGCTGTTCACCCTGCGGGGTTAAGCGTAACCCTGCGGGAGTCCGGTGAAAGACAAGATAGCCAAGATGTTGTTCAAGTAATTGAATTTTCTGGCTTACCGCACTCTGAGTAAGAAAAAGTTCCTGCGCGGCACGGGTAAAACTAAGATTACGCGCCGCGGCATCAAAGTAGCGCAAACCGTCCAGGGACGGCAAACCTGGTTTAGGTTGCATCATCGGTTTCTCTGTTGCTAAATAACCTGCAATAAGCACTATTCATGCCAAAGGCACCATTAGCCGTGCTAATAGTTATCAGTTAGAAACCACCGTTTGTCGCCGCTAAGAGAATGAATAAATATTATCAGCGTCATTCAAATTCGCGGAGAAATCTCATGAAAAATAAACTGTGGCTGTTACTGTCAATGTCTGTCATACAACTTTCACCATTAATGATACCCACTGCCCAGGCTGATTTGCTGGATGATATTAAGCAAAAAAAAGAAATAGTGATTGCCACAGAAGCGCGCTATGCCCCTTTTGAAATGCTTGAAGATGGCAAAATAGTCGGTCTGGGAAAAGATATTCTCACGGAAGTCATGAAGGGATTACCCGGGGTGAAAGTGGTTCAGCTGGATATTCCATTTCAGGGGATTTTACCCGGACTGGAAAGCAAACGATTCGACTTTGTGGCAACCTCTTTAACCATCACCCGCGATCGTGAAGCTAAATTCGCCTTTACCGCTCCCTTTTCTGACGCCAGCGTAGCCATTCTGAAACGCAAAGGGGATAGCCGTATTAACAGCGCCAAAGATCTCCAGGGCATGATTGTCGCCAGTCAGGCCGGGGCGCCGCAGATTGCTGTGCTAAAAGAGTATGAAGCATCGGTACTTAAACCCACCACCGGTCACGGCGTTAAAGAAATAAAAGCCTTTATTGATTATAACGAAGCTTACGCGGCATTGGCGGCACATCGTGTTGACGCGGTTGTGCAATCGCTGCCGAACCTCGCGCCGTTGGTGAAGACACGTGGTGATACGTTTGAAATTGTACGCCCGCCGTTTGGCCCGGCCACCTGGTATGCATGGGCCGGAAGAAAAGATGCGGATAGCGCCTCACTGGTCAAATTTGTCAGCGACGGCATTGTGCAGTTGAATAAATCGGGAAAACTGGCGCAGCTACAAACCAAATGGCTGGGTTTTTCTATGGCCGTTCCAGAGCAAGTTCCAACCCCGGCAAACTAATTTGATGGATACTGGAGGGCAATATGTTTGATATTTCGGTGGTGTTTCCCTATTTCCCTCAGCTATTAATCGGCGTGCTCAGTACTCTGGCTGTATCACTGAGCGCAATTGTCACAGGATTGATCCTCGGTTGGTTAATTTGTCTGGGGTTAAATTCTCAGCAGCGTCTCGTGCGCTGTTTTTGCAAAATCTATGTCAGTTTTTACCGTGGCACGCCGTTACTGGTCCAGTTGATATTAATATTTTATGCTTTGCCGGCCGTGGGGATCACGCTTTCGCCATTGCTGGCGGCGGTTGTTGCCCTCTCATTAAATACCGCGGCCTTTCAGGGGGAGATTCTTCGGGCCGGTTTTAACATGTTACCCAAAGGCCAGCTGGAGGCAGCACGAGATTTTGGCTTTTCAGCGGCGCAAACCCTGTTTTATATTCAGATGCCGCAGGTGTTGCGTACCATGATGCCGGCATTGATTAATGAAACCATTGATATTATCAAAAATTCGGCACTGGTCTCGGTGGTGGCGGTCCATGAGTTGATGAGAGTGACGCAAACGTTGGCCTCAACCACCTATCGGCCGCTGGAGTTTTATACGGCATGTGGGCTCCTTTATTTCCTGACCTCATGGGGGCTGAGTATCGCTGGCGTCAGGTTAGAGAAAAACCGCTCATCTTCGGCTAAAAGGGTATTAGCAAAATGAATGTTGAGATACTTTTTACCTATAAAGATGCCATCGCCGCCGGTATTTTAATGACCCTAAAAATGAGCCTCGGCGGTATCCTGCTGGGGCTGGCGATCGGTCTGTGTTTTTTTCTCCTCGAAAGACAAAAACCAGCGCTACTTAATGTGATATACCATACATGGATTAATGTTTTTCGCGGCACGCCGTTACTGGTACAGCTATTTTTAGTCTTTTATGGTGGGCCCTATATTGGTATTAACCTCGAGGCCCAACAGGTCGGAGTACTGTGCCTGGGCTGTTATGGTTCCGCTTATTTTTCGGAAATATTCCGTGCAGGTCGCAATGCTGTCTCTGGCGGACAAAGCGAAGCGGCGGCAGACCTTGGTTTAAGTCCGTGGCAAATATTTACTTTCATTGTCTGGCCGCAAATGTTCGCGAGAATTATCCAGCCACTGATTGGTCAGAGCGTTATTCTGGTAAAAGAGTCGTCGGTGCTGTCGATTATTACGGTTGGTGAACTCACCAATACCGCCATGGCCATTGCCAACCAGACCTATGCGATGGTTGAAATCTACTCCTTAATGGCCATTGTCTATTGGGGAATCGCGATTGGTATCTCCCGTTTGGGTAATAAAATAGAGCGTCATTATTCTTATTCTCAATTAAGCCGAGGTTAATAGTATGCGTGATTATGCTATTGAGATTAACAGCCTCAATAAATATTATGGCGAAAACCATGTTTTACGTGGCATCAATGTCAGCATTACTCCCGGAGAAGTCATTTGCGTGATTGGCGGCTCAGGGTCGGGTAAATCCACGCTGTTACGCTGCATTAACTTTTTGGAGGATTACAGCTCCGGCAGCATTGTGGTGAATGGCGAGTGCGTCGGCTATGAACCACTCAGCGGCGAAAAACGCCGGCGTTTAAGCGACAAGGAAAACCGTAAGGCGTTACGCGACGTCTGTATGGTCTTTCAGCAGTTTAATCTGTGGCCGCATATGACGGTACTCGATAACGTAGCCACGCCGTTGCGACGGGTTAAAAAGGTCTCCCGTGAAGCAGCCTACGCCGAAGCGAAAAAGCAGCTGGCGCGGGTTGGTCTGGCAGACAAAGCCGATAGCTGGCCCGCGATGCTATCCGGTGGTCAGCAGCAGCGCGTTGCCATCGCCCGGGCATTGACCATGAAACCCGCCATTATGTTGTTCGATGAACCGACTTCAGCGCTTGATCCGGAGCTGGTCGGGGAGGTGCTAAAGGTCATCCGAAATCTTGCCGATGATGGTATGACCATGATGATTGTGACCCATGAGATGGGGTTTGCCGCAAAAGTCTCCGATCGTGTGCTGTTTCTTGCCGATGGCTGCATTGAAGAGCAGGGACCGCCGGCGCAACTGTTCCATCGGCCGAAAAGCCCGCGGCTGCAGTATTTTTTGTCGTCGTGGAGTGAGCGTCAGTCGGGGACGAGATTACCTGAAACGGCATTTCAGGAGTCAGCATGAAGCAGGGGATTATATTTGGCGCCCTGGCTGGCGCATGCTGGGGATTCATCTTCCTGCCACCGGTACTGCTACCCGAGATCTCACCACTGCTGTTAACCTGCGGTCGCTTTGCTACCTATGGAATACTGGCGGCAATATTACTTATACCTCAATGGCGCAACATTGCCCGCGTCTGGCATCATCGCGATCTGCTGACGCTGATCCGTCTTTCGCTGATGAGCAATGTCCTCTATTTTCTGCTCGTCGCGGTGGCCGTAAAGCAGGTAGGTATTGCCGCGACATCGTTAGTGATAGGTTTAATTCCGGTGATGGTTCCGGTGCTTGGTCGCAGGGACCAGCATGCGCCGCCCTTCAGGCAATTATTGCTGCCGATGGCGGCTATCATTGCCGGAGTGGTGCTGATTAATCTGCATGCGCTACAAACATCCTCGCACCAAGTTACAGAAGGAAAACGGCAGATGCTGGGGATGCTTTGTGCCTTCGCTGCATTACTGTGCTGGAGCCGTTACGCTGTCGAGAACTCCCGCTGTCTGAAAAACCTCCCTTACAACAGCAACCAGTGGTCGCTCCTGATAGGCCTGTGTACGGGATGTATTTCGGTACTGCTGTGGCTCATCGCCAGTATATTCAGGTTTTCTGCAGTTGACTTGTCGTTACCGGAACACACTCAAACGCTCTTTTGGATAACGAACATGATGTTAGCCGTGGTCTCCTCATGGCTGGGATATCTGGCGTGGAATCTCTGTTCCCGGCGTCTTCCGGTATCACTGACAGGGCAGATGGTGGTTTTTGAAACCCTTTTCGCGCTGCTATATGGTTTTATCTATTCACAGCGCATTCCGGATCTGCAGGAAACTGCCGCCATTTTACTGTTGCTGGGCGGGGTTCTGGTCACGGTACATTACCATCAGCTCAGCCGTCGTGGCTACGCAGGTAATAGTCCGGAAGTCAAGGGTAGCTGATGATGGCTTAATCAGATTCGCGTACATGTACAGAATGTATACTGCACAAATTCACTTAACAAATCATTCAGCGCTCTCCGTACAGACAGCGAAGTCCGGTCAGGGCCCCGTCCAAAAAACCCTCTTCACATTTCGTGGTGAATTCCCGGACCAGTGTCTCAAACGCCTCAGCCGTCAAGAAAATTCACAGCCAGCCCCGGTATCCAGTTGCTGCACATGCAGTGAAAGACCACACGGTCGTGGCCTTTACAGAAACTACCTCTGATTTACCGGGATGGTTGCAGCGTAGGCCCGCAGGGGAGCATCAACATTACTGACGAGCGCTTCCGCCACTTCCGTCAGTGTCTGGGTAGCCCCGAGCCGGGCGTCCTCCACAGTGTAGCAGTGCATGGAGCAGGTTCCTTCCCGGAAGCAGAACCCCAGGCCGAGTACATTGTTGAGAAAAACAACGGGGGCGCCATAGCCCGGATCAGGCACCAGAATGTGACCATTACAGAACGGCAACTCAAACTGATCGAACTCGCCTGCCGGCAGCGCCTGCGTATTCTCTGTGCGAAGGGTCAGCAGCACCTGACTGTGTCCTTTCTGGCCGCTTTCATCCTGAAACACTGCGACCCGGCTGTAAACGCCCACCGCATGCGCCTCGCTGAGACCATTCGCCGGCGCCTTGCCCATGACTCCGCGCAGCTGGTTGATCTGCTGATAATAATCCTGCCGACGATACCAGGCTCCCCAGAAACGCGCGATACTGGCCCAGAAGGCTTCAATCGTCTGTTCATCACGACCGGCGACATCGCAGAACAGGGCAAAATACAGCGCAGTCCCGCCGTAGAACTGCTGTCCCCGTGGCAGAACCTGGCTGGTTCGCATGCGGAGGTACTGTGCATTACGCAGCAAAATCCGGGTCAGATCATCTTCTGTACGGATGGAAAGCAGGTCGCGGTAGGCCGCTTCAAACTGAGGGGGCTACATCAAGGTGATTACACTGCCCTTCAATTTCTACCAGCTGATCGGCAAGCAATTGCTGAGTGTTTGCGCTGAAAGTGCCGGTCAGTTCAATTCCCGGATGGTAAGTTTTCTCGCTTCTTCCAGCGGAAGCGCTCTGGAGTAATACCAGCCCTGAGCATAACTCTGTGGCCAGAACGTCTTCAGATAGTTCACCTGCTCCTGAGTCTCTACACCCTCAAACACAATCTTATCTGCAATGGAGCGGAACATCTCATGCAGTCCGGGAAGAAGATCATATCGTAAAGATTCAGTACCAATAGCACTAGTTAGAGATTTGTCTATTTTTATTTCATCTACATCAAGCGCAGCTACCAGATTAAGATTAGAATATCCTGTCCCAAAGTCATCGATGGCAAACCTGACACCATGATTTTTATATTTATCAATGTGAATTTTCATACCTTCAAAATCCCCTCCTTGACGCTCCGTAATTTCAAGAAGGATTGTTTTATATGGGATATTATATTCAGAAATTAATCCTAGTAGTTTATCCCTGAATTTTTCTGAGTCAAGATCGCTTGGATTAATGTTTACGCTCAAAAATATTTCATTCTGAATAGCAGTATGGATAAATTCTCGGATAGCATGGTCAATGACGAATAAAGTCACATCCTCCTGCAATCCTTCCCTTTCAGAAAGCGGTATAAATACATCAGGACTAATATTCCCGAGTCTTTCATCTTTCCATCTGAGCAAGGCCTCAAATCCGCAGATCTGTCCGTCTTCAATTCTGTAAATAGGTTGATAGACCAGCGACAGGGCTTCATTTTTCAAAGCCTTTACAAACCTTGCAGATAGTGAACTATTGAGTTCTGCTCTGTTCATAATGATAATATAAATCATTATACCGGAAAGTAGTGACACTGTTACTAATAACATTTGTATGCTCCAGTGCTCTGAAAATATCCCCGTAAAATACCCACCTCCTGCAACACAGAGATCATAATGTAGGCTACATGCCCTAAACACTCTAAACCTTAGTGGAACGCTATCATGCCGATCAAGAAGAGGAGCATCAGGTCCTATATTGAAGTAATGCCTGTCATGCTTACTATTTCCGACAACAGCGCTAAAGTTTTTTGAATACATATCAGTTTCGAATCGTCTGAAGACAAATGGTGATAGGGTCACCATAATACCTTCAGAAATATATCCATTGACGGATATATCATCCATAAGCTTAATACCAAAAAGCCACACTCCTTCCCGCGAAGGCCATTTTTTATCAAAATGTTCCAGACTTAAGGTGGGACGTAAACTCCCCCACAGAGCACTACAGGCTAATTCTCCTTTTATGATGTAGCCAACATCTTTAATCAACGGATAGGGCCATACTACAACCCGAAGATGTAGGATATTTTCATTAGTACATGGACTGTCTCCTATATTCACATGTGACTTTGCAGCAGTCTTGACAGATTCAGTCTGAACTAGGAGCGATTCAGAGCGAACAAGCACATCGGAAGTATAGTCTTTAATTTTATCCCGAAAAATCAGGTAAGCTACGCTCTCAGATAATACAAAAAAAATATACCAGCTGAAAGAATCGATAAAGAGAGGACTGATAGATTATGTATCCACTTTCCAGGGCTAATCAAACGTTCCAGCTTACGACTAACCATGCAGATCTCCCCTCAAATTGTAAAGATATAAAGCTATATTTTCGCCAACTTCACTGACCGATTAGCTGGCACTGAACATACTATTCCAGTATACCTATTCTTGCCTTACTCATCACGGGTATGAATCAAATAATGTGACATGGTTCGGATAGATACTGGTTATGATTTACAGAGATAATTCATGCGTTATTAATAGCCTTGTGAAGGCTCCAGATTTATTGCGCGACTTTTAAGCAATGCATGTAATGCGGTTTTCTACTCGCTATTATAGAACGAATATTGATTTTTTGCTGGGCGATCGCCCCCTAAGGTGTGCATCAAAACAAAGGTACTCTTTTTTTTAAAAAAAACAGAGTATAATGTTGTGTAGTGCCGGCATTACAAAACGAAAGATTATGTTATAATCGGGTTATTATTGATAATGTTTCGCATTACAATGTGTAACCAGATATCTGCATTTGGGTGGAGATAGCTTAAGATGGATAAAAAATATGATTTTTCGCTCAGCTATGAAGCCTTGACACGAGTATGTGAAAATGCAATATGTGAACATATTCGCAGAGCAGATTCTCTGGAAGGGTTAGGTTTCGCACTTGAATATACCAAGGCCTATGCCATCCTGGAAGTATGGTCTCTGCTGGCAGCTACTGGCGATACATTTCCAGCTCTCATTGAGAAAGACAGAATATATCTGTTGCA
>NZ_JCAXWU010000033.1:0-26258 GCF_059759695.1 Klebsiella sp. M041
CTTTCCTCTTTCAGAGTCAACCCGTTTTTCAGGATTTTTCTCTTCAACCGAACCGGCTGTTTGTGTGAAGTGATTCACATCTGCCGTGTCAGTGGGAGCGCATTATAGGGATCCCATTTTTTTGCACAAGCCTTTTTTCGATCTTTTTTTCTGAATGGTGATTTTTCACCCTTTTCGCCGTGTAATTGCGCGATTTGCTCAATTTTCACCGTTTTCAGGGGTTGCAGAGCGAGATAAAAGCCACCAAAGTCTTCTTACGCTCCCGTATTTTTGAGGTCAACATGTCTGCTCACCTGCGTCCCTATAAAACATTTTTCCCGCAAATCGGTCTTCGCGTCATGATTGACGCATCCAGCGTCGTCATCGGTGATGTCAGAATTGCCGATGACGTCAGCGTCTGGCCTCTGGTCGCCATTCGCGGCGACGTCAATTTCGTGTCGATAGGTCAACGTAGCAATATTCAGGACGGCAGCGTTCTACACGTGACCCATAGATCCTCTTACAAGCCTGAGGGAAATCCACTGATCATTGGAGAGGATGTGACGGTTGGTCACAAAGTGATGCTGCACGGCTGCACTATCGGCAACCGCGTGCTGGTTGGTATGGGTTCGATCTTGTTAGATGGTGTCGTGGTTGGTGATGACGTCATGATTGGCGCGGGAAGTCTGGTGCCGCAGAATAAACAGCTTGAAAGCGGCTTCCTTTACTTTGGCAATCCGGTCAAACAGATCCGCCCCCTGACAGAGGCGGAGCGGGAAGGCCTAAAATATTCAGCAAATAACTATGTGAAATGGAAAGATGAATATCTGGATCAGGAGAGCCAGACCCAACCCTGAGCATCCTCCTGATTATCGCGGATCAATGCCTCAGCCTCTTCCTCAAGATCCCAACGATGTTCCCGGAATGCGGCCAGCCACTGCGCTGGCCCCTCTGCGCCAAAACGCTGCTGCAGGATCTGCCCTGAAATTACGCAGGTTAATTGCATCCCATTCACCAGCGCGGGAAAAACCACGCCCTGCCGTTCGGCATCCCATGATTCCCGATCGGGAAACTGAATCGCCTGATTCATGCATTCAGTTCCTGTTGCAGCTTTTCTATAACCGGGGTGATAGCCGGCAGGACGCCGTGCCATAGCAGAACAGCATGGGCGGCTTGCGCCACCAGCATTCCCAGCCCGTCAGCGCAGTGGGTTGCGCCATGCTGCTGGCACCACTGAAGAAATGGCGTCGCCCCTTTCTGGTAAAACATGTCATAGCAATACACGTCGGGGTTAACAACAGACGCCGGGATAGCCGGCACATCACCCTCTATCCCACTGGATGTTGCATTGACGATCAGATCGAAAGTTTCCCCGGCTAAGGTATCCATTTCCCGTGCGCTGACGCTGCCGGTATGGGCGAAGAGCGTGGCTAACTCATGGGCACGAGCATAGGTGCGATTGACGATCGTCACAGCGCACCCCAGCGACAACAGCGGCAGCAGTACCCCACGTGATGCGCCACCGGCACCGATAAGCAGGATCCGCTGGCGTGGCTTAATGAATCCCAGACGCTCCAGATCGCTCAGAAGACCAATACCATCCGTGTTGTCGCCCAGCAAACGCCCATCTTCCAGACGTTTCAGGGTATTCACCGCTCCCGCCAGCGCAGCGCGTTCTGTCAGTTCATCCGCGCGCGCAAAGGCTTCTTCTTTGAAAGGAACGGTAACGTTGGCGCCCTTTCCTCCTTCCGCAAAAAACTGATTCAGAGAAGAGACAAAATCGTCCAGCGGCGCCAGCACACGTCCATAAGGATGGGTAATCCCTAACTGGCGGGCAAAAAGGTGGTGAATAGAAGGCGACTTGCTGTGCGCAATCGGATTACCAAAAACAGCGTAGGTTTCCATGATTCACCCCTGGCGGAACAGTTCACCCGTCAGGGCATCACGTATTTCAGATGGATTTTGACGTCCGCCCGTAGCGCCATCCACGACCGGGAAGCTGTCACCAAACTGAGCACGGACCTCTGCGGTAGTGCGGCAAGGCGGTTGACCGGTGAGATTGGCGCTCGTCGAGACCAGCGGTTTTCCGTAGGCTTCGCACAATTCAATCACCAGCGGATGGTTGGTTACGCGTACGGCCAGCGAATCAAAACGACCCGTCAGCCAGCGTGGCGTTTCAGGACGAGCCGGGAATACAAACGTCACCGGTCCTGGCCAGCAGGAAAAGATCGCTGCCCGCTGCGAGTCACTTAACCGAGAATCATCAATATAGGGCTTCAGCTGCTCAAAGCTAGCGGCGATAAGGATCAATCCCTTCTCAACAGGACGCTGCTTCAGCTCCAGCAGACGCATAACGGCCGTTTCGCTGTCAGGGTCGCAGCCGACGCCAAAAACAGCTTCCGTGGGATAGGCGATGACATGTTCATTATTCAGGACCGCCACGGCATGGGCGACGGCTTCTGAGGGCAGGTTATTGTTCACTGATTTATTCCGCCGGGATCGGCTTTCCACATTGTTTACTGGCACAGAAGCGTCTGAGCCCCTGCGCCGTCTTCTTTTCTATTAACAGCGGGTAATGGCATTCAGGGCATTCGCCCGCCACCGGTTTAAAATTGATAACGAACTGGCAATCAGGATAGCGATCGCAGGAGTGAAAGGTTTTACCGAAACGGGAACGACGCTGGACCAGATGGCCTTGTCCGCACTGCGGGCAAGCAATAGCCGTCTCATCTGGTTTATCAATTAGCTCGGTATGTTCGCATTCTGGATAGCGGCTACAGCCAATGAACATCCCAAAACGCCCCTGGCGTAGCACCATAACCGCGCCGCACGATGGGCATGCTTGCCCCTCCAGCACCTTAACGACATGCCCGTCCGCCTGACTTTTCAGGGGACGGATATAGTCACAGTCCGGATAATGCGAACAGCCGAGAAACGGGCCATGTTTCCCGGAACGGATCACCAGTTCAGCCCCGCACTGCGGGCAGGGCTCATTTTTACGCACCGAAAACAGTGCTGATTTGGTCATAACAACTCGATGTTGCTGCAAAAAGATTAATGCAGCATACCTTCATTTACTTCGAAGAGTAATTCTTCCATTTGCTGATAGGCGTTTTCACAGCCCGGAATATTGAACAGTACCATCAGGATGACCCATTTCAGGTCCTCCAGCTCAAATTCTGCCGTATCCAGCGCCAGTACGCGCTCTATCACCATTTCTCGCGTTTCGAGGTTCAACACCTGAATCTGCTCGAGGAAGAGTAAAAATCCCCGGCAACTGGCATCCAGACGCTGGCACTCCTCTTCGGTATATACCCGAAGCGACAGCGGGTCGGAAGCGAGCTGCATGGGTTCAACGAGACCTTCCTGATAATCAGCCAGTTTCTCGAGCCACATTAACGCGTTATAGATATCTTCCCGCTCAAAACCTGCGTCGGTAAGATCCCGCGTCAGTTTGTCCTGATCCACGCGCATTTCTGCTTCGCTATGGATGTAAGTTTCAAACAAATACATGAGTACGTCGAACATGGCTTGCCCTCCTTAATCGGACATAGCCGCCGGGTACAGCTGCGATCCAGCCTGCTAACTCCAGTTCAAGTAGCTGAGCTACGGTTACTGGCACAGATTGGCCGGCACGTTCAGCGACAACGTCAACAGGTGTTACCTCATCTCCTACGTTAGCCAGGAGCTCCGGAAATGGCAATGCTACAGACGGCTGATCGGCGCAATTATTTATCGAATCAGACGTATCAGTTAGCCAGGTCAGCTCGTTGTGCCAGTATTCCACAATATCCTCTGGCGAGGTCACCGGCACCGCGCCTTGCTTAATTAACCAGTGTGGGCCTTCCGATCCCGGATTGCCTATCGGCCCAGGCAGGGCAAACACATCCCTTCCCTGCTCCAGAGCACAGCGGACGGTAACCAGCGAGCCGCTTCGCAATGCCGCCTCAACCACCAACACGCCCAGGCTCAGGCCGCTGATAATCCGGTTGCGCCTGGGGAAATGCGCGGGAAGCGGCGGCGTTATTAGTGGAAATTCAGACACCAGCGCACCGCCATTATCGATGATCTGCTGGGCGAGGCTTGCATGGCGCCGCGGATAAACCTTACCCAGTCCGTTGCCCAGTACCGCGATGGTTTTGCCCTCGGCCGAGAGCGCGCCGCGATGCGCTACGCCATCAATGCCTAACGCCAGCCCACTGGTGATAGTCATTCCTTTACTCGCCAACGTTTCGCTGAACAGTTTCCCCCAGCGAGCGCCATACCAGGAATGCAGGCGACTACCAATAACGGCAAGCTGCGCGCTGTGAAGCAGAGCGGGATCGCCGCTGACCAACAACGCACCGGGGTAATCAGCGATGGCCCTTAGCCGAAACGGAAAGCGCGGATCGTCGGCCCGTAACAGATGATGTTCCGGGTGCTCCAGCCAGCGCCGCGTCTCATCAAGCTCACGCCCGTCAAGCCGAAAAAATGACGTTGCTTGCGCCGCGGACATCCCGACAGCATGCAGCGCTTCGCGATCAACGCTGGCGGCTGCGCATAAGCGCTGTGCGATCTTTAGCATTCTGTCGCCATACAAGTTACTGACCTTCATCAGCCGCAGCCAAATCTCGTCGGGCGTCATCCTTACCCCCTGCCATAAGCGGTATTGACAATCTTTGCGATTGGACAGTGAGACTGTCAATTGCAGGGTGTTTTGTCTAGAATAGAGCTAATAATCTTATCAACTCCTGAATACGACTCTGGAACTTTATGGCAGTTTTGCAAGTGTTACATATTCCGGACGAGCGCCTTCGCAAAGTCGCCGAGCCGGTCAAAGAAGTGAATGCGGAAATTCAGCGTATCGTCGATGATATGTTCGACACCATGTACGCTGAGGAGGGCATTGGTCTGGCCGCGACCCAGGTCGATATCCATCAGCGCATTATCGTTATTGATGTGTCGGAAAATCGTGAAGAGCAGCTGGTGTTAATCAACCCGGAGCTGCTGGAAAAAGATGGCGAAACGGGCATCGAAGAAGGCTGCCTGTCGATTCCGGAACAGCGCGCCCTGGTGCCGCGTGCGGAAAAAGTGAAGATCCGAGCGCTGGATCGCGACGGTAAGCCATTTGAACTGGAGGCCGATGGCCTGCTGGCTATCTGTATTCAGCATGAGATGGATCATCTGGTCGGCAAACTGTTTATTGATTATCTGTCACCGCTCAAACAACAGCGCATTCGTCAGAAGGTTGAGAAACTGGATCGTTTACGTTCCCGTGCCTGATAACAAGGAATACCGTGTCACAATCACTACGTATCATTTTCGCCGGCACCCCCGATTTTGCAGCGCGTCATCTTGACGCGCTGTTGTCGTCTGAACATCAGGTTGTTGGCGTATTCACTCAGCCAGACCGTCCTGCTGGCCGCGGCAAAAAATTGATGCCGAGCCCGGTAAAGGTGCTGGCTGAAGCCCATAACTTACCTGTATTCCAGCCATCTTCCCTGCGTCCGCAGGACAACCAACAATTAGTCGCCGATCTCGGCGCCGATATCATGGTGGTGGTGGCGTACGGTTTGATTCTCCCGAAAGCGGTGCTGGAGATGCCCCGTCTGGGCTGCATCAACGTTCACGGCTCCCTGCTACCGCGTTGGCGTGGCGCAGCGCCGATCCAGCGTTCGCTGTGGGCCGGGGATAGCGAAACAGGCGTAACCATCATGCAGATGGACGTCGGCCTTGATACGGGTGATATGCTGTATAAGCTTTCCTGCCCCATTACCGCAGAGGATACCAGCGGCAGCCTGTACGATAAGCTGGCCGAGCTCGGCCCTCAAGGTCTGCTGGCAACCTTAGCCCAGCTGGCCAACGGCACCGCACAGCCTGAAGTACAGGATGAATCGCTGGTGTGCCACGCCGAGAAGCTGAGTAAAGAAGAAGCTCGCATCGACTGGTCGCTTTCTGCCGCACAGCTGGAGCGCTGCATCCGCGCCTTTAATCCGTGGCCAATGAGTTGGCTGGAAATTGACGGGCAGCCGCTAAAAGTGTGGCGGGCATCGGTCATTGCCGAAGCTGCGCATGCCGAACCGGGTACTATCGTGGCAGCAACCAAACAGGGTATCCAGGTCGCCACGGGCGATGGGATCCTCAGTCTGGAGTCGCTACAGCCTGCGGGTAAAAAAGCGATGAGCGCCCAGGATTTACTCAATTCCCGCCGGGAGTGGTTTACTCCTGGCACCCGTCTCGCCTGACGGTCGTCTCTTCTGAAGCCCGGGTTCGCCGGGCATTTTTATTTTTGCGCTTATGAAAAAGAATATAAATTTACGCAGCCTGGCCGCCCAGGCTATCGGGCAAGTCGTTGAAAAAGGTCAGTCTTTAAGCAACGTCCTGCCCCCTCTACAGCAAAAAGTCAGCGATAAAGACAAAGCGCTGCTGCAGGAGCTGTGTTTTGGCGTACTGCGTACGCTCAGCCAGCTGGAGTGGCTTATCAGCAAGCTGATGGCGCGTCCGATGACCGGCAAACAGCGCACCGTGCACTTTCTGATTATGGTTGGGCTCTATCAGTTACTCTACACCCGCATCCCTCCGCACGCCGCGCTGGCTGAAACGGTAGAAGGCGCGGTGGCGATTAAGCGCCCGCAGTTTAAAGGGCTGATCAATGGGGTGTTACGCCAGTTTCAGCGCCAGCAGGAAGAGCTACTGGCAGAATTCGCCGGGCAGGAAAACCGCTACCTTCATCCCAAATGGCTGCTGAAGCGTCTGCAGCAGGCCTGGCCGCAACAATGGCAGGAGATCGTCGATGCGAACAACCAGCGCCCGCCGATGTGGTTGCGCGTTAACCGCAACCATCATTCCCGAGACGAATGGCTTGCTCTGCTTAAAGAGGCCGGCTTAGAGGGCTTCACCCACCCTGACTATCCCGACGCCGTGCGTCTGGCCACCCCTGCCCCGGTCCATGCGTTGCCGGGTTTTGCCGAAGGATGGGTAACCGTTCAGGATGCCTCGGCCCAGGGCTGCATGCGCTATCTGCAGCCGGAAAACGGCGAGCGCATTCTCGATCTCTGCGCCGCGCCGGGCGGCAAGACGACGCATATTCTGGAAGTCGCTCCCCAGGCTGAGGTCATGGCGGTGGACATTGATGAACAGCGTCTTTCCCGCGTCTATGACAACCTGAAACGGCTGGGCATGAAAGCCGAAGTCAAACAGGGCGATGGTCGCTTCCCTGAGCAGTGGTGTGGCAGCGAGCAGTTCGATCGTATTCTGCTGGATGCCCCCTGTTCCGCCACCGGCGTTATCCGCCGCCACCCGGATATCAAATGGCTGCGCCGGGATCGGGATATCGGCGATTTAGCCCAGCTGCAGGCCGAGATCCTCAATGCCATCTGGGGGCATCTGAAGCCAGGCGGCACGTTGGTTTACGCTACCTGTTCTATTCTGCCGGAAGAGAATAGTCAGCAAATTGCCGCGTTCCTCGCGCGGACCCCGGATGCAGAGCTTCACGCAACCGGTACGCCGGCAAGCCCGGGACAGCAAAATCTGCCGGGTGCGGAAGAAGGCGATGGCTTCTTTTACGCTAAGCTAATCAAACGTCGGAACTAATGGATCACTGCAGATGAAGATTATTATTCTGGGCGCCGGCCAGGTCGGCGGCACGCTGGCGGAGAACCTCGTCGGCGAGAACAATGATATTACGCTGGTTGATACCAATGGCGACCGTCTGCGCAGCCTGCAGGATAAGTTCGACCTGCGTGTCGTCCAGGGGCACGGTTCTCATCCCCGCGTACTGCGCGAGGCAGGAGCCGATGATGCCGATATGCTGGTGGCGGTCACCAGTTCGGATGAAACCAACATGGTGGCCTGTCAGGTCGCCTATTCATTATTCAATACGCCAAACCGTATAGCCCGTATTCGTGCGCCTGATTACGTCCGCGATGCGGAAAAGCTCTTCAATTCTGAAGCTGTGCCCATCGATCACTTAATCGCTCCGGAACAGCTGGTCATCGACAATATTCATCGCCTGATAGAATATCCCGGCGCGCTGCAGGTCGTGAACTTCGCCGAAGGTAAAGTCAGCCTCGCCGTGGTGAAAGCCTATTACGGTGGTCCGCTGGTGGGGAATGCGTTGTCCACCATGCGTGAGCATATGCCGCATATCGATACGCGCGTGGCCGCCATTTTCCGCCACGATCGCCCCATCCGCCCACAGGGTTCGACGATTGTCGAGGCCGGCGATGAAGTCTTCTTTATTGCCGCCTCGCAGCATATTCGCGCGGTCATGAGCGAACTCCAGCGTCTGGAGAAACCTTACAAACGCATCATGTTGGTCGGCGGCGGCAATATTGGCGCGGGCCTGGCCCATAAGCTGGAAAAAGACTACAGCGTTAAGCTTATCGAGCGCAATCAGCAGCGAGCCGCTGAGCTGGCAGAAAAACTGCAGCATACTATCGTCTTCTACGGTGATGCATCGGATCAGGAGCTGCTGGCCGAAGAGCATATTGACCAGGTGGACCTGTTTATTGCCGTCACTAACGATGACGAAGCAAACATCATGTCTGCGATGCTGGCCAAGCGAATGGGGGCCAAAAAAGTCATGGTGCTGATCCAGCGCAGAGCCTATGTGGATCTGGTTCAGGGTAGCGTCATTGATATCGCGATATCGCCTCAGCAGGCCACGATTTCCGCCCTCCTCAGCCATGTCCGTAAAGCCGATATTGTCGGCGTCTCCTCCCTGCGCCGCGGCGTTGCGGAAGCGATCGAAGCAGTGGCACACGGCGATGAGAGCACCTCGCGGGTGGTCGGGCGGTCGATCGATGAGATCAAGCTTCCGCCAGGCACGATCATCGGCGCCGTCGTGCGCGGGAATGACGTAATGATCGCCAATAATAATCTGCGGATCGAGCAGGGCGATCATGTGATCATGTTTTTGACTGATAAAAAGTTTATTTCCGATGTAGAAAGGCTGTTCCAGCCAAGCCCCTTCTTCCTGTAATTCCCAGGGCGTCGAACAGGCGCCTTTTATTATCCCTTATTATTCAAAGGTTAATATTTTCCTGTAACGCTCTACGGGGAATGGCAAATGAAAATACATTTGTTAAACTTACAACGTCAGCTGGCTCAAGGAGAATAAAATGAGTTTTTTAAAAGAGTTTCGCGAATTCGCGATGCGCGGGAACGTTGTCGATTTGGCAGTGGGTGTGATCATCGGTGCAGCATTCGGTAAAATTGTTTCGTCGTTGGTCGCGGATATTATTATGCCGCCGCTCGGCCTGTTGATTGGCGGGATCGATTTTAAACAGTTTGCCGTCACGCTGCGCGATGCCCAAGGTGATGTACCGGCAGTGGTGATGCACTACGGGGTGTTTATTCAGAACGTTTTCGATTTCATCATCGTCGCATTTGCCATTTTCATGGCGATTAAACTGATGAATAAGTTAAATCGTAAGAAAGAAGAGGCTCCGGCGGCACCGCCAGCGCCCTCTAAAGAAGAAGTCCTGCTGAGCGAAATTCGCGATCTGCTGAAAGAACAAAACAACCGTTCTTAATCAGCAGTGAAAGCAGAAGGCCAGTGGTAAAAAAGCGATTCGCTTGCTTGCCACTGGCCTCCCGGTCATTCCTTGCTGCATGTTTATCTTTACGTTGATAGCTTCCTTTCCCTTTCTTGTTCTTCTCTACGCGCTGCCTGAATAATGGATCGTGGAGAAGTGCCTCAATGGCGTTATCTTTAATTTGTCCTTTGGTATGCTGATAGCGACTCATAGTAACTCCAGTGGATGTGTGAATTCCGCGCGAGTGTAGATCCGCGCGCACAAAAAATCAACGCCCGGTATTGCCGTTGCTGGCGCCTTGCTCAAGGGCCTCGAGGATCGAACAGTAAACGCTGCTGTGAGCTGTGCCGCAGCAGGCATCATTGAGCCGTTGCAGAGAGCGACGCATCGTTTGTAGCTCGTTGATCCGCGCCTCAACTTCGCTTAATCGCGCCTGAACGATCCCTTTCGACTCCTGACAGGTGTGATGCTCCGGATCGATACGGATCGACAATAATTCGCGGATCGCTTCCAGAGTAAAGCCCAGCTGACGGGCATAGCGAATAAAGCGCAAACGCTGAAGATCGTTATCCGAGTAAAGACGAAATCCCCCCTCAGTGCGCACGTCATGATCCATCATTTGCTGTTTTTCATAATAACGGATGGTATCTGGCGTCACATCAGCCAGTTTTGCCAGCTCACCAATACGATACATATTCACTCCTGATTAATTTTGTGCAGCAACGCATCGGCGTACTCACCGCGTAAAAAGTCGGTGTTCAGTCCTGCCTGACGCAGCTTAAGCTCGAGCAGAGCGAGGCGCTTGCTGAGTTCGGCATGCCGCGGGTCGTCCTGACGGACCCCCTTCAGCAAGTCTGCCAGAGCCACCGCTTCTTTGCGCTGCTCCAGCTCCGGGGGAAGACACCCTGCATTCTTCAGAAGGCGATAGCCTGCCCGCAGCTCGGTCGGTACATGCGAATCGTCATCGAGCGTTAGCGGCACGCCGCTACCGGGTAAATTATCGAACTCGCCTTTGGTTTGGGCATCGAGGATATGGCGTTCTGCCCACTGATCCAGTAACCACATTCTACGGCTCCGGGGGATGAACAAAAAGAGTACAGATATTGTAGTGAAGTGGGGATGGGGTAGATATAAAAAAACCCGCCGGGGCGGGTTTTTTTACGTTACTACAGATTACTCTGCAGCAGCTTCTGCTTTCGGCTCAGCACGATCAACCAGCTCGATGTATGCCATCGGCGCGTTGTCGCCTGCACGGAAGCCACACTTCAGAATGCGAGTGTAACCACCGGCGCGGCTCGCGAAACGCGGGCCCAGCTCGTTAAACAGTTTTGCCACGATCTCGTTATCACGAGTACGGGCGAATGCCAGACGACGATTAGCAACGCTATCAGTCTTGGCAAGAGTAATCAGCGGCTCAACTACGCGACGCAGTTCTTTCGCTTTCGGCAGGGTCGTCTTGATGATTTCATGACGAACCAGCGAACCTGCCATGTTACGGAACATAGCCTGGCGATGGCTGCTGTTGCGGTTCAGTTGACGACCACTCTTACGATGGCGCATGACCTTATCCTTCTCAGTAAAACCTTAACCTGTGATCCGGTTACTCGTCAGCAATGCTTGCTGGTGGCCAGTTTTCCAGGCGCATGCCCAGAGACAGTCCACGGGAAGCCAGCACGTCTTTAATCTCAGTAAGAGATTTTTTACCCAGGTTCGGCGTTTTCAGCAACTCAACCTCGGTACGCTGTACCAGATCACCGATATAGTGGATAGCTTCTGCCTTGAGGCAGTTAGCAGAGCGGACAGTCAATTCCAGATCGTCAACAGGGCGCAGCAGGATCGGATCGAATTCTGGTTTCTCTTCTTTCACTTCTGGCTGACGTACATCACGTAAGTCAACAAAAGCTTCCAGTTGTTCAGCCAGGATGGTTGCCGCACGACGAATCGCCTCTTCAGGATCGATTGTGCCGTTGGTTTCCATTTCGATGACCAGCTTGTCCAGGTCGGTACGCTGTTCTACACGCGCAGCTTCAACATTGTAGGCAATACGCTCTACAGGGCTGTAGCAGGCGTCGACCAGCAGACGGCCGATTGGGCGCTCATCTTCTTCCGAATGAATTCGGGCAGAAGCCGGCACATAACCGCGACCGCGCTGAACTTTGATACGCATGCTGATAGCAGCGTTCTCATCAGTCAGGTGGCAAATCACGTGCTGCGGCTTGACGATTTCGACATCACCGTCGTGGGTAATGTCGGCTGCGGTCACAGGGCCAATGCCAGATTTATTCAAAGTAAGGATGACTTCATCTTTACCCTGAACTCTCACCGCCAGCCCTTTCAGGTTGAGCAGGATTTCAAGGATGTCTTCCTGAACGCCTTCTTTGGTGCTGTACTCGTGCAGTACACCATCAATCTCAACCTCGGTCACCGCGCAACCCGGCATCGATGAGAGCAGAATACGGCGCAGTGCGTTACCCAGAGTATGGCCGAAGCCACGCTCTAAAGGCTCAAGGGTCACCTTGGCGTGCGTCGAACTCACTTGCTCGATATCGACCAGGCGCGGTTTTAGAAACTCTGTCACAGAACCCTGCATTGTGTCCTCTCTTTGGTACTAAGCTTTACTTGGAGTAAAGCTCGACGATCAGATGTTCGTTAATGTCCGCAGACAGATCAGAACGCTCCGGCTGACGCTTGAACGTACCTTCCATCTTGCCAGCATCAACTTCCAGCCAGGTTGGCTTTTCACGCTGCTCAGCCAGCTCCAGAGCGGCTTTCACGCGAGATTGCTTTTTCGCTTTCTCACGAATGCTGACAACGTCATTCGCTTTAACCTGATAAGAAGCGATGTTAACAACACGACCGTTTACCATAATCGCTTTGTGGCTAACCAGCTGGCGTGCTTCAGCACGAGTGGCGCCGAAGCCCATACGGTATACAACGTTGTCCAGACGACCTTCCAGCAGAGCCAACAGGTTTTCACCGGTGTTGCCTTTCAGACGTGCTGCTTCTTTATAGTAGTTACGGAACTGACGCTCCAGCACACCGTACATACGGCGAACTTTTTGCTTTTCACGCAACTGCACACCATAGTCAGACAGACGCGGCTTACGCGCACCGTGCTGGCCAGGAGCTTGTTCAATTTTACACTTGGTATCGATCGCGCGAACGCCAGACTTAAGGAATAAGTCGGTGCCCTCACGACGGCTCAGCTTGAGCTTAGGACCCAAATATCTTGCCATTTTCTTTCTCCAACTAACCTGGAAAACGCAGCGTTATACGCGACGTTTTTTCGGCGGACGACAACCGTTATGAGGGATCGGAGTCACATCAGTAATATTAGTGATGCGGAAACCTGCGGCGTTCAGTGCACGAATGGTAGATTCGCGACCCGGACCCGGACCTTTGACCATAACTTCCAGATTCTTGATGCCGTATTCTTTTACGGCTTCTGCGCAACGCTCTGCTGCAACCTGAGCTGCGAACGGAGTGGATTTGCGAGAACCACGGAAACCGGAACCACCGGCTGTTGCCCAACCCAGTGCGTTACCCTGACGATCAGTAATGGTAACGATGGTGTTGTTAAAAGAAGCATGGATATGAGCCACGCCGTCAGAGACTTGTTTTCTTACACGCTTACGTGCACGAATTGGTGCCTTTGCCATTATTCAATCACCCCGATTATTTCTTGATCGGTTTACGCGGACCCTTACGGGTACGTGCGTTGGTCTTGGTACGCTGACCGCGAACCGGGAGACCACGACGATGACGCAAACCACGGTAGCAACCAAGGTCCATCAGACGCTTGATGCTCAGGGTGATTTCACGGCGCAGATCACCTTCAACGACAAATTTACCTACTGCTTCACGCAGAATATCAATTTGTTCTTCAGACAGCTCACTGATCTTAACATTTTCAGCGATGCCCGTTTCAGCGCAGATGGCTTTAGAACGGGTTTTGCCGATACCGAAAATAGCGGTTAAAGCGATTACGGTATGTTTGTGATCAGGAATGTTAATGCCTGCTATACGGGCCACTATGCACTCCTACTATTTAATATGTACGCACCATGCTGAAAAGCCCGTTTTCAGGATACTCAAATGGAAACGTACAGACATACAAAAGATTGGCTGGCTAATCTAGCCAGCTCAATCCAACTTTGCAAGAAAAATATGCGAAAAAATCAGCCTTGGCGCTGTTTATGCTTCGGCTCGGCACTGCAAATCACACGGATGACGCCATCACGCTTAACGATTTTGCAGTTACGGCATAATTTCTTGACGGAAGCACGAACTTTCATTTTTACTCTCCGTAACTTCTCGGGCGACCAGTTTTAGCGGCCGTAGCCTTTCAGGTTCGCCTTCTTCAATGCAGACTCATACTGACTGGACATCATCAGAGTTTGCACTTGAGCCATAAAGTCCATAATCACGACAACAACGATAAGCAGCGAGGTCCCACCGAAGTAGAACGGCACTTTCATCGCGTCACGCATGAACTCCGGGATCAGGCAGATAAAAGTAATGTACAACGCACCAACCAGAGTCAGGCGAGTCATCACTTTATCGATATACTTCGCCGTTTGCTCTCCCGGACGAATTCCTGGTACAAATGCACCGGACTTCTTCAGGTTATCTGCTGTTTCACGCGGGTTGAAAACCAACGCCGTGTAGAAGAAACAGAAGAAGATGATTGCAGACGCATAGAGTAACACATAAAGCGGTTGCCCAGGCTGCAAATACAGCGAAATTGTTGTCAGCCAGTTCCAACCAGTACCACCCCCGAACCATGACGTGATGGTTGCCGGGAACAGTATAATACTGGAAGCGAAGATTGCCGGGATTACCCCCGCCATATTCACTTTCAGCGGTAAATGTGTGCTCTGTGCAGCATAGACACGACGACCCTGTTGACGTTTCGCGTAGTTTACCACAATGCGGCGTTGCCCACGTTCAACGAATACAACAAAGAAGGTCACTGCAAATACTAATACTGCAACCAACAGCAACAGGAGGAAGTGCAGGTCGCCTTGACGCGCTTGCTCGATAGTATGGGCGATGGCCGGCGGGAGTCCCGCAACGATACCGGCGAAGATAATGATCGAGATACCGTTACCGATACCGCGTTCAGTGATCTGTTCGCCGAGCCACATCAGGAACATAGTCCCTGTGACCAGACTAACAACAGCGGTGAAATAGAATGCAAAGCCTGGATTAATCACCAGGCCCTGCATACCAGGCATATTCGGCAGACCGGTAGCAATACCGATCGACTGGAATATCGCCAGCACCAGAGTACCGTAGCGGGTGTACTGGCTGATCTTACGACGACCAGACTCCCCTTCTTTCTTCAGTTCCGCCAGCGGTTGATAAACCACCGTCAGCAGCTGCACGATGATTGATGCCGAGATATACGGCATAATCCCCAATGCAAAGATAGAAGCACGGCTGAGAGCACCACCAGAGAACATGTTGAACATTTCAATGATGGTGCCTCGCTGTTGCTCAAGCAGTTTGGCAAGTACAGCGGCATCAATACCAGGGATCGGAATAAAAGAGCCAATACGGAACACTATCAGCGCACCGACCACAAACAGAAGTCTGCGTTTCAGTTCGCCAAGGCCACCTTTGGCACTTTGAAAATCTAATCCCGGTTGTTTAGCCATCTGCTACTTATTCCTCAATTTTACCGCCAGCAGCTTCGATAGCAGCACGAGCACCTTTAGTCACACGCAGGCCACGAACAGTTACCGGACGAGTTACCTCACCAGACAGGATCACTTTCGCGAACTCGATCTGGACACCGATAATGTTAGCCGCTTTCAGCGCGTTCAGGTCTACTACATCGCCTTCTACGTGAGCCAGATCGGAGAGACGGATCTCTGCGGTGATCATCGCTTTACGAGAAGTGAAGCCGAATTTCGGCAGACGACGGTACAGAGGCATCTGACCACCCTCGAAACCGCGACGTACGCCACCGCCAGAACGAGATTTCTGACCTTTGTGACCACGACCACCGGTTTTACCGAGGCCAGAACCGATACCACGACCCAGGCGTTTACCCGCCTTTTTGGAGCCTTCGGCCGGAGACAGAGTATTTAAACGCATCTCTTACTCCTCAACTTTAACCATGAAGGAAACCGCGTTGACCATACCACGAACAGCAGGAGTATCCTCGCGCTCTACGGTGTGACCAATACGACGCAGACCCAGGCCAAGCAGCGTTGCCTTGTGTTTCGGCAGACGACCGATTGCACTGCGGGTTTGAGTAATTTTAATAGTCTTTGCCATGGTTTATTTCCCCAGAATTTCTTCAACGGATTTACCACGCTTGGCAGCGACCATATCCGGGGACTTCATGTTTTCCAGACCGTCGATAGTTGCACGAACCACGTTAATCGGGTTAGTGGAACCATACGCTTTAGCCAGAACGTTACGAACCCCAGCGACTTCCAGAACGGCGCGCATTGCACCACCGGCGATGATACCGGTACCTTCGGAAGCCGGCTGCATGAATACACGAGAACCCGTGTGAGTACCCTTAACCGGGTGCTGCAGGGTGCCGTGGTTCAGCGCGACGTTAATCATATTGCGACGGGCTTTTTCCATCGCTTTCTGGATCGCTGCTGGAACTTCACGCGCTTTACCGTAACCAAAACCAACGCGACCGTTACCATCGCCAACTACAGTCAGAGCTGTGAAGGAGAAAATACGACCACCTTTAACGGTTTTAGATACGCGGTTTACCGCGATCAGCTTTTCCTGCAGTTCGCCAGCTTGTTTTTCGATGTGAGCCATCTTACACCTCTACCTTAGAACTGAAGGCCAGCTTCACGGGCAGCATCTGCCAGTGCCTGGACACGACCATGATATTGGAACCCGGAACGGTCAAAGGAAACATCTTTGATGCCTTTTTCCAGAGCGCGTTCAGCGACAGCTTTACCCACAGCTGCAGCAGCGTCTTTGTTACCGGTGTACTTCAGTTGTTCAGCGATAGCTTTTTCTACAGTAGAAGCAGCTACCAGAACTTCAGAACCATTCGGTGCAATTACCTGTGCGTAAATGTGACGCGGGGTACGATGTACCACCAGGCGAGTTGCGCCCAGCTCCTGGAGCTTGCGGCGTGCGCGGGTCGCACGACGGATACGAGCAGATTTCTTATCCATAGTGTTACCTTACTTCTTCTTAGCCTCTTTGGTACGCACGACTTCGTCGGCGTAACGAACACCCTTGCCTTTGTAAGGCTCAGGACGACGGTAGGCGCGCAGATCTGCTGCAACCTGGCCGATCACCTGCTTATCAGCGCCTTTCAGCACGATTTCAGTCTGAGTCGGACATTCTGCAGTGATACCCGCAGGCAGCTGATGATCAACCGGGTGAGAGAAACCTAAAGCCAGGTTTACTACATTCCCTTTGACCGCTGCACGATAACCTACACCAACCAGCTGCAGCTTCTTAGTGAAGCCTTCGGTAACACCGATAACCATTGAGTTCAGCAGGGCACGCGCGGTACCAGCCTGAGCCCAACCGTCTGCGTAACCATCACGCGGACCGAAGGTCAGTGCATTATCTGCATGTTTAACTTCAACAGCATCGTTGAGAGTACGAGTCAGCTCGCCGTTTTTACCTTTGATCGTAATAACCTGACCGTTGATTTTTACATCAACGCCGGCAGGAACAACGACCGGTGCTTTAGCAACACGAGACATTTTTTCCTCCGATTAGGCTACGTAGCAGATAATTTCGCCACCAAGACCAGCCTGGCGCGCTGCACGATCAGTCATAACACCTTTAGAGGTAGAAACAACTGCGATACCCAGACCGGCCATAACTTTCGGCAGCTCATCTTTTTTCTTATAGATGCGCAGACCTGGGCGGCTGACACGCTGAATGCTTTCTACAACAGCTTTACCCTGGAAATACTTAAGAGTCAGTTCCAGTTCCGGCTTGGTGTCGCCTTCAACTTTAAAATCTTCGATAAAACCTTCTTCCTTCAGCACGTTGGCGATTGCCACTTTCAGCTTGGAGGAAGGCATGGTGACCGCAGCTTTGTTCGCGGCCTGACCGTTACGGATACGGGTCAGCATATCCGCGATCGGATCTTGCATGCTCATCTGTCTTTACTCCCGTGATTCAATTGGTGACAATTACCAGCTAGCCTTTTTCAGACCCGGGATTTCACCGCGCATAGCGGCTTCACGGACCTTAATACGGCTCAACCCGAACTTCCGCAGGAAACCATGCGGACGACCTGTTTGACGGCAGCGGTTACGCTGACGAGACGGGCTGGAATCACGCGGCAGAGTCTGCAGCTTGAGAACGGCATTCCAACGATCTTCGTCGGTTGCGTTCACATCAGAGATGATAGCTTTCAGTTCAGCGCGTTTAGCGAAGAATTTATCAGCTAAAGCCACGCGCTTTACTTCGCGTGCTTTCATTGATTGCTTAGCCATTAAGTAACCCTACCTTACTTGCGGAACGGGAAGTCAAAGGCAGCCAGCAGAGCACGGCCTTCTTCGTCAGATTTCGCAGTAGTGGTAATGGTAATATCCAAACCACGAACGCGGTCGACTTTATCGTAGTCGATTTCTGGGAAGATGATCTGCTCACGGACACCCATGCTGTAGTTGCCACGACCGTCGAAAGACTTAGCGGACAGGCCGCGGAAGTCACGAATACGCGGTACAGCAATAGTGATCAGGCGCTCAAAGAACTCCCACATGCGTTCGCCACGCAGAGTTACTTTACAGCCGATCGGATAGCCCTGACGGATTTTGAAGCCTGCAACTGATTTGCGTGCTTTGGTGATCAGCGGTTTTTGACCGGAGATTGCTGCCAGGTCAGCTGCTGCGTTATCCAGCAGTTTCTTGTCAGCGATCGCTTCACCAACACCCATGTTCAGGGTGATCTTCTCGACCCGAGGGACTTGCATGACAGAATTGTAGTTAAACTCAGTCATGAGTTTCTTAACTACTTCGTCTTTGTAGTAATCATGCAGTTTCGCCATCGTACTACTCCAAATTACTTGATAGTTTCGCTGTTAGACTTGAAGAAACGGACTTTTTTGCCGTCTTCGAATCTAAAGCCTACACGGTCAGCCTTGCCGGTTGCCGCATTGAAGATTGCAACGTTAGAAACCTGAATTGCAGCTTCTTTTTCAACGATGCCGCCTGGTTGGTTCAGAGCCGGAACCGGCTTCTGGTGTTTCTTAACCAGGTTGATACCTTCAACAATGACCTTGCCGGAAGACAGGACATTCTTAACTTTACCGCGCTTACCTTTATCTTTACCGGTTAACACGATAACTTCGTCATCACGACGGATTTTCGCTGCCATGATTCGCTCCTTAGAGTACTTCTGGTGCCAGAGAGATAATTTTCATGAACTTCTCGGTACGAAGTTCACGAGTTACCGGCCCAAAAATACGCGTACCGATAGGCTGCTCGCTGTTATTGTTCAGAATAACGCATGCATTACCATCGAAGCGAATGACAGAACCGTCCGGGCGACGAACACCCTTCTTGGTGCGCACCACTACCGCCTTCAGCACATCACCTTTTTTGACCTTACCACGCGGAATTGCTTCTTTGATGGTGATCTTGATGATGTCGCCTACGCCTGCGTAGCGACGGTGCGAGCCACCCAGAACCTTGATACACATTACGCGACGTGCACCGGAGTTGTCGGCGACGTTCAGCATAGTCTGTTCTTGGATCATTTTAGTGCTCCGCTAATGTCAACTACTACTGAGACCCGAAAATTAGGGTCGTTAAAAAGCCCCATATCGAGGGCGCGGCATTATAACACCACAAACCAGATATGGGTAGAAAAAATAAACGGCTCATCGCTGAGCCGTTTATCCGTATCGAGAATGCGTACTCTATTACAGAACCGCTTTCTCTACAACGCGAACCAGCGTCCAGGACTTAGTCTTGGACAGCGGACGGCATTCGCGGATTTCAACCTTGTCGCCGATACCGCATTCGTTGTTCTCGTCATGTACGTGCAGTTTGGTCGTACGTTTGATGAATTTGCCGTAAACCGGGTGTTTCACCATACGTTCGATAGCAACAACAATGGATTTCTCCATTTTGTCGCTAACTACGCGACCTTGCAGAGTACGGATTTTATCGGTCATTACGCACCCGCCTTCTGAGTCAGTAAAGTCTTAACGCGTGCAACATCACGACGCACTTGCTTCAGCAGATGAGTCTGTTGCAGCTGGCCACTTGCAGCCTGCATGCGCAGGTTGAACTGCTCACGCAGCAGGTTCAGCAGCTCAGCGTTCAGCTCTTCAACGCTTTTTTCACGCAGCTCTTTTGCTTTCATTACATCACCGTCTTAGTTACAAAGGTGGTTTTGATCGGCAGTTTCGCTGCTGCCAGGCCGAATGCTTCACGGGCCAGCTCTTCCGGTACACCGTCCATTTCATACAGGACTTTACCCGGCTGAATCAAGGCAACCCAGTACTCCACGTTACCTTTACCTTTACCCATACGAACTTCCAGCGGCTTCTCGGTGATCGGTTTGTCCGGGAATACACGGATCCAGATCTTACCTTGACGCTTAACTGCACGGGTCATAGCACGACGTGCTGCTTCGATCTGACGTGCAGTCAGACGACCACGGCCAACAGCTTTCAGACCGAAAGTGCCGAAGCTAACATCCGTACCCTGCGCCAGACCACGGTTGCGGCCTTTGTGCACTTTACGGAATTTTGTACGCTTTGGTTGTAACATCAGCGACGCTCCTTATTTACGGCCTTTACGCTGCTGCTTTTTAGGTTGAGCAGCCGGTTCCGGTTGTTCAACAGCAGCCATACCACCCAGGATCTCACCTTTGAAGATCCATACCTTAACGCCGATTACACCGTAAGTGGTGTGCGCTTCAGAGGTGTTGTAGTCGATGTCAGCACGCAGAGTGTGCAGCGGTACGCGACCTTCACGGTACCATTCGGTACGTGCGATTTCCGCGCCGCCCAGACGGCCGCTAACTTCAACTTTGATACCTTTAGCGCCCAGACGCATTGCGTTCTGTACAGCACGCTTCATCGCACGACGGAACATAACGCGACGTTCCAGCTGAGAAGTGATGCTGTCAGCAACCAGTTTTGCGTCCAGTTCAGGTTTACGAACTTCGGCGATATTGATCTGTGCAGGTACGCCAGCGATATCCGCTACGACCTTGCGCAGTTTTTCTACGTCTTCGCCTTTCTTACCGATAACGATACCCGGGCGAGCGGTGTGAATGGTCACACGAATGCTCTTAGCCGGACGCTCGATAACGATGCGAGATACAGACGCTTTAGCCAGTTCTTTAGTCAGGAACTGACGTACTTTAAAATCGCTGTCCAGGTTGTCAGCGAATTCTTTGGTGTTCGCGAACCAGGTAGAGTTCCATGGTTTGACAATACCCAGGCGAATACCATTAGGATGTACTTTCTGACCCATTGCTAGTCTCCAGAGTCTCAGCGATCGGACACAACCACAGTGATGTGGCTGGTGCGCTTCAGGATGCGATCTGCACGACCTTTAGCACGCGGCATAATGCGCTTCATGCTCGGGCCTTCGTCTACGAAAATTTTCGCAACTTTCAGATCATCAATGTCAGCGCCATCGTTGTGTTCAGCGTTAGCAATGGCAGATTCCAGTACCTTCTTGACCAGTACAGCAGCTTTTTTGTTGGTGTAGGTCAGAATATCCAGGGCCTGCGACACTTTCTTACCGCGAATCAGGTCAGCTACAAGGCGAACCTTCTGAGCAGAAGAACGAGCATGGCGATGTTGAGCTAAAGTTTCCATCTCTTCCTCCTACCTTATTTCTTCTTCGCTTTTTTATCAGCAGCGTGGCCGCGATAAGTACGAGTCGGTGCGAATTCACCCAGTTTGTGACCGACCATTTCGTCGGAAACAAATACTGGAACGTGCTGACGACCATTATGGACAGCGATGGTCAAACCGATCATGTTAGGAAAGATCGTTGAACGACGGGACCAAGTGCGCAGGGGCTTCTTGTCTCCGCTTTCCACCGCTTTCTCTACCTTCTTCAGCAAGTGCAGGTCAATAAAAGGACCTTTCTTGAGAGAACGTGGCATGGCTTATCCTCTAAAATTATTTGCTACGGCGACGTACGATGAATTTATCAGTACGCTTGTTGCTGCGGGTCTTCTTACCTTTGGTCTGCAGGCCCCACGGGGATACCGGGTGCTTACCAAAGTTACGACCTTCACCACCACCATGTGGGTGGTCTACTGGGTTCATCGCAGTACCGCGAACGGTAGGACGAACACCACGCCAGCGTGCAGCACCTGCTTTACCCAGAACGCGCAGCATATGCTCAGCATTGCCAACTTCGCCCAGAGTAGCGCGGCAGTCTGCTTCGACTTTACGCATTTCACCAGAACGCAGACGCAGGGTGACATAAGCACCGTCGCGAGCAACGATCTGAACGTAAGTACCAGCGGAACGAGCCAGCTGACCGCCTTTACCTGGTTTCATTTCTACGTTATGAACGGTAGAACCAACCGGGATATTGCGCATCGGCAGGGTGTTGCCTGCTTTGATTGCAGCATCAACGCCAGACTGAATCTGGTCGCCAGCTTTCAGGCCTTTCGGGGCCAGGATGTAACGGCGCTCGCCGTCTTTGTACAGAACCAGCGCGATGTTCGCGGAGCGGTTCGGATCGTACTCAAGACGTTCAACAACTGCCGGGATACCATCTTTGTTGCGTTTGAAGTCAACAATACGGTAAGCCTGCTTGTGGCCACCACCGATATGACGGGTGGTGATACGGCCATTGTTGTTACGACCACCGGATTTGCTGTTTTTTTCCAGCAACGGAGCAAAAGGTTTGCCCTTGTGCAGCTCTGGGTTAACCACTTTAACGACGTGGCGACGACCCGGAGATGTCGGTTTACATTTAACAACTGCCATTGTATTACTCCTCCGACTTACTCAGCGCCGCCAACGAAGTCCAGATTCTGGCCTTCTTTCAGGGTGACGTAAGCTTTTTTCCAGTCGCTACGACGACCGATACGCTGTCCGTGACGTTTAACTTTCCCTTTAACAACCAGGGTGTTAACGACTTCGACTTCGACTTCAAACAGTTTCTGCACAGCAGCTTTGATTTCTGCTTTGGTCGCGTCTTTAGCAACTTTGAGAACGATGGTGTTTGTTTTTTCCATCGCAGTAGACGCTTTTTCAGAAACGTGCGGTGCGCGCAGCACCTTCAGCAGACGTTCTTCACGAATCATGCCAGCATCTCCTCAACTTGCTTAACAGCATCAGCAGTCATTACGACTTTGTCGAAGGCGATCAGGCTAACCGGGTCGATACCGTTCGCATCACGTACGTCAACCTTGTGCAGGTTACGTGCGGCCAGGAACAGGTTCTCGTCCAGCTCACCGGTGATGATCAGCACATCTTCCAGAGCCATGTCTTTCAGTTTCTGTGCCAGCAGCTTAGTTTTCGGCGCTTCAACAGAGAACTTCTCGACAACGATCAGACGATCCTGACGTACCAGTTCGGACAGGATGCTTTTCAGCGCGCCGCGGTACATCTTCTTGTTAACTTTTTGACTGTGGTCCTGCGGACGAGCAGCAAAGGTCACGCCACCGGAACGCCAGATCGGGCTCTTGATAGAACCAGAACGCGCACGGCCGGTACCTTTCTGGCGCCACGGTTTTTTACCGGAGCCAGTGATTTCAGCACGAGTCTTCTGAGCACGAGTGCCCTGACGCGCACCAGCTGCATAAGCAACAACAACCTGGTGAACCAGCGCTTCGTTGAAATCACGACCGAAGGTAGTTTCGGAAACAGTCAGCGCGCTCTGCGCGTCTTTCAATACTAATTCCATTGCTATCTCCTCACGCCTTCACAGCTGGTTTAACGATCAGGTCGCTACCGGTCGCACCCGGGACAGCACCTTTAACCAGCAGCAGGTTGCGCTCAGCGTCAACACGTACTACGTCCAGGCTCTGAACGGTTACACGCTCATTACCCAGCTGACCTGCCATTTTCTTGCCTTTGAACACTTTGCCCGGAGTCTGGTTCTGACCGATAGAACCCGGAACGCGGTGGGACAAGGAGTTACCGTGAGTAGCGTCCTGGGTACGGAAGTTCCAGCGCTTAACGGTACCAGCAAAACCTTTACCTTTAGAGGTACCGGTTACGTCAACTTTTTTAACGTCAGCAAACAGTTCAACGCTAATGTTCTGACCTACGGTGAATTCTTCGCCGTCAGCCAGACGGAATTCCCACAGACCACGGCCAGCTTCAACGCCAGCTTTAGCGAAGTGACCCGCTTCCGGCTTGGTTACACGGTTAGCTTTTTTAGCACCGGTGGTAACCTGGATTGCGCGGTAGCCATCGTTAGCCAGGTCTTTAACCTGAGTAACACGGTTTGCTTCAACTTCGATTACGGTTACTGGGATAGAAACGCCATCTTCAGTGAAGATGCGGGTCATGCCCACTTTTTTACCGACTAAACCAATCATTGTTTCAACCTCTCAATCGCTCGATGACCTGATTAACCCAGGCTGATCTGCACGTCTACACCGGCAGCCAGATCCAGACGCATCAGAGCATCAACGGTTTTTTCAGTTGGCTCAACGATGTCAACCAGACGCTTGTGAGTGCGAATTTCGTACTGGTCACGCGCGTCTTTGTTGACGTGCGGGGAGATCAGAACGGTAAAGCGCTCTTTGCGGGTCGGCAGCGGGATCGGACCACGGACTTGCGCACCAGTGCGCTTAGCAGTCTCGACGATTTCCGCGGTTGATTGATCGATCAGACGATGATCAAACGCTTTCAGGCGGATACGGATTCTTTGGTTCTGCATGAGACCAGAGCTCCAATTATTTTATAGACGAAATGATTACTCCTCATACCCATTACGATTGATGGGAGAGTGTAACCGTTCTTACATAGCCCCCCGATTGGGGACATTGTTTGATAACCCAACTGCGATTACCAGGGTTCATATTGAACCGGCCGTCAACTTTGACAGGCCCGCGCATTATACGCAAATTCTGGCGCTACGCAAGTGCTGTTTAGAAAATCATCACCAGGATTTGCGCACCTTCGCGCTAGCGAACGGTACCGGGTGACAACGCGGCAAATTAACGCGGATAGTGCCATCCATTCCAGGGAAGTCCCTTTTGCACTGAACGGGGACAATAAGCATAGTGAGACGATGTTCTTTGACGATTGCGGGGTTAACCATGCTCGCCGCCCTCCCCTTCTTGCTGTGCTATAGCGGATTGACCTTAGCCTTATGCCACCAGGACCTGCGTCACGGCCTGCTGCCCGACCGTTACACCTGTCCCCTGCTGTGGAGTGGTTTGCTTTTTTATCTCTGTCTGGCGCCGCACCAGCTTCATGATGCCGTCTGGGGGGCGATAGCCGGCTATCTCAGTTTGGCTGTGCTTTACTGGCTATATCGCGGGATCCGCGGCTATGAGGGATTGGGGTATGGGGATATCAAATATCTCGCCGCCCTCGGCGCCTGGCATGGCTGGCGATTGCTGCCGCAGCTGCTACTGGTGGCATCGCTGCTCGCCTGCACGGTGTGGGCAGTATCAGGTTTGTACGCCAGGTACGGCGGGAGCAGTAAATGGTGGGGGAACAACCCGCTGCCGTTTGGGCCATTTCTGGCGGCCGCGGGTTTCTGGTGCGGGTGTCAGACGCTGGCTAGTCTGACACTTTGATCTGCGACTGCAGGTAATTTTGCAGACCGATTTTGCCGATCAGATCGAGTTCGGTTTCCAGCCAGTCGATATGGCCTTCTTCATCCGCCAGGATCTCAATCATCATATCGCGGCTGACGTAGTCATGGACGCTGTCGGCATAGGCGATCGCCTCGCGCAGGTTTTGCGCCCCCTCCAGCTCCAGTCTTAAATCGGACTGCAGCATCTCTTCCACATCTTCACCGATGCCAAGTTTGCCGAGATCCTGCAGATTCGGGATACCTTCGAGAAAAAGAATACGCTCGATGTATTTATCGGCGTGCTTCATTTCGTCGATGGATTCGTGGTACTCAATATCGTTGAGGCGCATCAGGCCCCAGTTTTTGAACATTCTCGCATGGAGAAAGTACTGATTAATTGCGACCAGCTCATTTCCCAATAATTTATTGAGATAACTTATGATTTTGACATCACCTTTCATTATATAGTCCCTCCGCTTCCACTCATTGAAGCGTAGTCCGGCCTATAGGGATGTCAAAAGAGAAGCGTGGACTTCAGGCGATTTCTTTGAATTCCGGCATGGTGGTTAATTCATCTTCCATAACTTCCCGCGCCGTGCGAACACACTTACCGCATTGATTTCCAACGGGAACAAACTTACGTAATTGCTGAAAAGATTGCGGTTGAAACTGGCGAACAACCTGGCGAATTTTTTTATCGCTGACGCCATTGCACAAACAAACGTACATATAAACTCCCGTTCAATTTATGCACAAATATTAAATGAGAATAGTTATGATTACAATAGACCATTTACTCATTATCCGCCGCAGCGCACGTTATGAATCGCCAGTAGCACCGCCCTTTTCGCTGAACGACGGACAGCAAAAAGGGCGCCGAAGCGCCCTTTTTTATTCAAAGCTAACGAATTAGCCCAGAACTTTAGCTACAACGCCCGCGCCAACGGTACGGCCGCCTTCACGGATTGCGAAACGCAGACCATCGTCCATCGCGATCGGGTGGATCAGGGTAACAACCATTTTGATGTTGTCGCCCGGCATTACCATCTCTACGCCTTCCGGC
>NZ_JCAXWU010000034.1:0-24537 GCF_059759695.1 Klebsiella sp. M041
TTTCTGCGCTCATGATATGCCTCCCGGTAGTTTAAACGGACCAGTGAAGCTTACCATAGCGCGGACATCTGAATTGAGCCACAGGCGGACATTACTATTGAGCCATTACAACCTTAGTGCGCTTAACAAAGATTATGTTAAATATTAAAATAAATAACATAAAAATCAATATGTTAAGACGGTAACCAGCTACTTTCCCATTCCAGCAACCAGTCATGGAAGCTTTAGAAACAGAGTCCTCTCATGAGTTTGTGATGCCTTAAATCCATGGTGAGCATAGAAACCTTTGGCTTCTTCAGTAAGCGCATGAACCATTATCGCACGAACCCCAATGTTCTCAGCTACGCGATAACACCGTAGAACTGCATCGTGGAGTAAATCGGCGCCAACCCCTTTTCCGTGCAATGAGACATCTACCGCCAGGCGAGCGAGTATAATCACCGGTATAGGATCTGGCATGTTACGCCGAAGACTACCTGTCGCTTCCGTATGGTTAACGCTGCCGGTGGCCAAAGAGTAAAAACCAGCTACTTGCTTCGTACCCGTCTTGCAAACAACGAACGTTCGGGCAGCGCCAAGAGCTTGATTTTTTAAACCTCTCTGTTTTAGCCATTCATCGAGGACTGTCTCTCCACTGACGAACTCAGCCAGCTGATGAGAGCTGGATAACGGCTCGGGCGTGGTTATACGTCCCACTGAGGTTTCCTTGCCAGTAGTTTATTAATGGCGGGCTCATCCTCGACTGGTGCATCGAGCATATCGATGAACTCTGCATACTGTTCGTCGTTAAAATTGAAAACACGGCGATCAAGGATCACATTCTCCGCAGCCTTGCAGGCCATCTCCAGGATAAAGTCGGTTCGCGATTTATGAAGGATCTCTGCAGCAGCATCGATGAGTGCTCTCTGAGACTCTTTAGCTCTTAGGTTGAGTTGAACATCTGATTTCATACACACCTCTCTTGTATAGCAATTGATATACAAGAATAACACAACACGAACGTATAGCAAATGCTATACACTTCAAAGTACCGATAATGCGTTTTATGTTAAATATCATGCACTTAAAGTAAAATTATTGATGCTCTACTGCAATGGCCTGCACACTATCACTGCCGGCACGGCTTCAGTCAGGATAGATGGATTCTTTTCCGACATTAATGCCCTGAAGACGGACACGGTCTTTGTCAGGCAAATGGATACCCATCAGGCGAAGAATAAAGCCGCGCCACCCCCGGTTAACCTGACGGTTATAGTCATACAGGGCAGTATTTTCTTTTTTAAGCTTTGACAATTCATGCATGAGTGTTAGTACATCGAGATCGGTAATGTGCTTCACTTCATCGCCGATACGTACCGTGAAAATTCCTGTTCCCGTCATGATGATCCCCTACGGCAATATAAGTTTCAGATTATCGTTGTTCATAAGGTCACCTGTTCTATTTCACAAATTTCCAGATACCTGGCGGTACCCGGTCATATAACTTTCCCATCGTCATCTCCGCCAGCCGGTGATCCACCGCGGCATTGAAATGCTCAAGTTCATCATCTGACAGGGAATATTTGTTTTTTTCTATCACCCTTTCCAGGGTGTCCTTCGAGGTACAGCGTCGAAGTCGTAAAATCCATTCCTGTTTCGTCATCTTCTGCTACATCCTGAGGTGTCCCGGTAATAATACACCACCAACCATACCGCTGTTTTCATCACTGCCCCTCATTATATAATTTGTCGATAACGCAAATGGCATTCAGGCGTTCAGGTCCGTGCCATTCTGTTTCAGATATTCACTGATGCTCAGACCGGACAAGCGAATGTTATCCGAAATCTCCCTGAACTGCTCCTCCCAGCCGTCCTGCAGCTCCCTGATTGCCGCGATCTGGAAAGCAACACTGAAAGGCGTTCTGCCCAGTTTCTCGGAAAGCCAGTAAAGATGCGTACCGATCTCTTCATCCGGGACCGTTTCAAGCGCATCACGCTCCTTGCGCGTGAGCAGGCTGTCCTCACAAATCAGGGTGTTCAGGTTATCGATCAGCGTATTCAGTCCGGGTTCAGTGACTTTCATTTTATGCTCCTGTTCCTTGTGTGGTGGCGATCAGTCCCGGCTCTCATTCACCTGGACGATGACCGGCAGGCCTGCATCAAAACAGGCCTGATACCAGCTGGCCACCTGCAGGGGATCGCCCTCTTTTATCCGGCGTATGCCGCCGGCATCCGTCAGCTGCAGGCAGGTGGTACCGTCCAGACGGATCACGTAGGCCGCTTCCCTGATGGTGTAATGGCCGTCATCCAGCTGCAGCTCCACCGCGTCACCGGCAGTCGTCTGGCGTAACGGCAGACGCCGGACGTCGGTCAGTCGTTGTCGTGCCGTTTCAGCCTCGCGTGCTTCCTGGTAGAGCGGTTCTGCAATGCCGCGACCGGCCTGCGTCAGCTCGACGGCCAGCTGCAGGTTCGGGGCGCGCAGGGTGCGCAGCCAGCCCGCGGCTTCCATGCGCCGGCAGGAGGCGCGCAGGTTCGGCCCGTACACCGGGGCGTCCCCGCCCTGCTCCAGCACCCGCTCAATATCCCGCGTCGCCACCGGCCCCGGACGTTTCGCACCGAGGGCGGCCAGCACAATCAGCACCCGCCGCTGCAGCGGCGACGGACGTCGGGATTTTTCCCGCATCATTGTCCCTCGTTCCTCTGAGAAATGAGCGTTTTTAACCGTTTATAGTCTGCTTCGACCCGAGTGGTGGCCAGGCCCGTGTGTCCGCGCAGCGCCAGGAGATACCAGAAGCGGAGGATGTCATGAGCCTTGTTCACTTCCCAGACATAATGGGTGCCATCCCTGCGAAAATCGCATTGCTTTATTTCCTCTTCTGCCATCTGCGTCATTTGCTCATAGCTGAGCGAAAACATCATTTCTTCATCCATCCTGCACGCTCCGTCTGATAATGTACGGTGAAGTAAAAATCATATATCGGATGATTTTCTACAAAATGAATAAACATCATATCAGATATGATATTGTTAGTTTAGATAAATATCACATCCAGTGTGATTTTATGCGTATGGTTTAATTATCATATCACTTACGCGTTTCCCGCCGTGCAGATCCGAAAATTGTCTTAAGCGGATCCGCACGTCTTCTTTTATGAATGGTAGTCCCTCTATACCGTAATTTTTCTGCCCCTCTGTGCATTACAGACCGTTGTTTAACATTCTCAATCGTTTATGCTTTGAGGGTCTGTCAGCACAGCTGACAGATACAACGTCCTCCCAGGCATTCTGTCCGGGGGACAAAACATCAAAACGATGGAGATTAAGCCTATGGCTTATGTTAATCCTTATATGAAAGGCGGTGGAAAATATGAGTTCAAAATCAGGGGTAAACCCAAACGACGAAGTTAATCAGACTGTTGAAACTTCTCTAAATGCAGGCATGAATGAACAGGACGTGGCATCTCTCGATAAAATCGGGAAGTTACAGGACGAACAGCTCCAGCGGTGCGGAATGACTGTGCCATCAGGAACTGAGGTGTTCCGGCTTCAGCTCGGTAGTTACGGCGGAAGCAGTGTCTTTTTCAATCGTAATGGCGAGGATTGCCGTTACAGTCTTAATGATGGTGAGAATGGCTCTATGTACGTGGCCAAAACTCCCGACACGGCAATGAAGGAAGTGTTTCAGCATAAAACAGGGCTCAGGGAATCAGATCTCGATAATTACATGATGGGGACCGTCGTCATTGAGAAAGATATTTGGGTCCTTCAGGTCAGTAAGCTGATTAAATGCAGTGATTTAAGGTTGAATGATGTAACAACCTCAACACGTGCAGTGACTCATCAACTGGCTGAAAAAGTTCATTCAGCAGGGTTTGACGGAATGGAGTTTCCATCAAATGTCACCAGTGACCCATGCCTTGTGCTATGGCATGACGATCCGGCCGGAACCGGGCTGGCCATAACCCGGAGCCAGACAAGTCTCAGTCAGTTTGAGTATCAGGGTAAGGAAGCGGCAGATATTCTTGTTTATGACCTGGGAATTCCTGTTGAGGAATAACTGATAAAGGGGGGCAAGCACCCCCTTTCATTAAACGGCGTTCTGTGTGCCATAGTTGCGAGCCAGCCGGCGTAATTCATTCATCACTTTTTCATCCGGATTGCCTTTCAGAACCTCGGCGACGGTAAACGAACGTCCTGCAGGGTTCAGCCCATCCAGGACAGTATTTCTCTGTTCCATAAAGAAAGAATATTTCATTCGGTCACTGAAGCTGCTCAGCATAGTCAGCAGTTCGGCCACACCCCGGAGCACGCCTTTGTCCGAGATCTCTTCCTCATCAGTAAACTGAAACACCGGGTAGTAAAACTCACCGTCAATATCAAGAGCAAGTAACTGATCGGTATCTTTCCAGGTTTTAACTGTGGGTTTACTCCTGCCTACCATTTCTGCAGCTTTAGCTGAGGTGTAAACCCCGCCGTCATTTTCCAGTCTCTGAAGGAAAAGGGCCTTACTGTGTAAACGTCGCTGCTGACGTTTTTTTTCCGGCGTCAGGCTGTTAACAGCGCGATTTTCAAGTAACTTCAGGATGACATCCATGGTAAAAACCGCATCGGTCTTCCCCATACTTTCAGGAGCAATCGGTGTTTTACCTGACCGAACTTCCTCGACCAGATCCTGAAAAAAATTCTCAAGACGCTCTGCAGCAATGCTGTTGTCCAAAAAATTATGCATAGTGGAGGAACGATCATTACCGTTTCGTTTTTGAGTTGTTGTGTTCATAAAACCTCCTTTTCGATTTCATGCTTTATAGACTACGTTAAATCGTTAAGTTGCGCAAGTTTTGTTCTCACCCCACCTTTCATAGTTTTTAACTATTGATTTTTTGATTTTTTCGGTATTAATTATTTCTTCATTTTCAGATCCGAAAAAAGGTTAAACCGGAAGAAAAAGCAGACCTGATGACGGTCTGCTTTAAAGTCTTATATGGGATTGAATCCTTCAGTTCCTGAGATTCATCAGATGGCGTTAAGCCACATCATCCCGTATTTTTGCTCACGCGCTTCGAACGCCTGGCGCCCCCCTTCAAGCACGTCACATATAGCCTTGCGCATACTGTTCTCCGCCCCGTGATCTCCGTATTCCAGCGCTCCGCTACGGTAACTGATAACTTCATCATTGTTGGCCGCGATGATGACCTGTTCAGCATCACAGTTAACCACCAGGTTGGCGTTATGCGTCACAATGATGACCTGTCGGTACTGTTTTATTTTTCTGAAAAGTGGGACCAGACTGTGCATGATGAATTCATTATCCAGGTCATCTTCCGGCTGATCAAAGACAAACGGCGATCCGAAGGCATCTGTCGCCAGTTTAAGGCAGACATAGAAGGTCCCCCGTTGCCCGGCTGACAGTTTTTCGACGGTTTTACCTTTGTATTCAAATTCCGCCCTGACGTTCAGATAGCGCTGGATCTGCTCCGGACTGAACAGATAACTGAGAAGTGCATCCGGTCCCTGACTGTTAAAATATTCGTCGCGCCAGAAAAACGCCTCGATGGTTAGTTTATTGTCCGGACATTCCGGCAGCACCAGCATGGGTTCATTTGCCAGCAGGGCCCGGAACTCATCAATGCTGCTGATCCTGAATACCTCCCGCAACCTATCCTGGGTAGTCAGTTCCCCGGCCGCCCTGAACCGGCCTCGGTTCAGACAACTGAGCATCCCGTTGTAAAAGGCAGTAACATCAAAGTGAGGCTGGCCATAAATGCGGATATCCGTAAGAATGTCCTGTATCAGGGCCTGCTGATCCTGCGTCAGATGAGGTTTTGTGGTCAGCGATGCGAAAGCCGTGTCGATCACTCCCTGTCTTGACAGCAATCCATCCATGAATTCAGCCGCAAGCCTGGTGCGTTGTTCCAGTCCGCTCCGGTACAGTGTCTCCTGATGTCCTATTTCACGCAGATGCGTTTCCGCCAGCTCCGTCTGGCGCTGATATTCATGTACCTTTTCCAGCAACCCGGTAATGTCCTGTCCCAGTCCCTGCTCGCGGAAAGTACCGATAATCTCGTCGTTATCGCGACCAAACTGTTCGGTCTGCTCTTGCACGGACAGCAGTCTGCGCTCAATAACCTCTGTCTGGGCAGACAGATCCACGAGCGGGATCGCTTCATGAGCACTATCCTCTGCATTAATCGCCGCAATTCTGGCATTCAGATCCTCTGCGGTCGTCACAATGTCCGCACGCACACTAGTCAGTTTATCCCGCGTCTGAAGCAGTAATGTCTGGCGCCGGCTGTTTTCGCGAAACGTCTCAATCAGTGCCTTATTGCGGTCACTAGTGAGAACCTCAATCTTTTCCTGAGCGGCTCTGATGATATTCAGCTGAAAATGACGCGTATTCACCGGCTCTGAATACGCACTTCGGTACAGGCTGAATTCACGCCAGGCACGCCAAGCACTGAGGTTTTCCGCCAGCTGTGCGGCCGTATTGCCCGCCTCATGGGCCGGTGTCAGCCTCAGCATTTTCTTTATCTCGTCGCTGATGAGCCCCGGCTCCTGACAGAGCTTTTTGATTTCGCCCTGAGACACATGCAAGTACTCATACCCTTCAGAACGGGCATCAAAACGGATCTTCTCACCATTGGCCTTATCCAGCTCAATACTCATATGCTGAACATTCACATCACGCTGATCGCTTCCCCGGGCCGCCGCCCCGGCAAAACGGGAACGGAGCGCATCAAGCAGCAGACTTTTACCTGTTCCCCGGCCGCCAATGATGGCCACCATATCCTGACTGAGGGGGATGGACAGTTTCCTGAAGCTGATTTCTTGGCCATCAAAAATCGTCCCTTCAACATCAATCTGACTGAAATGCGCTTTTGGCGTAAGTTCTGCCAGCCACTCCTCCCCTATCCTGAGGCGGGCTTCAGGCTCCAGCAGTGCCTGGCGTAACCCCTCGAAGGTCGGAAGCGCCTTTACCCAGGTGTATCGGCTGCCGATATCCTCCATCCGGTGGGCATCGGAGCAGAGGAAGACGGGTTTGACGCTGGCGCCATCATAACGATCCGTTCTCAGAAAGAATTCACGATCCCCTTTCCCGCCAAAGATCATCTGTCCCTGACGGTCGATTTCGGTTGCTATGGCCGCAGAACGGCCGTTCGCATCCGGCCGGTAACCGCCATACCCGTTAGGACATACCGCCACTAGATAATCCCTGAATGGTCGGAATGATGCACTGAGGTGTTCAAGCAGTGTACTGAACGCCACCACAATGGTATCCACGCCATGACCGCTCATCGCAACACTCTTTTCGCAGCAGTAAATGGCTTTTCTGTCACCGTCAGTTAACCTGTGCGGGAAACGGGACAGGGCTTCATTAATACGCTCAGTGCTGATCCTGTCGGAGAAAAGAATATGAACATTAATAAAGTCCCCGGCCTTGTTCTGTTGATCAAGGCGAAACTCAACATTTCCCAGTACCGTGATATTCAGGTTCTGGCGGGCAATTTCTTCCCGTATCATTTCCAGCTCATTCTGCCGGAAATAAAAATAGTTGGTCACGGCGATGAGGGAAAGTTGCTTTTCCCCGAGAAGCTGAACATAGCGCGCGATATCACACTGGCCGGCATAACCATTGGCCTGCCATGTCACTGGACTGTGAATATGTAAATCCCATTTATTCCATACTGAACCTTTCACCGGAGGGATCCTTATGATGAGAATTTCTCCCCCATCATAGTGAGGATATCGCTATGCTGCCATGTGATTTTACGGTGGCGTCTCAGAAACATCTGTCTGCGGTGATAGTCATATTTTCGTCAACAATTCATCATATTTATGAACTGAGATGCAATAATTCACTTTTCACAACAATCAGTCTATTTTTGTGTTCGTCCTGCAATAATCATTCTTCTTCGCACTGCAGATCCGAAAAATACCAATGCCGGAAATAACATGCTCGGTTGCTAGCGAGGGGACTGGAGTGCGGGACGACCGTTAACTGCATGAGCTCTGGCTTTCCTTAGAATTGGTTATAAAAGGCTGGATGTGCATTGTTGTTAGTTCCGGGAATAGGAGCTCTGCTTTTCCCTCTTTCAAATGTGGAAATGATTTACCTCAAACCGGAACGGTGTTTATAATGAGCTGTCGTCACCTCGGGTGTTCCCCTCTGCGCTTTTTACCGCCTGTAAATGGTTACAGGGACTTCCGGCAGTAGCCGGACTGTAAAAGGAAACCCGCCATGAAACCGAAAATTGTACCCGTTGTACGGTATACACGTTTTCGTTTCGGGCGCGTAGAGCATGTGCGTAAGCACATGCGCTCGCTCCCGACGCGTTAAGTGAACGGTACCCGCAGGTGACGGCACTGCTTGTTACTCCACTGTTTCCTGCAGGTCTGCTGATTCCCCCATCATGGCAAGATAGTGATCATCGTCGTCTGTCTGAGTAAACACTTTTCTAAACATACTTAGATAACGTTCCTTATCGATGACCCCTGTAGAAAAGAGATTTCGGCCATCAGAATGAGAGTGCCGGTTAATAGCCCGATAAAATGAATCATACTCTCCGGCATCGCTGTGTTCGGCTGCCAGAGACTCCAGGGCCTCTTTAAGTTTTTCAGTTTTACAGGCGAAACTGAAATAGTACTCAAGAATATTTCTCATCGTATTAAAAAGCACAATAGGCTGGGTTTTTCCATCCCTGACGTCTTTCAGGGTCTGCCATAACGCCTGATATTCATTGAGCATCTCGTGCATGGAGAGCTTCTCGCAGGAACTGTAGTCAGACTTAATAATTCGAAGCAGAGACCAGTTCACCGGTGCCTCTCTGTTATCCTGCAGGCGGCCGCTGTTTAACAGTATTTCCTGGAAGAAAAACATATTGTGAGTCAGTATCACTACATGTCTCGCTGCACCTGATTTTATAATTTTCCGTTTAATGAGAGCTGCGACTTCATAAATATAGTTATGTGACAGGCTGGAAATCGGATCGTCAATAACAATAAGTTTATTCTCCGGATGAATGGTTTCAGGGGTGAGACTGCCGGAGCATGATTCTATGAAATAAAGGAAAGAAACCATTGTTTTCTCACCCTCACTGAGGGATTTGAATACTTCAGCCTTCTCAGGCTCGCTTCCCCGGCGCAGACGGTATAGTTTCATCTCAGTATCATGGCAGATGATCTCAAAGCCGGTGATCCCCAGCAGTCTGAGATTCGCGTTGATACTGTCAATAGTGGGTTGTATGTCCGAGAGTTGTCCGGTCAGGGCATTCGTCTCGTCATCCAGCTGCTTCTTGTTTGCTTCGAGGATCCCGCCATCACGCAACCTACTGTTAATTTCATTTTGTAGCTCACCAAGCTGCCTGTCACGTTCGGTAAAGAACTCTTCGCAAATCCCTCTGAGATGCGCCATTACATCAGCGTGCAGGGACTTTTTTTCATGGGTAAAGTTTTCAGCCAGTCGGTTATTTTCCCGTACCCGGGTATTGAACGCGTCCACTTCATTCTGGAGTAAGAACAGGGATTCCTGAAGGTTCTCAGGCTGTACCTTCAGAGACGGTTCTTTAATTTTATTAAGGAGTTGCTGTAACAAAATCTGAAAGCCTTTATTTACCGCTTTCACCAGAGATAAAATCTGACTTCCCTCATCAACGAAAGAATGGGTTGCAACACGGTGTTCAAATTCGGCCAGGGCATCACAGTCCTGAGCCAGCCCTTCTGCTGCCTGGCTCAGCACTCCAAGAGAAGTCTGATAAGACTCATCGAACATCTGAGTGAGTTCGCGCGAAAAGGCTATGACATCAAAGGGCTGCTGGCAGAAGGGGCAAACATCGTCGTGTATATAATGCTGCCCCTGGCGCACCCAGTCTGCATTACCGATTTTCTGGATGAGTGCAGAGAATTGCGTGCTACTTACAGGCACAACAGGTTCCTTCATCAGTTTTATTGTTTCTTCCGTTAAGACAGTTGTTCGTGGAATATGAATTTCGCTGACAAGCGTTCCTTCGCTTTGACTTAACATTCGCCATTTATCAGTCAGTTCCTCCGTTGTGGTACGCACGTCTGAAAGTGGTGTTGCAACCATACGTTCGTAAAACGATCTTTTAATTTTGGCACCCTCAAGGAAATCGCTGAGGTTTTTTCTGTCATTGACTGTCCGGTTGAAAATATCCCTGGCACAGTGGTCGACGATCGTTTCTTTCATCCCTTCTTTTTGTGCAATCTCCTCATTAAGTTTCTCCAGGTGGGCACTCAGTTTTGTTCTTTCTTTATTATTACTGTTTATTTTATCCTGGCTTTCCTGATTGGCCTCACTGAGAGTGAAGATCCCGGGCTGATAGTCCGCACGGGCGAATTTGCTGTCAATATATTCCTGATTAAAGACCTGAAAGTGGCTGATGTGCGGGCTCTCAAAGGCACAGTGCCGATATTTATCCGCCTGCCGGTCATAAAAATAGCCTGATACCGTGGATTTCCCCGAGCCGTTCTGGCCGTAGATGAGTGTCACCTTACTGCTGAGATCAAAGCAGATATCCCGGTCAGGCGCGTAACTTCTTACGCCCCGGATCCTGAGTTGAGCCATTTTTTTCTCCTTATCCTTGAATTCTTTGAGCCTTTCTATCGTAGCCCACTTTTCATTCTGGTTGTGTCATCTTGATCAGATTTATCTGAACCACTCTTGCGTTCCAAATCTGACATGACCGGAAGTAATGACCTTCGTAATTTAATTGAAGTGAAATTGCTTTAATGGCAATAATAAAATTCCTTTGTGCTTTCTGGACATTAATGTCTTTTTAGCAAAAATAATAATTAATTACTGTCTTATATGCACCAGTGTGCTTCATCCCCAATGAAGATCCGAAAACCCTGATACTCGGAAATGCTGTACCTGAGCCGTCAGGCTGACCGGATGATATAGTGGATTCTCGAACCGGAACGGGAGGGTTAAATGGGAAATTATTCAGATTTTGAGACCGAATTTGTTCAGCGAACACTGGCACTTATTGATCAGTATAACGAAATGATTGAGGTGCAGGGCAAGCCCTTCAGGGAGCAGTACAACTACACACTGACCCTGAATTGCCTTCTGGGTCTCATCGTGCTGCCGAAAGAGAAGGCGCTCTCTTTCCTGCCCGCTGACCGTTTAACGCAGCTGCTTAAAACAAACATGGGGTTACAGGAGTCGCAGCTACCCGGACCGGAGATGACTCTGCGTGATCTTATCCTTAAAATGAGAAATTCTGTGGCTCATTTCAGCGTCCAGGTTGTATCAGTCACCGACGATCGTCTTGTCGATCTGATTGCTTTCAGGGATGCTCCTGAGGATGAGAATGCCTATGCCACTTTCAGCGCCCCGGAACTTTTACCCTTTCTGAAATATTATGCGACCCTGCTGCTCGGCAATATGGCCCGGCGTCGAGCCCGGGCTGTTAAACTACAGGATTTGTGAGGGGGTTACACAATGTTGATCCTCGATTGCTCCTCACGAACTCAGGCGTTGCATACATTATCTGCCGGGTTTGGCTGTCCCCCTGAAAAGCTGAAAAGGGTGCTGCTTTCGCTCGATCTTGAAAGTATCTACGAGCTTAATCCTCGCCAGTTGGTTGATGCACCTCAGTATCTGAGAGAGTACGTCTGTGCGGAACTGGGCGAACCGGGACCATTCACACGAGCTCTGTGGTTTCATGGTACCCGGACTTTCGCCGGTAACACTTTTCCCGCGGGGTTACTGGCGCTAAATCAGTCAGAATCACTCGCCATAAAAATGCTGCTCGACCTGGCTCCGAATGAGATGGTCCGTAAACACCTTCAGGAATGGAATGTTCCGGGGGGCGTCCCGGATGAGATGTTTCAGCTCAGAACTGGCGATAGAACGCACTGGGGGCCTTACGGCCATCTGGTTCGGGAATTACATTTCCACACCAGTGAAAATGGGCAACATGATTATCTCAGGCTGCCGGAGCTGGTAGAGGATGTCTGTAACGCATACTTTGAGAACTACGCCCACGATCTTACGCCGCATTACCTCAAGGTGCTTCACCCCTGTATTATCTGGTTCCAGGCAGATATTGTTTATGAAAAGGGCACGCTTGAAACGGCACTTGCATATGCTTATACATCAGTCCGGAATCTCCCGCCGGATGGGAACTCCACTTTCGGTATAGACCGTGAGGGGAAATCAGTGTCCAGATCGTCCATTGCTAAAATCGAGTTTCTGCCGCACGGGCAAATTTGCTAACGTGAAAAAAACAGGCCCGTATATACGTCACGAATATTCATAGCGCAATTCTATAGGTGCTGGCTGAATCAGGGCAACACCACCGCAATATACTGGTGTCAGGAGCATTACCCGGTCACTGTACACTGTACGGTAATCAATTTTATCACCTGGAGATTAACAATGAGCCATCCTGAAATTCACGTCAAAGACTGGATTGATGTGGGCAACAGTGAGTGTGTGGTGCAACGGCTTCTTCCCCCGGGGTCTCCCTCCGGCGTCTGTATTGTTGTTTTTAATAAAACCAAACCAACCACCCGGATCGTCGGCTGGGACGGCAAAAAATGGTACTTCATGCCCAGCCGTGACTATGGAGGTTATGCAGATGATTATGATCCCTGTGTCCGTGAACTGAAACGGGGCCGTAGCTGACCCCATGAGTTGACATCCTCCCCGTCCTTCAGGCAGGGAGGATGTCAAAGCAACTACCTCTGATTTACCGGGATGGTTGCAGCATAGGCCCGCAGGGGAGCATCAACATTACTGACGAGCGATTCCGCCACTTCCGTCAGTGTCTGAGTGGCCCCGAGTCGGACGTCCTCCACAGTGTAGCAGTGCATGGAGCAGGTTCCTTCCCGGAAGCGGAACCCCAGGCCGAGTACATTGTTGAGAAAAACAACGGGGGCACCATAGCCCGGATCAGGCACAAGAATGTGACCATTACAGCACGGCAACTCAAACTGATCGAACGCGCCTGCCGGCAGCGCCTGCGTATTCTCTGTGCGAAGGGTCAGCAGCACCTGGCTGAGTCCTTTCTGGCCGCTTTCATCCTGAAACACAGCGACCCGGCTGTAAACGCCCACCGCATGCGCCTCGCTGAGACCATTCGCCGGCGCCTTGCCCATGACTCCGCGTAGCTGGTTGATCTGCTGATAGTAATCCTGCCGACGATACCAGGCTCCCCAGAAACGCGCGATACTGGCCCAGAAGGCTTCAATCGTCTGTTCATCACGACCGGCGACATCGCAGAACAGGGCAAAATACAGCGCTGTCCCGCCATAGAACTGCTGTCCCGGTGGCAGAACCTGGCTGCTTCGCATGCGGAGGTACTGTGCATTACGCAGTAAAATCCGGGTCAGATCATCTTCCGTATGGATACCAAGCAGGTCGCGGTAGGCCGCTTCAAACAGGGGGGCCGGAGGGACACTGCCCCATGCCGGCAGGACAGTACAGCCGTTATACTGGGCGATATCCTGATCCAGGGATGCGACAAGCGGGCTCTTAAGGCAGAAGACGTGGAGTATACTGCCCATACTGGCATTAACCATCTCACGCAGCAGCGCAGACTGGTTAATGTCCCGTGCTCTGGCCACCTCTTTCAGCGCCTGGCCCTGATCGGTCGGAATGCCTTTAAGTGAGACCGACACGGTCCCCTGAGACTCGTTTTGTTCAGATGAAGTCTGAATGTTCATAATGAACCCCTCTTTGACGTTTTAATCTAAAATGAAAAAATTCCTACAAAGCGGGATTTGACTCCACTCGCAGGTTGGTATTACTTTCCCCTGGTTGTATTGCGAATGCAAGATTTTTATTACCTTTTTTCTGTTTCTCATTTTAAGATCCGATTTCTGCCGGTTCCGGATCTGCTTCAGCCCCGCCGGGGCGCAGCGGCCCGGAAACACAATATCTAGCGGTGTTCTCAGCTGGTTGTAACGCTATATGTTGTGTCCCTCCCCTGCCCCGCGACCGCCTGCTCACCACCGGAAAACGCCGCTTTGCTTATTCCCTGACCGTGGTACACTTCCGGAAACTTCATAAAGTGCGAAAAGTCGGATCCAACCGGAACGGCCGTCCGGTAATTTAACGGCGTGGCTGTATGGCTGCTTGTTATCTCTCTGGTGATTATTGTGTATGTGAATTTCACGGTGTGAAATGAATGGCGACATAACAGTATGTTTCTGTCTGGCGTGTGTCAGCTGCATCATTAAGCTATACTGTTATACATATCATTAGTATGTATTCCGGAGTGCATCATGAAGCAGCGCATCACCGTCACCATAGACAGCGACAGTTATCAGTTACTGAAATCCGCGGACGTCAATATCTCCGGCCTGGTGAACAGGGCCATGCAGAATGAGGCCCGTCGTCTGCGTGCCGAACGCTGGCAGGCCGAAAATCAGGAAGGGATGGCCGAGGTTGCCCGCTTTATTGAGATGAACGGTTCATTCGCCGACGAAAACAGGGACTGGTGAGATGCAGTTTAAGGTTTATGCCTATAAAAGAGAGAGCCGCTATCGTCTGTTCGTGGATGTGCAGAGTGACATCATCGATACCCCCGGGCGACGGATGGTGATCCCGCTGGCCAGCGCCCGGCTGCTGTCGGATAAGGTCTCCCGTGAACTCTATCCGGTGGTGCACATCGGGGACGACAGCTACCGCCTGATGACCACGGACATGGCCAGCGTCACGGCCTCCGTCACCGGGGAGGAAGTGGCCGATCTCAGCCACCGGGAAAATGACATCAAAAATGCGATAAACCTGATGTTCTGGGGAATTTGACAGCCTCCCCGCCCTGAAAGACAGGGAGGATGTCAAAACGAAGCTTTTAGGCGAGGTATGGGTAAACCAACATTTAGATCATTTAACGATGTGGTCCGGGAGCTTGAGGATGTATATGGCCACCAGGAGCTGTGGCTTTACTCTGGCCTTAATGAGGACTGCCCCGTCGAGACAGCCCGGCGGCGTCAGGAATGGCGATCTCCCAAAATTCTCAAACGAAACGGCAGAATGGTGGCAGAACAATCAGGCCAGCCTGATTTCTGGGTGCTCACCGGAGACTACCATCTGTCGCAGTCTGAACACAGCGGTCCGCCGTGGAAAGCCTGCCTCATCGATAAGGTCTTTAAACTGTATTGTTCACTGTTCTGATGATGGCTTCACAAGGCTTACAGGCGGAATTTTCAGTTAAGGAAGGATTATGTGTGATTTATGCAGGGCGGATGAGAATTACTTCCATACGGCAGAATGCGTGTATGACCAGCTGGTCAGTGAATACCCCGTGATGTGGCTGCGGGACTCGACCCGGATCGGGGCCTGCTACACCCTTCGTGAACTGCTGTCGCCGGAAGGGATGGTGCTGGCCATACAGAACTCTCTCCCGATGAAGGGGTGGCGGCTTCGCATGCTTTACAACGAAGCCATTGACGAAGAAATTAACCCACTGCACGGGGACTGTATTGAACTGCCCTCCAGAGCGGATGCCCTGCAGGCTTTCGTGGGGTCAGGGGACACTCCCCTATCCGATAACTGCTGACAGCACCGGGGTATAACCCTCCAGGGAAAAAACATGACCGACTTCGTGACCCGGACTGTTATGGACAAAACAATGTGGCTCGTGACATTGCCGAAGATCATTACAAATAACAGTACCCGCCAGGAGGAAAATCTGGTCGTCATTCTGAGCAGGGAGCAATCGTGGGGGGCAACTTCTGACCATTTTCCCGACGGATTGTACCGGGTCTCCTGCATAATGACACTGTACCTGGCCGATACCGAACAGACGAAGACTCAGACTTTCACTGCAATCTACTGGCCTCAACAGAAGGCCCTGCATCTGTTTACAGATGAGTTCAGACTGGAACGCCGCCTGCAGGGACACGGCCTGGGTAGCTGGATCACGCAGCAGTTTGTGCTCTGGGCCAGAGGCCTTCCGCCAGAAACCAGGGTTTTGCCGATTGAAATTTCCCAGGTTGATGAAAAAAACGAAGAAAACAAGATCCGGAGGGACAGACTGTGGCACGCAATGGGTTTCCGGTTCCCGGCCGGGGAAACCAGCTCAATGCCGCTGCGGGCAGACGAACTACAGTTGCCGCGGGGCAGGTATTCAACGCTCCGGGTGGAGCCCCTGGTATCCGCGGTACGCCGGCTGGAAGACTGTTATCGCGGGCTGCAGGAAAAAATCGTGCAGCTCGAAGGCAAAAAACGGTCGCAAAAACAGTTAATTACTTCACTTAAGAATCGTCCATTTTATCATCTGTTGCACAGGAAAGGGGGCCAGCTCCCGGACGAGAAATGTGACGCCCTGCCACTGCGGGTAGAAAAACTGTCTCTGCCGCAGAGCGGGGATTCAGACCTGGAGGTGGCGCAACGGGCAACCGGGGTCATCCGGCTGGCTACCCTGTGTGCTCAGTCGCAGAAAAGAATCCTGGAGCTGGAAAGGGAGCTTGCCTCGCAAAGTGAGGAGCTCGTTGACCTGCAGGCACATCCCTTTTTTAACCTGCGGGATAAATACCGCGGCCAGATCCTGTTCTGGGGATGGGGGATGGGTTTTCTGTGCTTTATCTACTGGATGTTGGTGTCATGAATGTTCCCGTTCTATAGCCACCCACTGAAGAGGAGTGAAACCTGTGCCCGAAAATATCGTGTCTACCGTCATTGACGGGGTAGTTTTGTTTGCGACTTCGTCTGTTTTCTGGCTGGCCGTCGCTGGCTGGTTAGTCATCCTGACTCCGGTAATATTACGAAGAAAATTCTCGGCAAAGAAAAAAGTTAAAAGAAATTATGAATAACCTGGTTCCAGTTGGATCTCCGGCATCTCCCGGAACATTGCTCCCGGTGGCCATCGATTACCCTGCCGCCCTCGCCCTGCGCCAGATGGCGCTCGTGCAGGATGAACTGCCGAAATACCTGCTGGCGCCGGAAGTCAGCGCCCTGCTCCATTACGTGCCGGATCTTCACCGCAAGATGCTGCTGGCGACGCTGTGGAACACCGGCGCGCGCATTAATGAAGCGCTCGCGCTGACCCGGGGGGATTTTTCGCTGGCGCCGCCGTATCCGTTCGTGCAGCTGGCCACGCTCAAGCAGCGTACCGAGAAAGCGACCAGGACGGCAGGTCGTGCCCCCGCAGGCAGTCAGATCCATCGTCTGGTTCCCCTTTCCGATCACCACTATGTCAGCCAGCTGCAGATGATGGTGGCCACCCTGAAAATTCCGCTGGAAAGACGAAACAAGCGCACCGGCAGAATGGAGAAGGCACGTATCTGGGAGATCACAGACCGTACCGTGCGCACCTGGCTTAGCGAAGCGGTGGAGGCCGCAGCGGCCGACGGGGTGACGTTCTCAGTACCGGTTACCCCCCATACGTTCCGTCACTCCTACGCGATGCATATGCTGTACGCCGGCATACCACTGAAGGTTTTGCAGAGCCTGATGGGCCACAAATCGATCAGTTCCACGGAGGTCTATACGAAGGTGTTTGCGCTCGATGTCGCGGCACGGCACCGGGTGCAGTTTCAGATGCCCGAAGCGGATGCGGTAGCCATGCTGAAAGGGAATATTTAAGTGCTTAGGAGAATGATGCTGGCGAACGTCCTGCTCGCCGGTGAGGTCTGTCAGACGTTATCTGGACCAGCTGACGGGAATATCTGCTCTGTATTCCTCATACTGCTCATAGATCGCATGCTGAAGCATCGTAATACGTTCTGACAATCTGTTGGCGTCTGACATATGCCGCCATTCCCCCTCAATAGTGGTTTTCTGTCCATCCGGGAGATTGAGCGTGATCAATACCTTTGTATCACGAATAATCACCCCACCAGTGAAAGAATTAAGGCCACTCCTTACGGTATTATCTATCTGTATATCTTGAAGTTTCATCTTGTTACCTCCTGTTGTCCGGATCCCAAGCATAGATATCTGAATTCAAATTGCCTAGTGAAATGCCTGGATATGCCGCATTTTTCCCCTTATACAGCGAAGCTGGCCAAAGGCCAGCCCGCATGGATTTATCGCTTTTGCCAGTAGATCAGCATGGCAAGGAACAGGATTGTTGCCCCCTGAGAAGCGGGAGAAGCGGTCAGGAAAGTTTCCAGCAATGACATTATCGTAAAACTCCGCATTATTAATTTCAGGTGTGTGATTCAGGGGCCTTAGTCCCCCTTTTACAGGACGTAGTGTTCTGTCACGACGGGAGCCAGGGTTAATAAAAACGATTCGAATATGTCTGCAGGGACGATAGAAATCTTCGTGCGGGTTGTCTCGCTGTAGCGGGCTCTGGAGAGCGACTCGGGGGAGGAGGAGTATCTTCCGGCCACGGATATGATCGAGCCAGCAGTGCTCGCCGCAGTCGAGCGACAGGGCGAAGCCCCGAGTGAGCGAGGAAGCACCAGGGAACAAAACTTATAAATTCTGCTTACGCTCAATGCCTGAAAAATCACCTCCCCCTCGGGGTTATCCACTTATCCACGCGCATATTTTTATAAAGTACTTTTTTATTCTTTTTCTTTATTTTACATCTTTTAGGGAGCCTGAAAGCCGCGTACAGTGCGGCCTGAGAGGGGGCCTGTATGGGCAACTGGTAAACATAATATGGGAAATTAATCACGTATCAGTGGGTTTTGTGTCAACAAGCTATGGGATACGCATCAACAAGCTATGGGAAAGAGGTCAAGTTCAGTTCTCAATTATCCACTTGTGGATAAAGTGCAGATTTTTCCGGTGGATAAGTATCGCGATAGCTTGCAATTTCTGTTTTCACTGTCATTATGGGTGGGTAAAAATTTACCCATAGGCATTGAAATGGATACTCAAGCACTCTTGCCAGCTACTAAAACGTTTAAAAAACGCGCCAGTATAAAGCAATCTAACGAATTGACCGAAGCTGCATATTACCTGCCTCTTCAGGCAAAACGTGTGCTGTGGTTATGCCTCATGCAGGCCTATTTTAATGACAGCCAGGAAGATGACTCTGACGTATTGCCGCTCTTCAAAATCAGCGTTTCCGATTACGTCAAATACTTCAATGTCGCTACGTCTGTCGCCAGTCGTGATGTGAAGGCTGGGGTAAATGCTCTGGGCGAATCAACGGTTACCTTTTATCCAAAAGAAGGTGAGTTTGAAGAAGTTAAACGTCCGTGGCTGGCTGAAGCAGGAATGAAGCGAGGCCGGGGTTCCTGGCAGATTGAATTTAACTACAAGGTCATGCCATTCCTGGTAGGCTTAACCTCCCAGTTCACTACCTATTCTCTCTATGACTGTGGCCAGCTTAATAGTGTTCGTGTCATCCGGCTTTATGAAAGCCTGTGTCAGTTCCGGAGCACTGGTGTCTGGATCACCACACATGACTGGTTATGTGAAAGGTTTATGCTCCCTGCTTCGCAGAAAAACAATATTGCTGAAATGAAGCGTACCTTCCTGGAACCTGCTCTGAAGAAAATTAATGAGAAGACGCCATTAAAGGTAACATATACCACTGAAGAAGATGGTCGCTTGCTGTTTAATTTTCTTGATAAAAAACAATAGCCTGTAATTTTTATTTCCTCCCCCCTTAGTTTGTTGCTGACATATGGGGGGATACTAAACTTGCTGTATTTCCCATAGTGCTTGCCTAACTTGACCTGTTTCCCGCAATCGCGGCTGTCTGCGTAGTTGACCTGTTTCCCACAGTCCGGGCCGTCTGCGGAGTTGACCTGTTTCCCACAGTCCCGGTCGTCTGCAAAGTTGACCTGTTTCCCACAGTCCCGGTCGTCTGCAAAGTTGACCTGTTTCCCACAGTCCGGGCCGTCTGCAAAGTTGACCTGTTCCCCACACTCCCGGCCGCCCGCGAAGTTGACCTGTTTCCCACAGTCCGGGCCGTCTGCAAAGTTGACCTGTTTCCCACAGTCCCGGCCGCCCGCGAAGTTGACCTGTTCCCCACACTCCCGGCCGCCCGTGAAGTTGACCTGTTTCCCATAGTCCCGGCCGCCCGCGAAGTTGACCTGTTTCCCATAGTCCGGAGCGTCCATTAAAGTTGACCTGTTTCCCATAGTCCGGAGCGTCCATTAAAGTTGACCTGTTTCCCACAGAGGATGGAAAACTCTTCTTGTGCTGAGCGTAAGAGCTATCTGCCGGAACGGTTCCTCTTCGCTTCCTCGCCAGTTCGCTCGCTACGCTCGGTTACATGGCTGCGGCGAGCGCTGATACATAAGGCTCAGCATTGCACCGGTCGTAACTAAAATCAGAATCCTTCTGAATGACCCTCCTGTCTTGCAAGTTGGATACCTTTCTCAAAGCCCTTTTGTATGAGTTGTTGTTGATGGTCAAAAGTGCGTCTGCGTGTTGCTGCAGTGTGATTTAGTAGCACGCCCGTCGAGCTTCATCCCCCTCCTGTTGAGAGCGAAATCAAAACAATATGATTTTTTGCTTGCAACATGACTCTTTTTGTTCAAAATGACAAAAAACGTCATGAGGTGATAAATGGACAATATTGAGCAGTTACGGAAAGTCGCTACACGTGCAGGTAAGCTTCTGACATCTTTGAGCGAAAGTATTCGCCAGCAAAAAGAGGAATTGAAGCTTACCGAGTTCTATCAGGAATACAGCAAAGCCGCTCTGTATAAGCTGCCTAAGCTCAGTAAAGGCAGTGTTGAGTATGCTGTGTCCGAAATGGAAGCCGGTGGCTACATTTTTAAAAAGAAACCTTCTGGTAATACGATGAAATACGCGATGACGATTCAGAATGTCATCGATCTGTATAACCATCGTAAAGTACCGAAGTACAGGGATCGCTTCGATAAAGCCTTTACGATTTTTGTTTGTAATCTTAAAGGTGGTGGTTCCAAGACAGTTACTACCGCTTCATTATCACATGCTTTTCGAGCTCATCCTCAGCTTCTGTTCGAGGACCTGCGTATTCTGGCCATCGATTTCGATCCGCAGGCATCTCTGACGATGTTCCTGAGCCATGAGAATTCAGTGGGCCTGGTTGAAAATACGGCGGCTCAGGCCATGCTCCAGAACGTGTCTCGTGAAGAATTACTTTCCGATTTTATAGTACCGTCTATTATCCCTGGTGTTGATGTAATCCCCGCTTCCATTGACGATGCATTCCTCGCTGAAGGCTGGAAGGGATTGTGTGAAGAACATCTCCCAGGGAAAAATATTCATGCTGTGCTTAAAGAGAACATTATCGATAAGCTCCAGCATGACTACGACTTTATTTTCCTTGATAGTGGTCCTCACCTTGATGCGTTCCTGAAAAACTGCATTGGGGCGGCAGACCTGATGTTGACCCCTCTTCCACCGGCTACGGTTGATTTTCATTCTTCCCTGAAGTTTGTGGCCAGCCTCCCTGCCCTCATAGATTCCATCGAAATGGATGGGCACACCTGCAATCTCATCGGTAATGTCGGCTTCATGTCCAAGATCCTGAACAAGTCTGATCACAAAATTTGCCATAGTCAGGCCAAAGAGGTTTTCGGTGCCGATATGCTAGACATGGTTCTGCCGAGACTGGATGGTTTCGAACGCTGTGGGGAGACTTTTGACACAGTTATTTCAGCAAATCCAGCAACCTATGATGGAAGTACAGAGGCACTAAAAAGCGCAAAATCAGCAGCGGAAGACTTTGCGAAGGCAGTCTTTGATCGCATCGAGTTCATTCGTACTAACGGAGGTATGTGATGTCGAATGAGAAAAGAAAAACCATCGGCAGACAGTTAAATACCCAGGCGTCAATGGTGGAAATGATGGACACCGGTAGAAGCCAGGTATTTACCTTAAAAACCGGCAGGAAGGTAACGTTCAAGTTTGTTCGGGTGCCTGCATCTGAAGTTGAAAGTAAGACCTTCGTAAACCAGGAAAACAACGGAAGAGATCAACTTGCACTGACCAGGGAGTCCCTGAAATCGATTATCCAGACGATTAAGTTTCAGCAGTTCTTCCCCTGTATTGGTGTTAAGCAAAGTGAAAGGATTGAGATACTGGATGGTTCAAGACGGCGAGCCTCAGCGATTTTTGTCCGTACAGGCCTTGATGTAATGGTTACCGAAGAACATTTATCAGCTGATGAAGCCCGCCAACTGGCTAAAGATATCCAGACAGCTAAAGAACATAATCTTCGGGAGATTGGCCTGAGATTGATCGCTCTTAAAGAGTCCGGATTTAATCAAAAGGAAATTGCTGAACTGGAGGGGTTATCTCAGGCTAAAGTTACCAGGGCACTGCAGGCGGCGGCCGTACCGCAAGACTTGATTTCTCTGTTTCCGGTTCAGTCGGAGCTATCGTTTAGTGACTATAAACTTCTTTTAGAAGTTAATGAAAAACTCAGTGAAAAGGGATTAACGCCTGAAGAACTCATTCAGTCTGTATCAGCTCAGCTCGATGCAATTTTGAGTGATGGCGAGCGACCAGAAGACGAACAGAAAGCCAGTATACTGAAGCTGATTTCTCAGGCATCTCAGGCATTGATAGATCCATCTCCTAAGGAAAAATCAGTGGTCTCTCCACTCTGGTCTTTTGAGGAAAAGGACAAGTTCGCGCGTAAGCGTGTGAAAGGGCGCACGCTGACTTATGAGTTTAGCCGTATGTCAAAAGTGATTCAGGATGAACTGGACAAGGCTATCAACGAGGTCCTTGACAGAAATTTGAGTCAATAATTTCGCCATGGCGATTTCACATCTAACTTATTGTAATTAGGCAGTTTAGGCTGATGATTTCAAGGTGAAATCGCCAAAGTTTCACGCCAGTTTCGCTGCTGGAATATCTGACCATCGTGTCGTATAAGCAGGAGAAAGCATCTCCCGTTTCATCTGCCATTCCGGGGCAATACCCCGCCCCGCAAACCAGACCTTCCCCAGCCCTGAGTTGTTGATCCCGTCCAAAACCTTCATTAGTTCAGCGCTGTGTGGACGTGGCGGACGTTCGTCGAACAGCTGCAGCTGAGACACGCCAGAGCCGGTGAAATCATTCAGCATAACTCCGGCTTTGGCATACCGGTGCCCATCCCTCCAGATACGCTCCATAGCCGTTGTGGCGGCTGCAATGATGTCCCTGGTGTCCTGAGTGGGTGTAAGAAGTTTTTCCGTAGCCACGTTGCCGTAGTAAGGCTCTTTAACGGCGAACGGAGACGTTTTGATGAAAACAGAAATATGCCGGCAATACTGGTGCTCTTTACGCAGTTTTTCAGAGGCCCGCTCTGCGTGCTGACAGATAGCCTGACGGAGTGACTCGTACTCCGTGATCTTTACGCCAAAACTGCGGCTGCAGACAATTTGCTGTTTCGTCGGAGGGACTTCCTCAAGCGAAAGGCAGCTTTCCCCGTTCAGTTCACGTACCGTTCGCTCAAGGACCACAGAAAAATTTTTGCGGATGAAGGCCGGGTTGGTCAGAGCCAGATCGAGCGCGGTCTTTATGCCCAGCACATTTAGCTTGCGTGCAATACGGTTACCCACCCCCCAGATTTCTTCAACCGGCTGGAGTGAAAGCAGTTTCCGCGTTCTCTGCGGATTTCCCCTGGTCAGAGCGAGTACGCCACGAAACTGTTTCCACTCTTTTGAGGCCCACTGGGCTGATTTTGCGAGGGTTTTTGTTGGTCCGGCGCCCACGCCAATGGTCAGGCGGGTACAGTCATACACGTGCTGACGCAGCTGCCGGCCGAAGTCCTCAAGCCCCATACAGTGCTCCACGCCGGTCAGGTCGAGGAACATCTCATCAATTGAATACTGTTCCACCCTGGGGGCCAGTTCCTCCAGGCAGTTCATCACACGCGCCGACATCGAGGCGTAAAGTTCATAGTTACTTGAAAACGCATATATTTTTTCCGGGTACCTTTCGTTTTTTATCTGAAACCACGGAGTCCCCATTTTGATCCAGGGCTTCGCCTCGGCACTGCGAGCGATTACGTTCCCGTCGTTGTTGCTCAGGACGACTATCGGCTTTCCTTTCAAATCCGGGCGGAAAACACGTTCACAGCTGGCATAGAAGCTGTTCACATCGGCCAGGGCAAACATCAGTACATCTCCCTCGGGCGGTGGATGATATGCGTGACGACGCCAAAGATATCCAGCTCGTCGGGATCAGGATAAATCGGCGACCAGGAGGCATTCATGGGCTGCAGCGTCAGTCGTGGCGTCAGCAGAAGCCGTTTCACCGTAAACTCCCCCTGTACGCTGGCGACAACGATATCGCCGTGCCGCGGCTTTTCAGCACTGTCAACAACCAGCAGATCGCCATTGTACAGACTGCCGTCGGCCATGCTGTCTCCGCTGGCACGCAGGTAGTAGGTCGCGCTCGGATGCCGTATGCAGTAATCATGGAGATCCAGATCGGACTCGACATAGTCAGCAGCAGGGCTGGGAAAACCGCAGCTGGCCAGATCGGCAAACAATGGATGGGCCTGTGGCGGGAGTTCTTTCCCGGTGCTGAAAAGTTGTAGCTTCATCTTTCCTCCTGACACTTCAATTTTACTGGTTATACATACAGTGTGCGCCGGGAGACCGGTAGAGATCAAGGGGTGAAAGTCCCCGACCATTGAAGGACCAGCAATCCACAAGGTCCCCGAGTCATGCGTTGCATACCGCGAGGTATGG
>NZ_JCAXWU010000035.1:0-23806 GCF_059759695.1 Klebsiella sp. M041
CAGTTGGTGATTTTGAACTTTTGCTTTGCCACGGAACGGTCTGCGTTGTCGGGAAGATGCGTGATCTGATCCTTCAACTTAGCAAAAGTTCGATTTATTCAACAAAGCCCCTGCCAGTTTAAGTTCCGTCATCTCGACGACCAGCGCAGAATAGAGAAGATTCTGCTGGACCTGATCTTAGAAGCCAAGCGCAAAAAGAGAATCTGATACCCTTGGAAAGTATATTGCTGTACACCAATGATAATCTCATTGGTCACTCAATCTATCACTACCTTATTGATAGTCATGAAAATGCCACCCGTTTTGGCTATGACGATGTTATCCAGAGAAAACATCTGCCTGTGGCCCAAACGGTTATTTTCAATTTAATTAATAAGGATATTTCTGCCATCAGAATCCTTGATCTGCTGAATGCGCTCCGCCTTTCCCTGCAGCGCTGCCAGCAGCCGGTGCTGATGGTAAAAAGCGACATTGCCGGGCTATGCCGAGAGTTGATAACTGTCGATAATGCCATGATTATTAGCGAAAACTCACCGCTATCTATGTTTACTTCCATTATCCAGCGCGCGAAGGGCGCCAGCGAACCGCCGCCGCGACGATTGCGCAAACAGCTGTCGCCGCGGGAGTGCCAGATCCTCGAACTGCTGATTGCCAACAATAATAATAAGCGTATTGCCGCCCTGCTCGGCATTGCCCATAAAACGGTCCACAGCCATCGTATCCATATCATGCAAAAGCTGGGCATTGATAATTCCCGCACGATGAACCAGCGTATTGCCGCCCTTCATCAATGTTAAATTTTACAGCGGTAAATCAATAGCGGATAAAGCGTACTTATTCGCTGTTGATTTACATTTCCTGCCATTCCCATTAACCATCAGGTAGCCTATAATTAGACTATCCTCTGCTTATTGTCTGACTAACCTCGTGAAGAGGGATAATGAACACTAAAATATTCGAAGACAACATTTTATCTCGTAATGATATCGCTGTACGCTACGTCTTTCAGAAAATGTTTTCCCCACAAGGTACCTTAGTCGCAGTTGAATGCTTAAGCCGCTTCGATAATCTTCCCGTTTCGCCAGAATATTTTTTCCGCCATGCCACCGCGGCGGTTCGTGAACGTATTTTTCTCGAGCAACTGGCGTTGATTGAACAGCATAAAGCATGGTTTTTACGTAACCATATTTCCGCCACCATTAACGTCGATGACCATATCCTGAATCTGCTACGCCAGAAGGAAATAAAAGAGAAAATTGCCGCCCTGACCTGCGTCCATTTTGAAGTGACCGAAAACGCCGAGAAACTTCTGAATAATTCCCTCGCCGCCTGGCAAAGCCCGCAGGATACCTCGCTGTGGCTCGACGACTTCGGCTCTGGCTACGCGGGGATAAACGCCATCAGCGGTTATCATTTTGACTATGTCAAAATTGATAAAGATTTTTTCTGGCATCTGATGCGCAAAGAGTCCGGCCGTCAGCTGATGGATGCGCTGGTCACCTTTTTATCCCGCAATCATCACAACGTGATTATTGAAGGCGTGGAAAGCGAAGCCCATAAAAAATGGCTGCAGGGTATGGAGTGGTTTGCTATTCAGGGGCATTACTGGCAGGAAGTCAGCATTGAACAGCTGGTTGCCGACGATATTGTCATATAAAAAAGCCGGGCTTGCCCGGCTTTTTCGTCTCGCTTAATTATAAACTAATTCCCACGTTGCCCAGCTGGTAATTGGCCCGCTGGTGGCGCTTTTCGGCGTCGGCGAAACGTAGCCCACATAATAGGTGAACAGACCGCCGCTGACCGCGCTTTCCTGCAAATGCACCTGATTTTGCTGCGGGTCCGCAGGGACAATTTTATTACTCTTATCCAGCGTATTATTATCATTGGTCGACAGCGCCAGATAAATATTCTGCGCTCCGTCTGGCAAGGTATTGGCTAGATAGCCCGCGTTCTCATTGCCGACCGCCGTCAGTAAAAAACCGTCGACCCAGCGAACGCTGACCCGCCGCACCTCGTCCTGCGAGGCGGCGCCGCCGTCATGACGCAGCTGGCAATTTGACAGCGCCAGGGTAAAAGGCTGCGGCTTCATAAACGCGCCGGCCCCGCGATCGTGCACTTCCGCCAGGCTGACCGGCGCCAGCCAGACGTTGCCGCTGCCGGCATGCTGGCCGCCATTGAGCGCGACGCTGCAGGAAATATCCGTCACCCGCCCGGCAAAATCGACCCGTCCGCGATCATAATTGGTCTCGAAACCCCACGCCGAGGGGGCAGCGAGGCTGCCGCAGAGCAGCAGCCACGCGATAGTATGTTTCGGCAATCCCTTCATTCCCCCTCCCGTATTAATCGTACGTCAGGTTAAAGATCATATGCGATTCCACCTCGCCGGTGCTGGTCGTCGGGCCATACTGATAAAAGCGCGCGTGCAGCGGGATGGTGATGTAGCGAGTCTCCTGATTATTCAAGCGGCCAACGGTATATTTCTTATTAAACTGCAGCGGGGATCCATCCTTCAGCACCTGGATGCCGACGCCTTTCGCCATCCCGCTGCCGGCCTTTTCATTCAGCAAGGCGCCCATGGTGGCGGTGGTGCTGGTCGCCAGGGTGCCGGAAAAAGAGGTGCTGATGTTGGCATATCCCGTTTCACTCAGGCCGCCGCTGCACTGCAGATCGATATTAAAATCCTTCCCGCCCGCGGTGGTGCCCACCCCTTTCAGGTCAGTGCGTCTGATGGCGCCCACATCAACATTCATATTTTTCCCGCTCAGTACCGAACAGGAGGGCGAAACCACGGTGATCGCATTGGCGCTCAGATAGGTTTCGAGGATCGGGTTGCCGCCGCTCTCCCAGTCATAGGAGGTGTATTTTCCCGCCGCAAGGGTGCCGCTGCCGGTGGTTGCCGCGGTTTTGATAATCTCCAGCGTAAAACGTGACCCTTCAAGGGAATAGTTGGTGGTGTTATACACCCGGGACGAATAGACGTCGGGATAGACGATATTCACCGTCGCGCCGCCGCGGCTGAAACGCATACCAATCCCCGGCACGTTGGTGGAATAAATTTTATTCCCAAGATCGGTGGCCCCTGGCGAGACGATCTTCGCCGCGAAGCGGTTGGTGCCGGAGGTACAGCGATAGCTCGCCCCGCCCGGGGCGCTCATCGTCCAGTCGCGGGTGAGGATCACCGAGCCCACCGGCAGATCCGGGGGCACCACCACCCTGCCCACCACCATGTCCAGCATCACCGTTGGCGAAGAAAGACGCGTACAGACGGCCCAGGACGAGGTGGTGCCCAGCGCCATTAAGACGATAAAAAGCGTCAGTAATTTCCTCAGCGACATACGCTATCCTTTGTTGTTTGCTGTCCCAGATCCACCGAACACTGCCCGCCGCTCCACTTCACAATCGCGCGTTTGGCGTTCGCATCGCTGATGAACATCATGCTGCCCTGACCGACGACGCCGATCTCCTTGCCGTCGGGGGAGAAAATACTCGCCGCGAACGGCAGAGGCTCATGGTTCGCCTGGCGCGCCTGCAGGGTGAGGTTGTTCTGCACCGTGGTGCCGAACGCCACCTTAACCACGCTGCCTTCCCACGGCACAACCTGCGCCACGGTGCGATCGAAGGCCACGTCGTCATGGCTGCCTTTCGGGTCGATCTCGACGGCGTTGATCCGGTACGGGCGCAGATACGGCAGGATGGCGTAACCGTTGCTGTCCACGCGGGTGCCCGGCGATCCCGGGAGCATGGCGCCGGCCGCGTCTTTGGCTTCAATCAGCGCCATCGTCGAGCCGCTTTCCGGCGAGAGCACCACGCCGCCGCTGTGGGCGATCATCGTCCCGCTGGCGCCAATGCCGCTCTGACGATACCCTTCGCCCTGGCTATAGCTGCCGTTGAGGGTGGTCCATGGCGTACGGTAGCTGCCGTTGAGCGCCACATCGTGCTGACCGCCGGTGGCGGTGGTGGTCGACACGCCGTAGTTAAGGTTGTTTTCACTGTCCAGCGAGCCGTTGATACCAATCTGCGAGCTGGCAAAGCGCGAGTTGTTGAACGAGGTGTTCGACGTCAGGTTGGCGGTGCGGTTATCGCCAAACCACAGCGGGTAGCTGAAGTTGAGTGAAATGCGATCGTCGCGGCGATGGCCGGAGCTGTCCGGGGTATAGACGCGCTGGGCGCTCGCCGACCAGGAGAGACGACCAAACGAATTGTTGTAGCTGACCTGATACTGCTTCTCGGTCCCGGAGCGGTTCCAGTAATCGGAAATACGACCGCTGAGATAAAACCCGCCCCAGCCTTCCGGGAGGTTCTGGTTCACCGTGAAGGTCATGCCATTTTTTTGCCGCCACAGCGTATAGTTGCTGCGGCTGTTTTTTTCCTGATCGACGGCGTACAGCGCATCGTTGAGATTGTAATAACCTTTCGTCGAGTAGCGATACGCCGCCAGCACGATGCTGGTCTGGGTATCGGTGAACATGCGGTTAAAGGTGGCGCGATAGCTCTGCCCCGAGTCATCATGGGTATCGCTCTTCAGCCGCGAATGGGTGACGTCAAAAGAGAGCGCGCCGATCCCGGTGTTCATCCCGGTGCCCACCAGGAAGGCCTGATAGTCGTCAAAGCCAGTGACCCCGGTGTAGCCGGTCAGCAGGTTATTGATCCCGTGCTGCCAGGTCGCCTGATAGAGCATCGGCTTGTTGCGTAGCCCGCTGTCGTCCACTTTACCGGCGGAGAGCGCGTAGCGGGTCATGCCCGGACGCAGCAGCTGAGCAACGGAGGCGTAAGGCACGCTGAACACTTCCACCGAGCCATCCGCCTCTTTTACCGAGACTTCAAGATCGCTGCCATAGCCGGATGGATAGACATCCTGCAGAGTAAACGGCCCCGGCGGAACCGTGGTCTGATAGATAATGTTGCTGCCCTGACGCACGGTGACGAGGGCGTTGCTCTGCGCCACGCCGCGAATTTCCGGGGCATACGAGCGCATGCCGTCCGGGAACATATTGTCATCAGTGGCGAGGTTGACCCCACGCAGACCGATGGTATCGAAAAATTCGCCATTGGTAAAAATCTGCCCACCGCTGACGATGGAGTTGATCTGCGGGATCGGCCGCTGGAGATAGGTCTGGTTGCTGTTCCAGTGCGCTTTACCCTGCTGCTGCTGCCAGTTCAGGTTACCGATATGCTTCAGCAGCCAGCCGTCCCACGACAGACCGGCGTTGACGCCAAGGTAGGCGCTGCTGTTATCCGACCCGCCGACCGAAGAGGTGTGGCTGTTCCAGGCGTTGGCCATCCAGCCAAGATTAAGCGCGGTAATGCCTTTGTCCCAGAACTCCGGGCTGACATAGTTTTTCAGGCGTTGATCTTCATAGATCTGCGGCACTGAAATGTTCAACCGCAGGGAGGACTGGACCAGGTTGTCTTTGACGTTGTCTTCGTTGCGCCAGGATTTGAGGCTACCGCAATAGCCTTCCTGTTCGCTCAGCTGCGGATTGAGCTTTTCCGCCGCGATGCCGTACTGCGTCAGCATCGCTTTGGTGTAGCAGACCCCAAGGTTACCGTCTTTGTCGCGCGCGATGCGCAGATCGTAGCGCCCTTTCCATTCGTCGTTGGTGTAGACGTCAAGGGAGTAAGTGCCTTCGGTAATCGCGCTGGTCGAGAAGCGTGACAGGTCGACCTTTTCGCGACTGCCGACAATAAAGCCGTCGTTAAATTGATATACCGTTCCCGGGTTTTCCTGTCCGCTGGAAAATGGCGGAAAGCAGCACAGCGCGATGGCGATCGCGGTGCTTAATCTTCCCGGGCAGAATGACCTCTGCTTCATTAGCTTTTCCCTTATTTAACGGCCACTTTCACTGCGACATCGGCGCCATAGTCATTAATGTTGTTAACGGTCAGGGTTTCGCCGCGGTTGACGGCGGTGGAGAGCGCCACCGTCTGGCTGGACTGCGGCGCCAGCATCACGGTTTTGCTGTTCAGGGCTTTACCGCCGTCGCGGGAAATACGGCTGACGGTAATGTAGAACGGCGTCGGGTTGTTGATGGCGAGACTGCTGCCGCTGGCGGTCAGGGTCAGCTTCTCGGCCGCCGCATCGCGGTTGCCCAGCCCGGCAGGGCGGTAAATAAATTTAAAGCGGGAACGGATCGCCAGCTGCAGCACGTTCTGGCCTTCATTTTTCTGATCAGCCACCACCGGCGGAATTTCCAGCAGATTCAGCCACCACAGCGTCTCTTTATCTTTCGCCAGACCGGCGCTGCTGCCGAGCTTAATACGCAGCGTCTGGCCGCTCTTGGCGTCAACGCGCGAAATCGGCGGGGTGATAATAAACGGGGTGGTAATGGTATCCGGTGTGGCATCGGCATCGCCGTTATCCAGCCAGGCCTGCGCCAGCGCCGGACGGTCGGCGTTATTTGAAAGCTGTACCGTTATTTCTTTTTCATTTCCTGGATAAATAAAGCGGGTACCGTTAACAATAATATTGTTGGCATGGGCCGCAAAACTAAAAATGAAACAGAAAAAAAGGGCAATACGCTTCATGCTGACCTCAGAATAAAAATACAAGCGGCGGACATTGCCGCTTTATTATTGTTATTAACTGCCCCATCGCGGGGCAGTTTTATTTTCTGACGGAATTACTGGTAAGTAATTTCGTAAGTCGCGTAGCTGTTTACCACACCGGTGGTCACAGTGGTCGGCGCGCTGGTGGCGTAGCCTACGTAGTAGGTGAAACGCGCGCCATCGGCTACAGCGGAAGCATCGCCTTTCGCTTTCGGCTGAGTGCTGTCACCCGGGATGATTTTGTTGGTCAGCGCGGTAGCGTTGTCAGTAGACAGCACCAGCTGGATGTTCTGAGCACCGGAAGCTTCGGTGTTCGCCAGGTAGCCCTGTTGTTTGCTGGTTGCGCCAGCCAGCAGGTTACCGCCGGTCCAGTTTACGCCCAGTTTGCTTACGTCATCCTGTTTGGTGCCGTCAGCCGCCTGGCAGTTAGAGACGTCAATGGTGAAAGATTTCGGTTTCAGGTAAGTATCCGCTGCTGCCGCTTTAACTTCAGTCAGAGTTACCGGAGACAGGTAAACGTTCGCATCGCTGCCCTGGCCGTTAACAGAAACAGTACAGGATACATCGGTAACTTTACCGAAGAAATTAACCTGGCCGCCGCCAACATTGGTATCAGCTGCATGGGCAGCAGTCATGCCAAAAAACGCGGTTGCCATTGCTGCAGAGAGAAGAACCTTTTTCATTGCCATTTCCTTGTCAGAGTGAATTACGAATCAATGAGCACACTGTGAATTCGCATAGAACCAGAAACATCAGGCGATGCTGATTTATGCCACTGCTAATAGAATCTTCGACTGACCGGGAGCCGCAATATTTAAGGCGTCAGGTAACGAACCAAAAAATATAAGTTCGCTGGTGCTATCGGCGTCAAAGAATGCTATTTATTCGCCGACAAATATACATTTGTTCACGTTTCATTAAGTTATATAACATATACCTAATGGCTATTAATAAATAATTATTGATAGGTGAAAACGGGGTGGTGGTTGTTTACAGCACGGAAAGCCTGACGCCAGGGCGCGAGAGAAAGGGCCGCCTCAGCATGCCGAAATGGCCGCCAGAGGGCTATTGCGAATCGTCCGAATCCGCCACGACGGCGGTTAAAAACCGCTCAATCAATTCACACAATGAATGGCAACCGCGTAAATGAGGCGCATTCCACACTCTGAGCACAGGCAGTCCGCGTGATATCCCCTCCAGAAATCAATCACTAATCCTTTGTTTTTAAATTAAAAAATAGAGGAAGCTTCATTTCCCCATCATCAAACCGCCATAAAAATGTGATCTAAATCGCACTTTTTGCCACGCGCGTTATAGTTAGCAGACTTATTATAAGTCCATCGAAAGCAAACACGCTTTCCACCATAAAAGTTAAAAGGACAAACACCATGAAAAACGTAAAATTACTCGCCGCTGCCGGTATGCTCTCCCTGGTCTCTTTCGCTAGCTTCGCTCATCCGGTGAGCGTAACAGCAGACACCCTGGACAGCGCAGAAGCGAAAATCGCAACCATTGCGAAAGAACAAGGCGCTTCCTACCACATCACCGAAGCGTACACCGGCAACCAGGTCCATATGACCGCCGAGCTCTCTAAATAAGCGAATGGTTGCAGAGGGAGCTGCCGGACAGGCCGCCTGCGGGCGGCTGGTCTGGCTCCCGCCGCCTACCCCGCACACAGCAATGTCGAGCCCCGTTATGGGGCTTTTTTCGTTTTTGCCCCCGCCGCCTGGCGCGCCAGCGCGCGCTGAATAGACAATACGCTCGCCAGTACCACGATCAGCCCGACCAGCGCCATCCCCTGGATCGTTTGTCCAAGGAAAATCCACCCCAGCACCACGGCGGTCACCGGGCTCAGCAGGCTCATTGCCGATACCGCCACCGGCGAGAGGCGGCCAATCCCCCGGAACCACAGGCCATAGGCCAGCATGGCGCCCGCCACGCACAGCCACAGATAGCCGGCCGCCTGCAGCGCAGTCACCTGATGCAAAGGGGGGTCAACGATCAGCGCCACTGGCGCCAGCACCACCCCGCCGATCGCCAGCTGCCAGCCGGTTAACGCGACGATCGGCAGGGAGAGCGCCCAGCGGCGGGAGAGCCAGGTGCCCAGCGCCATACTGATCGCCCCGAGAAACGCCGCGCCGATGCCCAGCGGGTCGAGGACGGTGCGCGGCGACAGCAGCAGCATGGCCATACCGAGTATGCCGGCAAGGGCTGAGAATACCGCCAGCCAGGGCGAGCGCTGCCGGTCTACGCACCAGGCGAGAAGCATCACCAGCAGCGGCTGGATCGCGCCAATCACTGCCGCCAGCCCGCCGGGTAAGCGATAGGCGGCGATAAACAACAGCGCCTGAAACGCGCCAATATTTAAGATGCCGGTAACGATAAGCTTTAGCCATTCGCCGCGCTGCGGAAAGCGGCGGCTCCAGATCAGCAGGGCGATACCTGCCGGCAACACCCTCAGCAGTGCGGCAATAAACGGCCGGTCAGGGGGAAGAAACTGGGAGGTGACGATGTAGGTCGTCCCCCAGATAGCGGGCGCCAGCGCCGTGAGCAGCAGGTCGAGCATCAGACTACGCGAGAGAAAAGCCATGATTTTATCTTCACTTCAAGTTAAATTGGTGCCTCAAGTATGTACCCGCAATTATCTTGACATCAAGACAAGTGAGCACTCATGGACAAATCACCGCCGATCGACGCCGTTGATCGGATTCTCGCCCAGTGGCAACGGGAGCGACCGGACCTCGACTGCAGCCCAATGGGGCCGATTGGCCGTCTGAAACGGTGCGCCATGCTGCTGGAGCCGCAGGTGGAAGTGGCTTTTACGCGCCACGAACTGGTGCGCTGGGAGTTTGACATGCTGGCGACGCTGCGCCGCGCCGGGGCGCCGTTCATTCTTTCGCCGACCCAGCTCTTCTCCACGCTGATGATCACCTCCGGCACCATGACTCATCGCCTGAAGGCGCTGGAAAAACGCGGGTTTATTACCCGCCTGCCCAATCCGGAAGACGCCCGCAGTATGCTGGTCGCCCTGACGCCCGCCGGACGTGAGCGCATCGATGAGGCGGTGGAGACCCATGTCGATAATGAACGGCAGCTGCTGGCGGGGCTCAGCGATGGCGAGCGCCAGCAGCTGGATCAGGCGCTGCGGATATTGATGCGCCTGCTGGAAAGCCGTTAACAGCCCGCGGCGATAAAGTCGCCGTTAGCGCTGATCGGCACCACGGTGAAAAACAACCCGGCGGCAAAGAGGATCAGCGCCAGCCCGCCGAGGATCTTCACCAGCGGCACCAGCCAGGGCCGCGGACGGCTGGTCGCCGTCAGCCGGTTGACGGTACGGTGACGGGCATAGTGCACCGCCAGCGACAGACCGAGGATCGAGAGCGCGGTGCCCAGCGCCATGGTCATCACCGCGGCGATGCCCCAGCTGACGATCCCCAGCGCGTTGGCGAACAGCAGGATCATAATCGCCCCGCTGCAGGGCCGGGCGCCGATAGCCAGCACCACGCCCAGACGTGTCTTCCAGTCGGCGCCCTGCAGGTCCTGCCCCACGCCGTGGTGCCCGCAGCCGCACGCGGCATCATGCTGATGCGCCGGCCTCAGGGCGCGTATCCTTGTTTTACCCGGCCGCAGGCTTTGCAGCGCGCGACAGATAACGTAAACCCCAAAGGCGGCGATGGTCAGGGCGCTGATCTTCTCGACGTACCAGCGGCTGGCGCTGAGATCGCCGGCGGCCAGATTCAGCCCCACCGCGAGAATATAGACAAACAGGATGGCGCTCACGCCCTGCAGCAGGCTGCCGAGAAAAGGCACCACCCGCGCCGCGGTCAGGCTCTCCTGGTTGGTGCTCAGGTAAGTGGTGACGATAAACTTACCGTGGCCCGGTCCGATAGCGTGCAGCACGCCGTAAAGAAATGCGCCCACCAGCAGCCAGACGCCGCCGCTGTACTGATGGTTGTTCAGCAGCAAAAGGTACATCACCAGATAGCGATGCAGGGTAATTTGCGTGGCGAGGCACCACTGGAGAAAGTCGCTCCAGTGGCTGTGCAAGGTGACGCCGGCGGCCAGCAGAAGAAGGCCGCCGCTCCCGGCGACCAGCAGGCGCCAGTCGCGTTGCGCAATCGGAATCATCATCGTTATGCCATGGTGAAAAGAGATGAACCACCGGACGACAATCTCATACCCGGCGAACAATAGTGCCTGTTTTCAAGGATGGATGATTTGTCGGCGTTTTTCTCGTCAAAGCTCGAGGTCACAAGGCTCCGCATTATCAGCATCAGCGGGCTCCTGTACCTACCCTCTGCCCTATCTTTGCACAAAGCACTTTACTCTCTTCAGCATACCACAGACGTTTGTTTTTAATGCTGGCACCCTGAATAACATATAAGAGCAGTCGTTACACCCCTAAAAACAGATAAAAATAAATCAGTTATCGCTATCCTGGCACTTTATGTACTTTATCATCCTGCGCATCAGGCACGAATATTCATTAACTGCTATTTATTTAATACATGCATTAACAGGACCACTCAGATGAAAAGATGCTTACTCGCCCTGGCGTGCGTCGCGCTGCTGACGCCCTCGCTTTCGGCGCAGGCGACCTGGCGCAGCGACCAGCGCCAGGACGCCCGCGATATCCGCCAGGATAGCCGCGAGCAGGGCCGTGAAACCAAGCAAGAGTGCGTCAGCAACAACAATCAAAGCAACGCCAGCTGCCGTCACGATAAGCGGGAAAACCGCCGCGAAGGTCGTCAGGAAGCCCGCGACGAAAAATGGTAAGTCAGCCTGCTCCGGCGAATGTCAGATCGAGGTCTTCTGCCACCGGAGCCTTTCACTCCGCCTGTGACGCCGGACCGTCGCGTCCAGCCCTGCCTGCTCTTTATTCTTAGTTTGCTGCAGAATATTACCCGCAACCGGTCCGCAGTCCATGGCTACTAATACCCACAGCCTGATATCACCGCTACCGCCGATTACCGCCCGCTGCTACCCCTGCACTATTAAGATTAAGCTCAACCCTTTAAATAAGACGTAAAGTGCCCTTACAGAGACAATGGCTATTATCCCCAGGCTTTTTGCAGTATGGTTTAATCACTGTTGTAGTTTTGCAGTGAATGCTATCCAGACGGTTCAAGGTTGTATTCTGTCTGAGAAATTACTCATGCCATTCCCGTCGCTGAGATACGGGCGGCCGGCTGGCTGACGCCGTGCCGCCCCGACAGCCGGGAAATAAATCATGACGGCATTGATGGCCGCCTTGCCGTGGCCGGAAGCCAGTGCCTTCATCATCACGTGGGCATCATCAAGAGGATCAGGGATGTACAGGACGTGGAAACCTCCAGGAAAGATTCGCCAGTTCAACCAGCTAACCCTTTCTTTACCCTTCAGCATGCGGCGTCTTATCGCAGGGGATGGCGATAGCCCATGATACTGCGCGCACCCGTAGCAAATAAAAACGTTATCAGCACGCTGTTTAAAAATAAAAAGGCAGTCGCATTTAACAATGACCTGACGCAGGCCTGGAAAGCGTAATATTTGCCTGCCATAAAAGGGAACACCATGACGAATAACGCCGATATTAAAAAAAGGAACTTCCTGACTCAGAATGAAATCGAGTCGCTACTAAAAGCCGCCGATAGCGGTCCCTACGCCGCACGTAATTATTGCCTGACGCTGCTGTGCTTCATCCATGGTCTGCGCGCCAGCGAGATCTGTCGCCTGCGAATATCCGATATCGACCTTGCTTCCCGCTGCGTTTATATCCATCGGCTAAAAAAGGGGTTCTCGACCACCCACCCTTTGCTGAATAAAGAGATCCACGCCCTAAAGCGCTGGCTGGCCATTCGCAACACCTGGCCGCAGGCCGCCAGCGAGTGGCTGTTTCTCTCCCGCAAAGGCAATCCTCTTTCCCGCCAGCAGTTCTATCAGATTATCGCCTCTTCTGGCGACCAGGCGGGATTGCCGCTGGAGATCCACCCGCACATGCTGCGTCACTCGTGTGGCTTTGCGTTGGCCAATATGGGTATCGATACCCGCCTGATCCAGGACTATCTCGGACACCGCAATATTCGCCATACCGTCTGGTATACCGCCAGCAACGCGGGACGCTTCTATGGTATCTGGGACAATACGCGCGACAAACAGCGCCTGTCGCTGCTTCAGTAAGCCTGACGCCACGGATGGCGTTGTACCGCGTTGCGGGGAAATTAAATATCAATAAATTAACCCTCGGTTAATTATGATTACTGTTCCCACAAGTTCTTATTTAATCCTGCGGTCACCTCGTTCAATTAACCCTGCATAAATTCCGGTTTTGCCGTGACTATTTATTGTTGGCTCAAAATCCATCCCGCTATTTTTAAAATCTATCGTTTGAAAAAAACCTTTTATTTTATGCACATGCTATGAAACCCGAGCAGATCTATTGTGGCCTTGCTTAAAATCTCTAAAATTAAGAATTATCGCCAGGCGATATTTTGACTGGCTGTAAATATAATATGCTATCTATGCGTGGTTAATCGCCTTCACCTTGTACCGTTCTCGCATTACGGATCTTTTCCGTCATGGCGTATGGTTTCGCCATGACGACCCCTCACATCTTTTTCAGGAGCAACTATTGTGAACCGACGTCGTTTTCTTACCGCCAAAGAAGTTCAGGCTATGATGCAGGCCGCGCGTCAGGGCGCCACCGGCGAGCGGGACTACTGCCTCATCCTGCTCGCCTTTCGCCACGGGATGCGCATCAGCGAACTGCTGGATCTGCACTATCACGATCTGGATCTACGGGAAGGCCGGGTCAATGTGCGGCGGTTGAAGAACGGTTTTTCGACTATTCACCCGCTGCGCTTTGATGAACGTGAGGCCATTGAGCGCTGGAGTCAGGTCCGCGCCGGCTGGAAAGCGGCGGCCAAAACCGACGCGCTGTTTATCTCCCGTCGCGGTACCCCGCTCTCACGCCAGCAGGCATATCGTATTATTCGCGCGGCCGGGGAAAAGGCAGGTACCGTAACGCAGACCCACCCCCATATGCTGCGTCACGCCTGCGGCTACGAACTGGCGGAAAGAGGGACAGATACCCGTTTGATCCAGGATTATCTCGATCATCGTAATATTCGACACACGGTACGCTACACCGCCAGCAATGCGGCGCGTTTTGCCGGAATATGGGAAAGAAATAATCTTATTGGAGAAAGCAATGCAGAAGCGGGAATTGATACAACCGATTGAATTTGATTAAAAAAATAAACCGTGAACAGGTCAATTGGGGCCAAACTGTTTATATCATAAAAATGTTTTGACATATTTTGCAACTCACCACGCCATATTTCTGCAAAAAAATTCATAATCATCTGATTTTAAATCATTTTTAAAACATCAATTACGCACTTTTCTCACCCTAACCTCCCGGGGCATCGACGCGCCTTCGCCAGCGGCATCGCTCTTCCTTTCGCACTCCGCCATCAACAACAGATGAAATATCCATATAAACAATATTTCTCAGAACTTAACACCATAAAACAGGCGTAATTAAACGGAAATCAGATCGTTTATCTCAACGAGTCAAAATGGCCCCAATTGTCTCATCGGTTGGGCGAAAACTGTGCAGAGCCGGCAGCCGGACCACTCGGCTGAAATCTGAAATGCCTGGAAGGCACAACGGCTGCCAATCCGGTTCGTTATTTCGACATCGTTCAAAGGAAAACAGTATGAAAATCAAAACACTGGCAATGATTGTTGTGTCAGCCCTGTCTCTGAGCTCCGCGGCGGCCCTGGCCGATACCACCACGGTTAACGGCGGGACCGTCCATTTTAAAGGGGAAGTCGTTAACGCGGCCTGTGCGGTGGATGCCGGCTCTATCGATCAAACCGTCCAGTTGGGCCAGGTGCGTTCCGCGAAGCTGGCCACGGCGGGGAGCACCAGTTCGTCCGTCGGTTTCAACATTCAGCTGGATGATTGCGACACCACGGTAGCAACCAAAGCGTCCGTCGCCTTCGCCGGTACGGCCATCGACAGCAGCAATACCACCGTCCTGGCGCTGCAAAACTCTGCCGCCGGCAGCGCGACCAACGTCGGCGTGCAGATCCTCGACAACACCGGCACGCCGCTGGCGCTGGACGGCGCCACCTTCAGCGCTGCCACCACCCTGAATGACGGCACCAACATCATTCCGTTCCAGGCGCGTTACTACGCCACTGGCGCCGCGACCGCCGGTATCGCGAACGCTGACGCCACCTTCAAAGTGCAGTACGAGTAAGGCAAACATCAGGCAAGGAAGCCATCCGGGCCAGGAGGGCCCGCGCTTAATTTTGCAACCGGGGTGAAACGATGCAGGGAATGAAATCGGGTCTGCTACTGCTGCTGCCTCCGCTGGCGCTGGCCGGTAATCAGTGGAACGTCACGCTGCCGGGGGGCAGCATGCGCTTTCAGGGCCTGATCATGGCCAGTTCCTGCCGCGTCGAAGCCGGCGATCGGCAGATGACGGTCAATCTGGGACAGATCAGCAGTAACCGATTTCACGACGTGGGCGAAGACAGCAACCCGATCCCTTTCACGATTCATTTACAGGATTGCAGTACGGCAGTCAGCCAGCATGTCGGGGTGGCATTTCACGGCGTGGCTGACGGCAAAAACCCCGACGTGCTGTCGGTGGGCGAAGGCCCGGGGATCGCCAGCGGGATCGGCATCGCGCTGTTCGACAGTCACGGCCAGCAGCTGCCTCTCAATCGTCCGCCGGATCGCTGGGTGCCGCTCTACCGCGGACCGACGACGCTAAATTTCGTCGCCAAATATCGGGCGACCGGACGCCAGGTCACCGGCGGGGCGGCCAACGCCCAGGCCTGGTTCTCATTAACCTATCAGTAATCAACCCGCAGACCAGCAGGACAACACCGTGAGCAGACAAGGAGATAATGTGAGAAAAACGGCAACGACGATACGCGGCATACTGACGGGATGTATGCTTTTCGCCGCCGGCGCGTTGAGCGCCAGCGCGCACGCGGGCGTCGCGCTGGGCGCGACCCGGGTCATCTACCCGGCGGGTCAGAAACAGGTCCAGCTGGCGGTCACCAATAACGACGACAACAGCACCTGGCTTATTCAGTCATGGGTGGAAAATGCCGATGGGCAGCGAGACGGCCGGTTTGTTATCACTCCCCCCCTGTTTGCCATGCAGGGCAAAAAAGAGAACACCCTGCGCATTATCGACGCGACCAATAACCAGCTGCCGCAGGATCGGGAAAGCCTGTTCTGGATGAACGTGAAGGCCATTCCTTCAATGGATAAATCGAAGCTCAGCGACAACACCCTCCAGCTGGCGATTATCAGCCGCATCAAGCTCTACTACCGACCGGCAAAACTGGCCCTGCCCCCGGATCAGGCGCCGGACAAGCTGACCTTTAGCCGCAACGGATCGTCGCTAACGCTGACGAATCCCACCCCCTATTACCTGACGGTGACCGAACTGAACGCCGGAACGCGCATTCTGGAAAACGCCCTGGTGCCGCCGATGGGCAAAACCAGCGTCAAGCTGCCCGCGGATGCCGGCGGCACCATCACCTATCGCACCATTAACGATTACGGCGCGCTGACGCCGAAAATGAATGGCGTACTGCGTTAACTCTGGTGTGCCCCGCCGCGCGGGCCACGCTGCGCATGACCAGAAGCACTGACTGCCGGGCAACGTCGGACCGGAGGGATTATGTCACATCGAAAATATGGACTGGGCCATGGGGGTCGCCGAAGCGCCCGGCGCCTGATTACACCGGCGCTGACGCTGTGGCTCTGCTCGCAGCCGTTTGCCGCGCAGGCGGACCTCTATTTTAACCCCCGCTTTTTAGCTGACGATCCGGCGGCGGTGGCAGACCTGTCGGGATTTGAAAAAGGCCAGGAGGTCCCGCCGGGCACCTATCGCGTCGATATTTATCTCAATAACGGCTATATGACTACCCGGGACGTTACTTTCCAGGCCGATGCGCAGGGCCATGGCCTGTCGCCCTGCCTGACCCGCGGCCAGCTGGCGAGCATGGGGGTGGATACCGGACGGGTGACGGGCATGGCGGCCCTGGACAGTAAGGCCTGCGTGCCGCTAACGACGCTCATCAGCGAAGCCACCACCCGCTTCGATGTCGGCCAGCAGCGCCTGTATCTCACCGTACCCCAGGCGTTTATGGGCAGCCACGCCCGCGGCTATATTCCGCCGGAGCTATGGGATAACGGCATCACCGCCGGGCTGATTAACTATAACTTCACCGGCAATAACGTTCATAACGCCACCGGGGGGAACAGCCGTTACGCCTATCTGAATCTGCAGAGCGGGCTGAACCTCGGCGCCTGGCGCCTGCGCGATAACAGCACCTGGAGTTACAGCAGCGGCGGCAGCGCCTCATCCAATGAGAACCGCTGGCAGCACGTCAACAGCTGGCTTGAGCGGGACATCATTCCCCTGCGGTCGCGGCTTACCCTCGGGGATAGCTACACCAACGGCGATGTCTTCGACGGGATCAACTTCCGCGGCGCGCAGCTGGCCTCCGATGACAATATGCTGCCGGACAGCCAGAAAGGCTTCGCGCCGGTGATCCACGGGATCGCCCGCGGCACCGCGCAGGTGTCAGTCAAACAAAACGGCTACGAAATCTACCAGAGCACGGTGCCGCCGGGGCCGTTTACCATCGACGATCTCTACGCCGCGGGCAACGGCGGCGATCTGCAGGTCACCATTAAAGAAGCGGATGGCACCCGCCAGGTCTTCAGCGTGCCCTGGTCAACGGTGCCGGTGCTGCAGCGCGAAGGCCATACCCGCTTCACCCTCTCCGCCGGGGAGTACCGCAGCGGCAACAGCCAGCAGGAAACGCCCGATTTTTTCCAGAGCACGGCCATGCATGGCCTGCCGGCCGGCTGGACCCTGTACGGCGGCGCCCAGCTGGCGGACCGCTATCGCGCCTTTAACCTCGGGGTGGGGAAAAACATGGGCTATTTCGGCGCCTTGTCGCTGGATATCACCCAGGCCAACGCCACCCTGCCTGACGACAGCGAGCATCAGGGACAGTCGGTGCGTTTTCTCTATAACAAGTCACTGGATGAGACCGGCACCAACCTGCAGCTGGTGGGCTACCGCTACTCCACCCGCGGCTACTATAACTTTGCCGATACCACCTACCGCCGGATGAGCGGCTACAGCGTGGAAACTCAGGACGGGGTTATCCAGGTGAAACCCAAATTTACCGACTACTACAATCTGGCTTACAGCAAACGCGGCAAGGTGCAGCTGAGCGTGACCCAACAGCTGGGGCGTACCGCCACCCTCTATCTGAGCGGCAGCCACCAGACTTACTGGGGCACCGACGATGCCGATGAGCAACTGCAGGCCGGCCTCAACGCCGCCGTAGACGATATCAACTGGTCGCTAAGCTACAGCCTGACGAAAAACGCCTGGCAGCAGGGACGCGATCAGATGCTGGCGGTTAACGTCAATATCCCCTTCAGCCACTGGCTGCGTTCCGATAGCCGTTCGGTCTGGCGGCACGCCAGCGCCAGCTACAGCCTGTCGCACGATCTCAATGGCCGCATGACCAATCTGGCGGGCCTGTACGGCACCCTGCTGGAAGACAACAACCTCAGCTATAGCGTGCAAACCGGCTATGCCGGCGGCGGCAACGGCGACAGCGGGAGTACCGGCTATACCGCGCTCAACTACCGCGGCGGCTACGGCAACGCCAACGTCGGCTACAGCCGCAGCGATGGCTTTAAACAGCTTTACTACGGAGTCAGCGGCGGCGTGCTGGCGCACGCCAACGGCATCACCTTGAGCCAGCCGCTGAACGATACCGTGGTGCTGGTGAAAGCCCCCGGCGCCGGCGGCGTGAAGGTGGAAAACCAGACCGGGGTTCGCACCGACTGGCGCGGATATGCCGTCCTGCCGTATGCCACCGAGTATCGCGAAAACCGGGTCGCGCTGGACACCAACACCCTGGCGGACAATGTCGACCTTGACGATGCGGTGGTCAGCGTGGTGCCTACCCATGGGGCGATCGTCCGCGCCAGCTTTAACGCCCAGGTGGGGATGAAGATCCTGATGACGCTGACCCATCGCGGCAAACCGGTGCCGTTTGGCGCCCTCGCCACCAGCGACAGCAACCAGAGCGGCAGCATCGTCGCGGATAACGGTCAGGTCTACCTCAGCGGGATGCCGCTGGCGGGTAAGGTGCGGGTGAAATGGGGCGATGGCCCCGACGCCCAGTGCGTGGCCGATTATCGTCTGCCGCCGGAGAGCCGGCAGCAGACGCTCAGCCAGCTGTCCGTCGCGTGTCGCTAAGGAGATGAAGATGAGAACACCGCAGTATCTGCTGGGCGCCCTGCTCACGCTGGCCGCGCCGCTGGCCTTCGCTGCCGACAGCACGATCGCCATCAGCGGCTATGTGCGCGACAACGCCTGCGCGGTGGCCGGAGAGTCGAAGGAGTTCACCGTCGATTTGCAGGACAACGCCGCGAAACAGTTTTACGCCGTCGGGGCGACGACCCCGCCGGTGCCGTTCCGTATCGTGCTGTCGCCCTGCGGCACTTCCGTCACCGCGGTGAAGGTCGGCTTCACCGGCGTGGCGGACAGCGTCAATACCAGCCTGTTAAAACTCGACGCCGGCGCCTCGGCGGCGGCGGGAATGGGGGTGGAGATTCTCGACCAGCAGCAGTCCCGGCTGCCCGTCAATGCCCCGTCGTCAGCCATCGCCTGGACCACGCTGACGCCGGGCCAGACCAACATCCTGAACTTTTACGCCCGTCTGATGGCCACCCAGGTGCCCGTCACCGCCGGGCATGTCAATGCGACAGCGACATTCACCCTGGAATTTCAGTAAGCGGAGGCTGCAATGAAATGGACCCACGTGGGCTGGCTGCTGGCCGGCCTGTTAACCGCGAGCCCTTACCTGCGGGCGGCCGATGTCACCCTCACCGTCAACGGGAAGGTGGTGGCCAGACCCTGCACGGTCTCCACCGTCAATGCCACCGTCGAGCTGGGCGATCTTTACACCTTCAGCCTGATCGGCGCGGGCTCGGCATCGGCCTGGCACAGCGTGGCGCTGGATCTCAGCAACTGCCCCGTCGGTACCTCACGGGTGAAGGCCACCTTCAGCGGGACCGCGGACAGCACCGGCTATTACAAAAACCAGGGGACGGCAGGCAATATTCAGCTCGAACTGCAGAGCGAGGACGGCGCCACGCTGAACAACGGCAGCAGCCAGTCGGTACAGGTGGATGAGGCCAGCCAGTCCGCCCGCTTCCCGCTGCAGGTCAGGGCCCTGTCGGTCAACGGCGGCGCCACGCAAGGCACCATTCAGGCGGTGATTAACGTCACCTATACCTACGCCTGAGCCAGGAGAGCATCATGATGAAAAAAATTATCCCTCTGTTCACCACCCTGCTGCTGCTGGGCTGGTCGATAAACGCCTGGTCCTTCGCCTGCAAAACGGCCACCGGCGCGACGATCCCCATCGGCGGCGGATCAGCCAATGTCTACGTTAACCTGACCCCGGCGGTCAACGTCGGGCAAAACCTGGTGGTCGACCTCTCCACGCAGATTTTTTGCCATAACGACTATCCGGAAACGATCACTGACTACGTGACCCTGCAGCGCGGATCCGCCTATGGCGGCGTGCTGTCGAGTTTCTCTGGCACCGTGAAATATAACGGCACCTCTTACCCCTTCCCGACCACCACGGAAACGGCGCGGGTGATTTACGATTCACGAACCGATAAGCCCTGGCCCGCCGTCCTGTATCTGACGCCGGTCAGCACCGCCGGCGGGGTGGCGATCGCCGCAGGATCGTTGATCGCGGTGCTGATCCTGCATCAGACCAACAACTACAATAGCGACTCCTTCCAGTTCATCTGGAACATCTACGCCAATAACGACGTGGTGGTCCCCACCGGCGGCTGCGATGTCTCTGCCCGCGATGTCACCGTCACCCTCCCCGACTACCCGGGCTCCATGACCGTGCCGCTCACCGTGCACTGCGCGCAGAGCCAGCAGCTGGGGTATTACCTCTCCGGCGCCACCGCGGACAGCGCCCACGCGATCTTCACGAACACCGCCTCCGCCTCGCCGGCGCAGGGGATAGGCGTCCAGCTTACCCGCAACGGCAGCGCCGTGCCGGCGAACAGCACGGTCTCGCTGGGCACCGTCGGAACCTCGCCGGTCAATCTCGGCCTGACGGCGACCTACGCCCGGACCACAGGCCAGGTCACCGCCGGTAATGTGCAGTCGATCATCGGCATTACCTTTGTCTATCAATGATGACCGATGACATCCTCTCTTCCTGCTCGCTGGCCGCCCGGGGGTTGAACCAGCGGATGCTGAACGCGGCGAAGCGGCTGGCGGGGGTAAAAAAGCGGGTGGAATATCACCCGCATATGGCCCCTCGCTTTCCGCACAGGTAGCCGCCTCGTTCATCAGCAAACTCACGGTCGGCGTTTGAACAGGCATGGGAGGAAGCGATGAGTGACTAATGGCGCGGATGCGCTGGCGAGTGAAAAGCGCACCGGTTTACACCGGTGCCGGTACGTCAGGCGCGAATATCGTCGTATTCGCGGGTGTTATCGAATTCATGTTTGGCAAACGGGCAGAGTGGAATAATCTTCCGCTGCTCCTGGCGCATTTTTTCCACCACCTTCGCCACCAGCTGTTTCCCCACGCCCTGGCCTTTCAGGCTGGGATCGACATCGGTATGTTCGATAATGCTGAGGTGTTCGCCGGTGGGAACAAAAACAATCTCCGCGACCTGGTTACCCTGCGCGTCGTTAACATAAAATTTGTTGTGCCCTTCCAGTATTTCCATCTTCTCCTCGCTTATTTATGACGATATTGCAGGGCGCCGCTCGGGCAGGTATCGATCACCTTCACCACCGTCGCGACATCCACTTCATCCGGGATGATCCACGGCTTACGCTTGAGATTGAACAGCTTCGCGCTGCCGCGCACGCAGTTCCCGGAATGCTGACAGATCGCCGTATTAAAGTAGACGTCGATTTTCTCCCCGGTATAGGCCCGGTAGCCGGCTTCCAGTAATTCCTTATCCATGACATTGCCTCGGTCTTGTTTTATGACTTTCAGGCTAAGCATAGTCCTCCCCGTGACGGCTGACTATGCGCAAGTCGGTAATGGGCGTCAGGAGAGGGATTTGGCGCATCCTCCCGCTCTTCCGGCGCGCACGGATCCCGCAGTCAACGAACGGTTGACTTTCATTCCCGCAACGAGGCGATTACACTCATGACACACTGGTAAGAGCACTCAGGGATGTTCCATTGAATCATATTGCCACCATAGCCCGCCCGGCGCGGCTACTGCTCGTCTTGCCGCTCACCGGCTGCTCACTCTCACCAGCGATCCCGGTATTGGGCGCCGTGTTCCCCGGCTGGTTTTTCTGCTTGTTGGGCGGCGCGTTTTTACTCATCCCCTGCCATATCCTGATTACCCGTAACGGCTGGCAGCCGCGCTTTTCTCCCCTGGTCTTCAGCTATGTCGCGCTGATGTTCCTGTTCGCCACGCTGCTGTGGTTTCTGTTTTTTGTTCACTGATCGCTTATGACTACTTCCCGCACTCCCCTGTTACGCAAGAAATGGCCTCTGCTGGCGCTGGTCCTCGCCGCCATCCTGGCGCTGATCCTGGTTATCTGGCAGTTGCAAACGTCGCCGGAGACCAATGACGCCTATGTCTATGCTGATACCATCGATGTGGTGCCCGAGGTCAGCGGACGCATCGTGGAGATGCCCATCCGCGATAACCAGCGGGTGAAAAAAGGCGATCTGCTGTTCCGCATCGACCCCCGTCCCTATCAGGCGATGCTCGATGACGCGAAAGCCCGGCTGACGACCCTCGACGCGCAGATTATGCTGACCCAGCGCACCATCAAAGCGCAGGAGTATAACGCCCAGTCGGTAGCGGCCGCCGTCGAGCGCGCCAGAGCGCTGGTCAAGCAGACCACCTCCACGCGCATCCGCCTTGAACCGCTGGTGCCGCAGGGGTTTGCCTCGCAGGAAGATCTCGATCAGGCGCGCACCGCCGAGAAAGCGGCGCGGGCGGAGCTGGAAGCCACGCTGCTGCAGGCCAGACAGGCCTCGGCGGCCGTGACCGGCGTGGATGCCATGGTGGCGCAACGCGCCGGGATCCTGGCGCAAATCGCCCTCGCCGAACTGCATCTGGAATTTACCGAAGTGCGCGCGCCGTTCAACGGCGTGGTGGTGGCGCTGAAAACCACCGTCGGCCAGTACGCCTCGGCGCTGAAGCCGGTCTTCACCCTGCTGGATGACGACCGCTGGTATGTGATCGCGAACTTCCGCGAGACCGATCTGAACAACGTGCGCCCCGGCGTGGCGGCGCGGATCACCGTGATGACCAACCACAACCGGACCTTTAATGGGGTGGTCGATTCGGTCGGCTCCGGGGTCCTGCCCGAAGGCGGGAGCGTCATCGAAGGCCTGCCGCTGATCCAGAAAAGCATTAACTGGGTCCACGTCTCGCAGCGCTTCCCGGTGAAAATCGCCGTCAGCGATCCCGATCCGGCTCTGTTCCGCATGGGCGCCTCGGCCAGCGCCGTGCTGCAGCCGTAGCCGGGCGACGCAATGTTTCCTCTCGCCCATTTTTTACGCCAGGAACTGCGCGACGCGCCGGGACGCGCCAGCTACACGCTGCGCCTGACGCTGAGCTGTGCGGTGCTCATCACCCTGTTCATGACCCTGCAGATCCCCTTCCTGGCCGTCGCGCTGATCGTCGTGTTCTACGTCAGCCAGCCTAACGTGTTGATGATTAAGTTAGTCAGCGTGGTCTTTTTTGTCACCGTCAGCGTGGCGCTCGGCGGCGTGCTGCTGATCATCAAGTGGACCTATGACTACCCGCTGATCCGCCTGGCGGCCTCCGTGGCGCTCTTTTTCTGCGCCATCTATCTGATGCGGGTGCTGGGCAAGCTGGGACTGGCCTTTTTCGTGGTGGCGCTGGCGGTGATTTACGCCCAAACCTTCCCGTCGATGACCAGCCAGAGCGAGATCCTGGTGCGGCTGCTGCTCTGGCTGTGGGTGGCGATTAACACCGCGATCCTTGTCACCCTGCTGGTCAACGCCTGTTTTCAGCAGGCCTTTCCCGGCAACCAGTTTAAGGCGCGTCTGGCGGAGATGCTGCAGTCGGGGGGCCCCCGCCGGGGGCCCCCCCGCCCCCAAAACCCCCACCCCAACCCCGCCACCGCCCCGCACCATAAAAACACACAAAAAAAAAAAAAAAAACAA
>NZ_JCAXWU010000036.1:0-18884 GCF_059759695.1 Klebsiella sp. M041
AATCATCCTGTTGTTTCAGTCGGAGGAAAGTCTATCAGTAAAGAGAATGAGAGATCAAAGTGGTCATTTTAATTGAGCTGGATAACGGACATTTCAATTGAGCCTTGACAACGTGATTAGGGTTCGTCCTGAAAACCTTCCTAACCCTCCAAAAGATCCAGTTTAGGATGCCATTTATGGCTCTTTTTTTTGTTGCGTAGATGTTATCAAAATCAGGTTTTGCATTTGGACGCGATTTAGCACCGAAAGCCTCGTTTTTGCAGATTTTGATGAGAGTCACAGCTTGTGACAACGTAACAGTTAATCTCGCTACCGAGAACCTTTCTACACACAAAAAAATACATAAAGTGTACATTTTTAGTATTTATTGCATACTCTAGTTGCGCATTTTAAGTACACCGCTTATTATGTACATATTGAGTATCATTTATGTACTGATAAGGGATTTAATGAATATGCAAAAGATACAAAAACCATATGCAGGTAAAATCATTGCAGTAGCGATTAAAAAAGGTGGAACGGGTAAATCGGTATTCAGTATGAACATCGCCCCGGAAGTCGAGCCAGACGTTTTCTATGACACTGACGATACTCCGGCAGTATCAACATTTAACCAGTTCAGGCCGGAAGATAAGCAATGGAATGTAATTCGATTAACCGACAAAATAATGATGTCCTCCGGTAGTACCATTCAGCAATTTGCCAGTGATCTCATTGATGCCAGAGAACAGGGTAAAACCGTGCTCGTTGACTGTGGGGGATTTGACTCAGCGTTAACCCGTACAGCTGTTGCGCTGGCAGATATTATTATTTCGCCAGTAAATGACGACCCATCAGATATTTTAGGATTGCAGGAGTTCAGCACCGTACTAAATGAAATATCCGCTGAAATGGGTATTAAAAAAGTTGCTCATGTAGTTTTGAATAAAGTACATCCTACACGCACAAACTTTAAAGCTATTGATACACACTTAGAGCGATTCGATAATCTTATTCGAGTTGATACTGCTATTCCACGGGACAATATTATCCCTGAAAAATTTGGCGAGGGGTTGGGTATTGTTGAACATATCACTACCCGACATGGCCGCGCCGGTAATGCTATGCGCTCCCTGTATCTGGATATGCGTAAGATCCTAGACGAAATGCAATAAACCTCTATAATGTACTTATTGTGTACATTTAAAGTATCAAAAAGGTATCAATATGACTGCAAAAACAGCTTTAATGGATCGTCTTGCAAAAGTGGCTAAAGGCGCACCACTTCAGGAAGCTACCGGTGAGGAAATACCAGCAAAAGCCTCCACGCATAATGTCGGTGATGAACCGAAGACAAAAGCTAAAGTTGGGCGCAAACCTAAGAACCTACAAATCCCACAAGACCTGTGGGAAGCCTACGAACATTTGAAAAATAACAATACAACCAGCTTACTCATGACTCCATATATACTTGAAGCATTCAGAGAAAAACTGGCGAGAGATGGCGCGTTTAATAAATAACACTTAAAAGATACTTAATATGTACATTTTAAGTATCTTTTAGATACTGTTAGCGGTCATGTTTTGCAGCTTTGCTACATGACCCTTATCACTCAGTAAGACTATCGATTAGCCGCTTGCGAATCAGCAATAATCAAGTTCTCTTCCTTTAAAAACTTATCCGTTGGTAGGTTGTCTTTAACGTAATCATTAGATTTAAGCCATTGCCGCATCGCATCCAAGTCTTGATTAAGAAGTCCAAGATCTTGTTTATGCCACTTAGCGACCCGGGTAATGCTGCCAACTTACTGATTTAGTGTATGATGGTGATTTTAAGGTGCTTGCGTGGCTTCCATTTCCATCAGATGTCCTTCCTGCTCCGCTACTGAAGGCGTGGTGCGTAACGGCAAAAGCACTGCCGGACATCAGCGCTATCTCTGTGACCTGCCCCCACGATTAGATACAACACTCAGTTAGTAACGTCGGAATCTTCATTCTCAGAATGACCCTTTCTCCAGCCCGCTGCAAATTCAGACGGTGTCTGATAATTCAGCGTGGAGTGCGGGCGGCATTCGTTATAATCCTGCCGCCAGTCATTAATAATTTTCCTGGCATGAACGATATCGCTGAACCAGTGCTCATTCAAACATTCATCGCGAAATCGTCCGTTAAAGCTCTCAATAAATCCGTTCTGCGTTGGCTTGCCCGGCTGGATTAAGCGCAACTCAACACCATGCTCAAAGGCCCATTGATCCAGTGCACGGCAAGTGAACTCCGGCCCCTGGTCAGTTCTTATCGTCGCCGGATAGCCTCGAAACAGTACAATGCTGTCCAGAATACGCGTGACCTGAACGCCTGAAATCCCAAAGGCAACAGTGACCGTCAGGCATTCCTTTGTGAAATCATCGACGCAGGTAAGACACTTGATCCTGCGACCGGTGGAAAGTGCGTCCATGACGAAATCCATCGACCAGGTCAGATTGGGCGCCGCCGGACGGAGCAGCGGCAGACGTTCTGTTGCCAGCCCTTTAGGGGTCAGTTTGGATATAGAGAATTATTGTACGGTAAGCCTGTTTTTTGAACAGACTTACCTATAGCAATAGGGTGTACTCCCGCGCTATACAGCGTTTTCAGGGGATTTTGTCTTAATCGGATAACCTAAATGCGATACAGCAAGAGCGACAACCTAAAAGCGATAGCCACTGACGATAAATCAATCACTTACGTATCCGAATTGGTTAAATAATGTGCTTAACGTACAAAAATTTCCGATCTCCAAACTGACCCCTTAAAGCCCGCTTTACGCAACATCAGACGTTAGTAAGTCATTCTCAATATTGCTCTAATCAAAGTGAATCCCCAGATCTGATGCAATTTATGCAAATCAAATGCTCCAGAAGACGGCTGGCAGACTATCAACAGGATATCTGTATGGCCACTCTTGCACTCTGCATTCCGATTGACGCCGCATCGTAAGTTGAAGTTTGCTAATCTTTGAGATGTAGTACCCTCTATACAGTGCGGATTTTAATTAATGGAATAAATGATTATGAGTGAAAATGATACAATCCAAAAGAAGTCTAAAAGCCAGATTAACAAAGCGGTATTCTTTACATCTGCTTTGTTAATTTTCCTTCTTGTCGCCTTTGCCGCTGTATTCCCGGATGTCGCCGACAAAAATTTTAAACTACTTCAGCAACAAATCTTCACGAATGCCAGCTGGTTCTACATCCTTGCAGTGGCCCTGATTCTACTGAGTGTCTCGTTCCTGGGACTCTCACGCTACGGTGATATCAAACTGGGTCCGGACCATGCGCAGCCTGATTTTAGCTATCACTCCTGGTTTGCGATGCTTTTCTCGGCAGGGATGGGGATCGGCCTGATGTTCTTTGGCGTTGCTGAACCTGTGATGCATTATCTTTCACCTCCTGTCGGCACTCCAGAGACCGTTGCGGCAGCGAAGGAAGCAATGCGCCTGACGTTCTTCCACTGGGGCCTGCACGCATGGGCAATCTATGCCATTGTGGCACTGATCCTGGCCTTTTTCAGTTACCGTCACGGTCTGCCTTTAACGCTGCGTTCCGCACTTTATCCCATTATTGGCGAGCGCATATACGGACCTGTAGGCCATGCGGTTGATATTTTCGCCGTTATTGGCACCGTCTTTGGCGTTGCGACATCGCTGGGGTACGGTGTTTTGCAGGTGAATGCTGGTTTGAATCATCTTTTCGGGGTGCCTATTAATGAAACGGTGCAGGTGATTCTAATCGTTGTCATCACTGGTTTAGCGACGATTTCGGTGGTGTCCGGCCTGGACAAGGGAATACGTATACTGTCTGAGCTCAACCTGGGCCTGGCAGTGCTGCTGCTGGCGCTGGTCCTGTGTCTGGGACCAACCGTGCTTCTGCTGAAGTCATTTGTGGAAAATACGGGCGGTTATCTTTCTGAACTGGTGAGTAAAACTTTTAACCTTTATGCGTATGAACCTAAGTCGAGCAACTGGCTGGGGGGCTGGACATTACTGTACTGGGGATGGTGGCTTTCATGGTCGCCGTTTGTGGGGATGTTCATCGCAAGAGTCTCGCGCGGTCGAACCATTCGCGAGTTTGTCACCGGCGTGCTGTTTGTTCCCGCCGGCTTCACGCTCATGTGGATGACGGTGTTTGGTAACAGCGCAATCTATCTCATTATGCACCAGGGGGCGGCTGATCTCGCCAATACCGTTCAGCAGGATGTCGCGCTGGCCCTGTTTAATTTCCTGGAGCATTTCCCGTTTTCTTCCGTGCTGTCATTTATTGCAATGGCGATGGTCATTGTCTTCTTTGTCACCTCGGCTGACTCCGGGGCAATGGTTGTTGATACGCTGGCATCGGGTGGCGTCGCTAACACGCCTGTATGGCAGCGAATTTTCTGGGCCTCGCTCATAGGGATTGTGGCAATCGCACTGCTGATTGCGGGGGGACTGAGCGCGCTGCAAACCGTGACAATAGCGAGCGCATTACCTTTCTCAGTGATTTTACTGATATCCATATACGGATTATTAAAAGCCCTGCGTCGGGATTTGACCAAGCGTGAAAGCCTGAGCATGGCGACTATTGCTCCGACTGCAGCGCGTAACCCGATTCCATGGCAGAGACGCTTGCGCAATATCGCTTATCTGCCAAAGCGCTCTCTTGTGAAACGCTTTATGGGCGACGTTATCCAGCCCGCCATGACGCTGGTTCAGGAAGAACTGAATAAACAGGGAACGATAAGCCATATAAGTGATACTGATGACGAACGAATTCGGCTTGAAGTCGATTTGGGCAATGAGCTGAACTTTATTTATGAAGTGAGACTTCGTGGCTATAACTCACCGGCTTTCGCCATGGCTGCAATGGACAATGACGAGCAGCAGGTTGAGCAACATCGATATTATCGCGCTGAGGTCTATCTGAAAGAAGGCGGTCAAAACTATGATGTGATGGGCTGGAATCAGGAACAGCTGATTAATGACATACTGGACCAGTACGAAAAACACCTGCACTTCCTGCACCTCGTTCGTTAATACAAAAATGCCGTCCTGCCGGGCGGCATTTATTTTCCCGAACTTAATACAAGGATATGCTGAATGATTTTACGCTGGCAATGGATTCTCAGGCAGACACTTAAAAAGCTATGGTTCAGGGCAACGTTATTTGCAATGGTAGCAATAATAACGGCCCTTTTATCTATTCTTTTTAGATCAATGATCCCAGAGTCAGTATCAGTGAAGGTTGGTGCGGAAGCAGTTGATAATATTCTGAACATACTGGCATCGAGTATGCTGGCGGTGACCACATTTTCACTGAGTATCATGGTCACCGCTTACGGTTCAGCCACTACTAATGTGACGCCCAGAGCCACGCGTTTAGTTGTAGAAGACGTAACCACACAAAATGTACTGGCCACTTTTATCGGTTCTTTTCTCTTCAGCCTGGTAGGGATTATTGCCCTCAATATGGGAGCCTACGGAGAAAGGGGTAGAGTCATTTTATTCATTGTAACACTGGTTGTCATTGCCTTAATAATCATCACATTGCTTCGCTGGATACAGCATTTGACCTCTCTGGGCAGGGTAGGTGAGACAACAGCAAAAGTAGAACAGGCGGCGATCGAGACATTTATTGCGAGAGCAAAAAGTCCATGTCTTGGCGGATATCCATGGCTTGAGAACAATGAACAACCAAAAGGAACTGTTGCCGTATATCCGGAGAAAATTGGCTATGTTGAATATATTGACATGGTCAAGCTCGGCAGTCTGCTGAGCAATGATCCTCGTCATGTATATCTTGTGGCGCAGCCAGGCAGTTTCATACATCCATCGATGCCAGTTTTGTACCTGAGTTCTGGTCAGGAGTCATCAATCTGTACCGATTTACTTGAAACGATCATTGTCTCGGATGTGCGTTCATTTGCTCAGGATCCCCGATTCTGTCTCAGCGTCATGGCCGAAATAGCCTGCAGGGCCCTTTCGCCCGCAGTAAACGATCCCGGTACTGCGATTGATGTCATTGGCAGAGGTGTTCGAATACTCTCCGCTTACGCGCAGAATAAAATAGATGAAACTGAAGTGATATATCCTTCAGTACATGTTGCGCCACTTCAGATCAAAGACCTACTGGAAGACTTTTTCTTACCTGTTGCACGTGATGGTGCGAGTATGAGGGAGATTCAGATAAGAGTCCTTAAAGGACTGTCTATGCTGAGTAAGGGTTGGCCTGGGATGTTTGCTGAAGCCGCACATATACTGGCATCTGAAACATTAGAGCATGCAACTCGTACTGGTCATATAGCCCATGACGAATATCTTATAAAATCAATTTATTATAATTTATTCAGTGGCGAAAATCCTAATAAAAAACCATAGTTGCGGGACAAAGGATTTGTCCTCTGGCAAGGTGAAAGCAAAGCATTCCAGTGAGAATGAGCGTCTACTTTGAGCTGTGATTTCAACTGATGGACGCAACACAATTATTGAACTCACAGCGTGAAGCGGACGTAGCTAATTTTGCACAGCCCTCGATTAGAAAATTTAAGAATCCAGCCTTCAATGGTGTCATGGCGACAGGCAATACCCCAGTCCAGTGGCATATGAAGCCACATTGTCGCTGCCGGGAATTTGTTTCACCCATTATCGCACCGGAGAACAGGCAGAAGACGAAGCAGCGCTTATGGCAGCGATCCTTGCAGATGCAATGAATGCCGGAGCCGAACGAATGGCACAGAGTTCACGGGATGTCACCATTCACCGGATGATGGTCATGGGGTCCGCTTGGAAAAAGGAAATTATCCTACGCTAAGCGCATTTTTTGCACAGATGGCTACCGACTGAACGTAACGTGTGAGTCATGATCAGAAATGTGTTAACTCTAGGAATTGACACGACTTACTGTTCGATGGGGAAATCATGTTTAGCTATCTCAAGGCTATGTATCATCAATCAAAAATTCAGGCTGAACTCAAGGCACAGATACATGAACAAACTACGGTTAATGCTATCTGTCATCACCCTGAATCAATCGAGATCATTGCGGTTTGTTCGACTGATGCGTATTACCGAAAACGTAAGGACGCTGCTTTTCTGACAACCTGTTCTGTGCTCATGCGTACTTTAAAAGATGAATCCGTACCGATGGTACTACGGAAAACAGCATGGCGATTATTGAACGAAAGATACCAACGAATTAAGTTAAATCAGGCTTATAGGATAGAAAATTTCTTGCTTGTTGCCGATTTTGAATATGCTCTCGAAGAACATGATGAACTAGCAGAGTAGTACTAGTGAGGCGATGAATACCGACAGTTAACGTGCATGTGACTTAAACGTCCGAAACCGGTCGGTTTCGTACACCACTTACAGCACATGTCCGAAACTTAGTGAAATTAATTTCGGACACACGTTATAATTCGGACATCCATTTCGTACGGAAAGTTTCCCATGTCACGTGTTTTTGCCTACTGCAGGGTCTCAACTCTGGAACAGACCACAGAAAACCAGCGTCGTGAAATTGAAGCGGCGGGTTTTGCCATCAGATCCCAACGACTTATTGAGGAGCATATCAGTGGCTCGGTTGCTGCCAGCGAACGCCCCGGATTTATCCGGTTGCTAGATCGCATGGAAAATGGGGATGTACTGATTGTCACCAAACTTGACCGTCTGGGTCGTAATGCGATGGATATCCGAAAAACAGTAGAGCAACTGGCGGCTTTAGATATTCGCGTTCATTGTCTCGCACTCGGAGGCGTTGACTTGACCAGTCCGGCCGGAAAAATGACTATGCAGGTAATTTCTGCTGTAGCGGAGTTTGAGCGGGATTTGCTGCTTGAGCGAACGTATTCAGGTATTGCGAGGGCAAAAGCGGCTGGAAAACGCTTCGGTCGCCCCCCCATCCTGAGCGAGGAACAAAAGCAAACAGTGACAGAGCGCCTAAATGCTGGCATCAGTATCAGTGCTATTGCCCGGGAATTTAATACCACCCGCCAGACTATCCTTCGGGTAAAGGCTGGATTGCTGCAAGAGTGAGCGGCTGGGAAGATTATAAAAAAAATCAAATGGTTATTATGAAATAAAACAGCCTGCTGGGTTCTTTTCCCCCTATTTTTTATAAAAGAGTAGACAGAAGAGGTTCGCGATATTAATCTACCAACTAGATGGTTGATACTGATTACACCAGCTATACCTTTTATCAAGAAATTACAGGAGCCATTATGTCTACTACCGTTAAACCTTCTGCAGACGCAGCTGCGATCCACAATACCCGTGAAGCAGTTCGCAGCCAGCCTGGCCTGGGTAACCTGACTTTCCAGATGAAAGCCCGTTCCAGCGGCGGATTAACCGTTCGCACAGAGACCGGCGCCACAATCCAGAACGGCGTTATCGATACCAGCCGTGTGGGGAAATTTTCTAATATCGGTGATGAACCCGCAGGTTTACTCGGCACCGATACCGGCATGAGCCCGACTGAATACATCATGCAGGCGCTGGCTGGCTGTTATACCGCCACCCTTACCATGATGGCTGCTGAAAAAGGGATCGACCTGGACGGTATCGAGCTGGATCTTAATTTCGATATCAACCTCAACGGCTTCCTTGGGCTGGACAGCAACGTGCGTAAAGGTGCGAAATCTATTCGCGTCGATGTTCACCTTACGAGCAAGACCGCCAGTCGCGAGGAGTTAGAAGCGCTGGTCAGCGAAATGCAAAAGAATTCGCCAATCCACGATACTCTGGCTAATCCGGTTGAAATGATTACACGCCTGGCGTGATGTCAGAGATGTAATGCTGCCATTCAGAATGCAGGATGGCAGTGACGTTCAGTTCTGCACGATACTGAGTCAGTGATACAACTTGCTACGGAAAAATAGCAACAATATAATCTATCAACTAGTAGATTATATGGAGTAATTATGACAACCATGACACGGGAACGGCTGCTCAGCGAAGCAGAACACCTGATGCGCGAAAAAGGGTATTCAGCATTCAGCTATGCTGATTTATCAAAAATAGTGGGTATCACCAAGGCCAGTATTCATCACCATTTCCCGACCAAAGATATTCTGGGTGAGCAGGTGGTAATACAGGCGTTCTCTGATACACAACGCGTATTTGAGCAGATAGAGGCGACTGAGAAAAGCGCGGAGAGAAGAATTGCGGCTTACATCGATATCTTCGCGCAAAGCCATAAAGCTTCGCTACTGCCACTGTGTTGTGCGTTGTCAGCAGAGACCGCCAATCTGCCTCAGGCAATTACTGTACAGACATCACTTTATTTCGATATGCAAATCGAGTGGCTCACAAAAGTCGTCAGGGCGGGCATGGAGTCAGGTGAGTTTTCATCCCATGCCGAACCATCAGATATTGCTTTGATGATCATTAATGTCTGTGAAGGCTCAAGCGTAGTGGCGCATGCAACGGCCAGACCCGAAGTCTTCGCCAACAGCCTTAAGTATATAAAACTGCTTCTTAATACCCCTCATTCAGGAGAATGACACTATGCTGGACTGGAACAACTATCGCTCAGAGTTAATGCAACGTTTAGGCGAGTTGGGCAAACTGACCCCCGAGACCATGAAAGGCGTGGTTGCCCTGGGCAACGCAGGTAACAAAACTGACCTTTTGGGCGCAAAAGTGCGTGAACTCATTGCCCTGGCGTGCGCAGTCACAACCCGCTGCGACGGCTGTATTGCTTTTCACGCCGACGCCGCTGTGAAAGCCGGTGCAACCGACGCTGAAATTGCTGAAGCGCTGGGCGTGGCGATTAACCTCAACGCTGGCGCGGCGGTCATTTATTCAGCCCGCACTCTGGATGCCGTCGGTCAGGCACGCGGTTAAGCATTAATAAATTCCACGTTAAAAGGGCATTACTGCCCTTTTTTTATGTCCGCAATAGCCTGAGCATATACCGATGCAGGTTTCACACCCGGTATGCGTTTAACTAATTGCCCTTCATGAAATATCAGCACAGACGGCAGCCCCCAGATCTCGTATTTGGTTGTCAGCACCGGCGCCTGATCTACATTGACTTTCCCCACCTGAATATCTCTATCGAGCCGGTCTGCAAACTGACTGAACATTTCTTCGCTGGCCTGACAGGGCGGACACCAGGGTGCAGAGAAACGTACCACCGATATTCCTTTGTACTGCTCTATCTGGCGGAAATTATCTTCGTTATAAGCTGTTAATGTACGCATGGTGATGACCTCGCAAAATGAGTGACAATTCAGAAATGGCTGCGTTATGACAAAAAAATACGACACAGCCATTGACCTACCTACTAGATGGTTGGTATATTGCCACCCATCAGATGTTTATGCAACTCCAGTGCGCGACGTCCAGTCGATGATACTGCCGGGCTGTGCAAATCCCTGCCGGGATACTCCTTTTTGTTTTTTGTGAGGTATACGATGAGTAAGCTTTTCACCCCCTACAATCTGTCTGGCCTGGCGTTAAAAAACCGTGTAGTCATGGCACCGATGACCCGCACCCGCACCATGAATGACGTGCCGGATGAGGTCGTGGCTTTGTACTATGCACAGCGTGCTTCTGCTGGCCTGCTCATCACCGAAGGGATGCCGGTTTCAGAAGAAGGCCGGGGTTACCTTTATACCCCTGGTATCTACAACGACGAACACGTCCAGGGCTGGCGTAAGGTGACACAAGCGGTTCACGCCAAAGGTGGCCGTATTTTCGCGCAGCTCTGGCACGTCGGCCGTATGTCTCACGTCTCTCTTCAGCCAGGCCACATAGCGCCGGTTTCAGCGGGCACCGTTCAGGCGGTCAATACCACCGTTTTTGCGCTGACCGAATCCGGAGAACCGGGCCCGGTTGTACCAAGCCAGCCACGCGCGCTGGAAACGCATGAAGTTAAACGCATCACTGCAGACTTCGTGCACTCCGCACGCCTGGCGATGGAAGCCGGCTTTGACGGCGTGGAAATCATGGCGGCAAACGGATTCATCTTTGACCAGTTCCTCAGTAGCGAACTGAACACCCGCACCGACGAATACGGCGGCTCGGTGGAAAATCGTCAGCGTTTCCTGCTGGAGACCATTGACGCCGTGGCGGAAGCCGTGGGTAACAGCCACGTTGCCGTGCGCCTGTCACCGTTCGGCCGCATTTATGACCTCGCGCCGTATGAAGGTGAAGAGCAAACCTGGTCAGCCATCACCGACGCGCTCGGTCAGCGGGAACTGGCCTACGTACACCTTTACTATCAGCCGGTGTACACCAAAGCGCCACTTCCGGAAGGCTTCCGCCGCCGTTTTCGCAACACGTTTAAAGGCACCATCATCGCTGCCGGCGGTTTTACCCGTGATATCGCAGAGCAGGCTCTGGAAGATGATGAGCTGGATCTGGTGGCATTTGGTGTGCCCTACATCGCTAACCCGGATCTGGTTGAAAGAATGCAAAACGGCTGGCCACTGGCAGAAAGTGACCGCGCCACCTACTACGGCGTCAGTGGTTCCCCGGAAAAAGGCTATACCGATTACCCGGTCTGGCAGGCGCAATAAATCCCATACGGTCGCGGTTCTCTGATAAGTGAGATCCGACCGCCCAACGTCTTTGAGGAATCATTATGCAAACGCTGAAACCCACCCTTACCATCGATATCTGGTCAGATTTGGTCTGCCCGTGGTGCTGGATTGCTAAAAAAAGATTTGAACAGGGTCTGAATCGCTTTGAATTTCGCGACCAGGTGGTGATCCGCCATCACAGCTACCGTCTGGCCGGTGGTACTCCCGCGATGCCTTTTAAGGATGCCATCGTTAAAAAGCTGGGCAGTCAGCATTCAGCGGAGCTGATGATGAATCAGGTGGGCACCGCCGGTAAATCTGAAGGTCTGATCTACAACTTCGACGGCATGATGTTTGGTGATACAGAAGATGCACACACCCTGCTGGTTGCCGCGCGTAAGGCCGGAATTGCGGACGCGGTGGAAGAACGTTTTTATCATGGCAGTATCACCGAAGGTCGCTCTCTCTTTGACCGTCAGCAGCTCGTTGCCATGGCCGTAGAAGCCGGTATGCCGAAAGCTGACGCTGAAGCCGCCCTGGGAAATGACGATTTTCGCGCCACCGTTTCCGACGATGAAGCCCACGCACAGTCTATTGGCCTCAGCGGCGTTCCGGTTTTTGTGATGAACGAAAAATATGCCATCAGCGGGGCTCAGGCAGCAGATAACTTTTTGAATGCCCTGCGTCAGGTCTGGGATGAACAGCAAACCGAATTTTCAGCCACTGCGGGTCAGACCTGCGGAACGGATGGCTGCAGTATTTAATCCGTCAACCGCCGGCAGTTTCACGCTGCCGGCAACGTCTTACCCACCAGTAATGGAGTCAGAAAATGAACACTTTTTTCAAAGGTAAAAAACTGCTCGTCGTCGGCGGTACCAGCGGCATGGGCCTGGCCGTGGCACGCATGGTACTGGAAGCGGGCGGCAGTGTCGTGCTGACCGGGAATAAAAAAGACAAAGCCGAAGCGGTGCAAAAAGAACTGAGCCCTCTGGGACCGGTTGCGGTCATCGCGGCGAACCTGATGACCGAAGAAGGTATGGAAACTATCCGTCAGGAAATTAATGCTCACCATCGCGATATCAGCCTGATGGTGAATGCCGCCGGTATCTTCATGCCCAAAGGATTTACCGAGCACAGCTTTGCCGATTATGACATGTATCTTTCGCTGAACCGAGCCACGTTCTTTATTACACAGGATGTCGTGAAGAACATGCTCGCCGCGAAGCTCGAAGGGTCTATCGTCAACGTCGGTTCGATTGGTGCTCAGGCTGCACTGGGTGACTCGCCGGCCTCGGCCTATTCAATGGCAAAAGCGGGTCTGCATGCCCTGACGCGTAATCTGGCGATTGAGCTGGCCAGCGCGGGTATTCGTGTCAACGCGGTGTCTCCCGGGATTGTTCATACGCCGATATACGAAGGCTTCATGGACAAAGCGGATATCGCAGATGCTATGAAGTCGCTGAACGATTTCCACCCGCTGGGACGCGTCGGAACTGCCGAAGATGTGGCAAACACTATTCTCTTCCTGTTGTCTGACAAAACCTCATGGGTGACGGGCGCTATCTGGGATGTCGATGCGGGCATCATGGCGGTCAGACGATAACCCCGTGACGCTGGCATAAGCCGCCCCTTAAGGGCGGCATTTTTTTGTCGCCAGACATGTCATCAGCAGGCTTCACTAAGAATATTCACGACCTGTTCATCCGTGCCTTTTGTGTTCCCGGCACAGGGTGTTATGCCGGGTTCTGACGACATCCTGACAGGACAAAACGGCCAGAGAGAAAGGAGTTATACACGATGAGGAGCCGGTAACGGAGAGTGATTCCCCTTTAAATAATCCGTGGATCACCATCGCAAACTGTACGGCACCAAAAAGTAACAGCGCACCTGCCCCGGTATCGAGATGGATATAGGCGACAGAGAAGAGCACTGCGTACACCATGAGGTAAAATTCGCTCAGCGGACGCCACAGCGATAATGTAGTTTTTGCGTGATAAAACAAGAAAGGTGACAGGACGAGTGCACCACTGGCCAGCCTGAGGCTGCTGAATGAAAGGGGATCAATGTGGCCTCCCTGCAGGGCCAGACGGCACAGAATAGAGTTTGCAGCAAACGCCAGCATTGCCAGGGATATTTTAAGAATGAGCGCGCAATTGGCCATTCAGTGAGACCTCATAAAATTCTTGTAAACTACCATCTAGTTGGTAGCATAGCGTAAGTGATCACCGAACAGGAAGCAATAATCAGCTTTCAAACTGGAAGGTGAGGACAGGCATTCGGAATGAATTCTGTTTCACATCCCCAGTAGAGGAAGGAAAACGCGTAATGCCAGATGCAGAGCAGAAGATTATTTTTCCCTGCGATCAAACATATGAAATCAGTTTAAGACCTGGAATATCCTATGAAAAAACTAAAATTTACGTTCAAAAATGCGGCTGGTGAAGAACTGGCCGGATTGCTTGAACTTCCTGAAAATCCTAAAGCGTTTGCGCTGTTAGCTCATTGTTTTACGTGTGGCAAAGACCTCAAAGGCGCGGCGCGTATTGCGCGGAAACTGACAGAGAATGCTATCGCCGTTCTCCGGTTTGATTTTACTGGTCTGGGAAACAGCGAAGGGGATTTTTCCAACACCAACTTCTCATCCAATATTTCGGACCTGCTTTGCGCGGTAGATTATCTCCGCCGACAGTACGAAGCGCCTTCTTTGCTCATCGGCCATAGCCTGGGGGGATCGGCCATTCTGTCTATTGCCGGCGAAGTTCCTGAGGCAAAGGCCGTTGTCACCATAGGATCACCCGGAGAACTGACACACGTAAAACGTCTTTTTAAGGATGATGTTGAAAACATTAACCAGCATGGAGCCTATCCCGTTGAGCTGGCCGGGCGGGTATTTACCTTAAAGAAACAGATGCTGGACAATATTCAGGAACACAAAATCGCTCATAAGGTGTTCGCCATGAACAAGCCTCTGCTTATTTTTCATGCGACTGAAGATGATACTGTGTTAATTGAGCAGGCCGAAAAAATATTCAAAGCAGCAAAGCATCCCAAGAGTTTCATTTCGTTGGGTAAGGCGGATCACCTTCTGACTCATGCTCAGGATGCTGAATACGTTGCCGATATCATTATATCGTGGAGCGAATGTTACCTATAAACAGAGTAAATGCGTTCAAACTCGTAGCGCAGAGGGCGATTTTCTGCAGAGATCGGACGCTGTTTATGCTGGACTGATTTTGCGATAAAGGCTTAGGCCGATGCATACAGGCGGGGCTGAATAAGGGTGAGGCCCTTGGGCGAGCATCCTTCATGCACCGGCTGAATGAAATCAGGGATCTGGGGGTGGGAGGATCAGCGTTACCACGCCACCGGCGCTGACACTACATACGGCGGCGATAACACTCTGGAATACGGTTTATATAGAAAGAACCATTGAGCCGCTTAAGCAAAAAGGAGTCCCTGTTAATGGGGTCGTCTCAGAAAACGGAAAATAAAGCACGCTAAGCGTGCGTGGAGGCTGGCACCCAGCGGTACAGCGTCGGAATGGACACGCCGAGGTTCTTGGCCACGTCCTTGGGCGGCACCCCGCTGGCCAGCAGCTTCTTGGCCGACTCGATCTTGCTGTCGGTCATCTTCGGCTTGCGGCCGCCTTTGCGGCCGAGCTGCTTGGCGACTTCCAGCCCGGCGCGGGTGCGCTCGACGGTCAGCTCGCGCTCCATTTCGGCAAGGCTCGCCATGACGTGGAAGAAGAACCGCCCGGATGGTGTGCCGGTGTCGATGGAGTCGGTGAGGCTCCTGAACTGGACACCGTGCTTGTGCAGATCGCCGACCAGATCGACCAGTTGCTTGACCGACCGGCCCAGCCGGTCGAGCTTCCAGACGACCAAAGTATCGCCTTCGCGCAGCATTTCGAGCGTCTTGGCCAAGCCAGGCCGGTCTGCCCGCGTGCCACTCACCTTGTCCTCGAAGACCTTTTTACATCCGGCCTTGCTCAAGGCTTCGCGTTGCAGCTCCAGGTTCTGATCCTGCGTCGAGACGCGCGCATAGCCAATCAACATGGCTTGTCTCGCGCCCGGTCGATGCGTTCCTGCATCGCCTGCATCACTTCTTCGTGGGTGTACGATCTGGCGTTGGCGTCGGTGGCTTGCCGCAGGGCTTCCTCAACCTCGCGCGTCATCCGCTCGTAATCCTCCGGCCACAGCGCTTGCTCCATGCGCAGCGACGCCTGACCCAGCAGGTGCAGCAGGCTGAACAGCCGCATGTCGTTGGTGGCGACGATGCGCTCCCGAATCTGCTCCTGAATAGCTTCGCTAGCCCGATGCGCTTGTGGTGTGGCAGTCCCCTCGTAGTCAGCGGGGAATTCCGCTTCCTCGGCAATCCTTGCCCAGGCGCTGGCCAGCGCCTCGATGGTTGACGTGCTCATTTCCGCCGCTCCTGTGCTCTTTGGCGAATCAACCGGCCAAGGGGCCTCGACGCGAAAACCAGCAGCATCACGCCTATCGGATACCAGGTCGAGAAGACCACCAAGGCATCGAAGGCTGGCCGTCCGGTGTTGGTAGGCAGTACGGCGGTCACAGCCATCAACCCGCCGACCGTCCAGATGATGCGCCACACGTAGGGCATCACGCGGGGCACGTAGCCGTCATCGAAAGCGGTCTGGTAGTAGCGGCGCAGGCCGCGCTCGGCAAGCGCCTGGCGCTGCCGCTCCGACAGCGCATCCGTCCGGCCATACCAGCGCCGGAATGGTGGACAGCGCAGCAGCAAAGGGGTGAAGAGGATCATCACCGCCACGATCGCGACACCCCACGCCATGACGGCGCCGGCATCGGGCCGCTTGGCGTTCTCGATCACGGGCGCGAAGACGCCCGGAGCACCGATCATCCAGAACAGCGCAATGTGCTGATGGAAGGAGAGCTTCATTTGCTCATCCACTTGCGCAGCAGGCGCTTTTTCAGGGAGGCGCGTTCTTGCGGGTTGCGTCCCTTGTGATTGGCGATGCGATCCGCCGTGGCGGCCTGGCGCTTGACGGGCCAGTAGGAGCGGCCATCCTTGCCCATCGACCAGACGCTGCTGGCCTGGTTTTCCAGCAGGGGCAGATGGGCGCTCAGGGCTTCGGGCGACGCGCTGGTCAGCGCCGTGCGCTCACGGGTGCGCCAGCGCTGATGCCAGAGCTTCTTGTCCTCGCGCTCGCTGCCGCAGGTCGTGTGCCCGACGATGGGTGTTTTGCGGCGGCTGCGGCTCATAACGTAGTGGTCTCCAAGAACATTCAGGACTGATCCCAGGCGTCGATGGTCAAGACCTGATCGGCAGGACAGGCGGCTACGCGGTCGGGAACTGGATGGTGTTCAGTCTCATGCCGACCCCATTCGATTGATCGCGTCGCTTGCGGCACGCTGCGACGCAAGGAGGTTTGCGACCTGGTTTAGCAGCCGTGTCCGCTGCATGTCTGTTACCTATCTCCCCGACCGCTCATTGGACCAACTCCAGAGATTGGGCTCTATCGCTCAGCCAATACGAAACCGGCATTGGCTGATGCCACAACCGAGACTAACACAAATGGCTCGGTACCTGTATTTCGCGCCCCGTGCACTTGGCCCGGTCTTGCCACGGCTATCTCACCTTCCCTGAGGGCACGAACAATCCCATTGCCCTGAAAGTAATCAGCCATTCCCGACAAAACAGTCCACGTGTCTTGGCCGTGAGGATGAATGTGAGCCGCAATTTCCTGCCCGGGATGGACATGCCAAACCACGATAATTGAGTCTCGGGTTTCAAGCACAACGGAACGAATAGGCTCGCCTTCGGACGGCTGAACATACTCGGCTACAGAAAATATTCTCGATTCAACAGTCATCGGAGATCCCTCTTTCACAGTTGTCGTTACGGTCTTCATCGTCGGCATCCTGACGCACGGCGGGCAATTGCTGGAGCAACGCCGGCAGCCATTCCTGTACCGTCTCCCACACCACATCGAGGTTGATGTCGAAATAGCCGTGAGCCATGCGATTACGCATATTGCGCATGCTGCGCCACGGCACGTCGGCATGCGCCTGGGTGAACTCGACGTAGCCATCCATCACCTTTGTGGCCGCCTCGCCGATGACGATCAGGCTCATGATGACGGCCTGCTGGGTGCGCTTGTCGGCCAAGAAGTCGTCCTTGGCCATCCCTTCCACGAAGCTGCGCGCATCGGTTGCGGCCTGCTGAATGTGGTCGAGGTAATCGGGCAGGCGGTTCTCGCTCATATCGGTTGCGCCTCCGCGAGCACCTTGGCCCGGAACTTCGGCGGCAGGTCGCCGGGAGTCAGCAGATCGACGTCAACGCCGAGCAGCGATTTCAGTTCTTCTTCCAAATCGCCCAAGTCCAACAACGTGGCACCGGGCAGCGCATCGACCAACAGGTCGAGGTCGCTGCCATCCCGGTCGGTGCCATGCAGCACCGAGCCGAAGACGCGCGGGTTCGCGGCGCGAAAGCGGCCTACCGCTTCACGCACTGCGCTTCGCTTCATGTCAAGCACAACAGACGGTCGCATGCGCATCCTTTCTTATCGAAACTCGTTGAGATGATATGCAATCAAGAATAGAATTTCAAGAACTATTTTCGAGAATCGCAATGCCTTGATTCCCGTGCCGCGCCGGTTGCCTTGGCGGGCTTGTCACAAACCTACGTTTTCAAGAAGAAGGAAACCGCATGCCCCGCCGTTCGATCCTCTCCGCCGCCGAGCGCGAAAGCCTGCTGGCGTTGCCGGACACCAAGGATGAGTTGATCCGTCACTACACGTTCAGCGAAAGCGACCTCTCCATCATCCGGCAGCGGCGCGGCCCGGCCAATCGGCTGGGCTTCGCGGTGCAGCTCTGCTACCTGCGCTTTCCCGGCGTCATCCTTGGCGCTGATGAGCCACCGTTCCCGCCATTGCTGAGACTGGTCGCCAACCAGCTCAAGGTCGGCATCGAAAGCTGGGACGAGTACGGGCAGCGTGAGCAGACCCGACGCGAGCACCTGGTCGAGCTGCAAACGGTGTTCGGCTTCCAGCCGTTCACGATTGGCCACTACCGGCAGGCTGTCCAGTTGCTGACCGAGCTAGCCATGCAAACCGACAAGGGCATCGTGCTGGCCAGAGCCTTGATCGAGCACCTGCGGCGGCAGTCGGTCATTGTGCCCGCCCTCAACGCCGTCGAGCGGGCGAGCGCCGAAGCGATTACCCGCGCCAACCGGCGTCTCTACGACGCCTTGGCTGAGCCGCTGACGGACGTGCATCGCCGGGCACTGTTGCAAATAGTCGGTGGTGATAAACTTATCATCCCCTTTTGCTGATGGAGCTGCACATGAACCCATTCAAAGGCCGGCATTTTCAGCGTGACATCATTCTGTGG
>NZ_JCAXWU010000037.1:0-18126 GCF_059759695.1 Klebsiella sp. M041
CGCACTTGAATATACCAAGGCCTATGCCATCCTGGAAGTATGGTCTCTGCTGGCAGCTACTGGCGATACATTTCCAGCTCTCATTGAGAAAGACAGAATATATCTGTTGCAACTTATTTCCGGGGAAAATAATATAGAGCTACATTAGATCATAAATTATTTGTCAGAACATATCCGTTTTTACTTAACGCCCGCCGGAATAACTGACGAGAGGAAAATAAAATTTGTTGTACAATAATAATTCTGATCATTTTGGTCAGTCGGCTTGGTCGTAGAGTTTCAGTATTCTTGTACGATGACAAGGCGGGATAACTACCGTCATCGCGCCCTGTCTGGAATCAATGACTTCAGTTTTAGATATAAAGAAAAAACAATATACACAACATTAGATAAAAGTGAGAACAACTCATCCTGTATAACATGAGGTAGAGTAAAGCATTTATCATTAACTTACTGAAGACGGAATAACTACATTTATAACCGAAAGCTACTCTCTTTGAATCTATTTTAGATTTCGATTATTCCTGATTGCCATAGGCTTTTTTATAGTGCCCTGTGATTTCCTTGACCTCACTTTATATTTTATTATAATCCCATATAATAAAACCAGTGAGATAGATAAAACAACATACAATAACATAAAAATACCTGTGTTAAAAATTAAAAAAAGGAGATTAGGTCGAGTCCGTGAGGGATTTTAACATATGCGCGAATTGATACAACTCATATGTGCTAGCCAGTTTCATCTTTTTCTTTATTTCTTTTATATGATATTTTATAGTATTGACAGTAACTTTGTTTAGTGAAGATATTGTTTTAAGATCCAGTCCACTCGCCAGTTGAATAGTAATTTTTGACTGTTTTTTAGATAAATTAATGCGCACACGTTTTTCAATTTTTTCTTCCCGTATGGAACAAGATTGCGAATGTGTGTAATTTATCAAACCATGTTTGATAGTAATTATCAGTTGCTCAACAGTATTGTTTTTCATTGAGAAAGTAAAAGTATTATTCTTAAATCTTTTTACATCATCAAAACAAAAGCCATCAGTATAATCATGCAATATAAACAAAATCCCGGCTGGTTTACATTTCATAAATTTGGCATTAGGTAAGAATAATTCACCTGGCACGGTCTCATAAAACACAATATCTTTATCAAGCAGATAGTCATCATTTTTTTTGATTATGAATCGAATGTGCGGAATTGCTGTTTTTTTCAAAATGTGAATTATTGCTTCATAAATAAAAGCAATCTTAGTAATGACTGATACTTTTACTTCACACATCTTTTGAAATAATTCGTTGTCAATGTTATTGTATTTTACCATAGACAGCCCAACAATCCCTTTGATGAATTATCACTGTTCCCAGAAGGTCTTCCTCGAATAAAACATCCATGTAATTCAAATAATGTCCTCATAAATACATAATCGATTACATGACCTATTTAGTGAATAAACCATGTTTGAAATTGAGATACTCCACACTCCTCTCGCTTAAGCATTCGCCTTCATTAATTTGAATGTGACAATGTATTCCTGCATCGTAACATTTCTGATACCATTCGCCAATTTGTAAGGCGTCTCCTTCAAGTTTCACTATTTTCTTGGTATTAGTCCATAATTGTAGACAGTTTGTTTTATTCAAACGAATTACGTATGCACAGCGAAATACAGAATATGTTTTTCCATCTATCTCGATACTATGCGCAACTTCGCTCCATGAAGCCATGGTGTGGGGTAATACATGACACTCTCTAATCCTTTTTTTATCCAGCTCATCATTCTTCTCCTTCTCAAGTAAAGGCTGTGCTATAAGTTTACCCGTTTCAGTTAGTTCGACAGCAAGTTGCAAATTCCGTGCTCTCAGTGTATTGAGAAATCCTGCTTCTTCGAGCTTTCTGCATGCAGCTCTTAAGTTTGAACCATATACCGGTTTTTCCCCTCCTTGTGCTAGCACTCGTTCAATATCCTTAGTGGCTACTGGCATATGCTTACGCTCATCCAAAGCGGCAAGTACAATGAGTATTCTTTTCTGTAACGCAGACATTCTACGTCCAGATTTACCGATATCTGGCATACTATATAATATCCTTCTCCAGCGTAACTATAGGCGAGTGTTGCCTATTAAAAACACATAATCGATAGAAGCCTAATAATTATAAAAAGAATATTAAAATTGCAAATAATTTATTTATGTTTATTGCAAGAGATGTCATCGATATAATAAATTATGCTGATCGTTATAAACCCGAAGTGGTTGATTAGAGTTTTGGCTTCTTAATTCACTCCTTGATTTTATTGGTTTTTGTTATTATTAAAGATGCAGTGACTGAATTAATCCTTACCACCTTATTCATGTCTTGCGGGTTATCTTCTTTTACTCATGAATGCCCTTTTGATTCTACTTCTGTCTCTTATGTATGAGCACAGGGATACAATTGAAACAACGAAAAGAACGATAGCAACCCCCAGGAAAAACAGAGTTTCCATTTTATCCTCACATGATGATGTTGTAGATGTTGTTGTTTTCCAAAATACACAGCGGGAGTAATATACAACAGGAGTAAGAAAAATCCTATTGCCTGTGGAATGAAATGTGACAATTATTTCACTATCTAAAATCATTTAGCTAAAAAACAACCAGCCAGTCTAAGTTTCTCTCACATGGGGTAAACATGCCCCGTACAAGCCATACTTATCATTTTTTTCAAAATCGTTGCTGTAATAGTTACTGTTCTGCTATAAAAACATAATACTTTTTACTATCTGGTAATACTTTCTGGGTAATTCAGGGTATGAATAACTAATTTTATTCTAATCCATTCAGTGTCATGGGGCATGAATAATAAACAAAAAGCCTTTTTCATTCATCGTATGTTATCACCTTGCTGATGTAGATTTGTAACCATTATAAATGGTAATAAAATGAATAGTTTACACATGGAATATTACCCTAATGAATTTATTCTTGCATTGTTAGTTTTACTATAAGGTTTGGTTATGGATCCTCTATCGATTATTCATAAAGCTAATGAAGAAAAAAATGACTGCATTGTTTGTTTTTTGATTGTATCATTATCATCAATATTACTTTTATTGTGCTTTTTTTCTGAAGGTTTAAGTCGGGCAACACAATCATCTTTGTTACTAACACAGATTCTGGTTAATTTTTTAGGTTGCTACTGGTTAGCAAAACAACGAATAAAAAAAGAGTTAATTGATAGTTCATATAAAAATTTACTTTCCTTCAAAGAACATAACTACAATAATTCAACATCAAAAGGTATCGTATATATTAAGTTAAATAACAGATTTTTTATAAATTCATTTCATAGTGATTCGAATATATTTTTAAGTGCTAACCTTGTTGAAGGAAAAAAGATAACGGATATATTATACAGCCCAATTATCAGTATAGATAATTGGCTTTCAGAACTGAAATATGGTTTAATAAGAAACAGCAGTGATTGTTTTTTCTCACTCGATAAATCTATTAATTTTAAAGTTGAGATGATAGCATGTAAAACGTACGTTCGACGAAATGATTTTATTTGTTTATTATTAATCGTTACAGACGATCATATTAAAAATAAATCTGTCATCATTTCTAGTGAAGATAATGAAGTAAGAGATAAAGAAAGCATTTGCAAAAATATAGAGCAGTCTTTATCAAAAATAAACTTTAGAGAAACTGTACTAATTATATCACAGATTTCTGTACGAAACATCACATTGATCAGTGAGGTTTACGGAAGGGATGTCATTACTTCAATTATTGAAAACCTCTGTAAGGAATTGTCTGCAGTATGCTCAGAAAATGATTTTGTTATTAAAAAAGACAACGATACTATATTTTTCTCGTTGCAATTGAAGCGTGTTGAATATCACACAAAAGATATTATTCAAAACAGAATTGGATTTTTTTTCCAGGAATTACAAAAATCAATCACAAGTAATGATTCATTAGTTAAACCGATCATATGCGCAGGTTGCGTCATAGTTAACAACTGTAATATTTCAGGGTCAAATATAATAAGCCATGTTCAAGTTGCCTTCTCTCAAACTTACAGAATAGATAAAGAAAATGTAATATTTGGTAGCGAAATCTTATATAAAGAACACGAAGAGAGAATTATTATGCTTGGTCTGCTAACTGAAGCAATTCGCGAAAACCAATTTATTGTTTTTTATCAACCTAAATATAGTTTTATTAATTCTGATGTATCCGGCGCAGAAGCATTAATACGATGGTATCATCCAAGTTATGGTTTCATACCACCAGACAATTTTATTCCTTTGGCTGAGAAAGTAGATTTAATACATTCTATAACTGCAATAGTTATCACAACGGTCTTCAGTTTCTCACAACAGGTGAATAACATTTCTTTCGCGATTAATTTATCTGGTAAGGATTTTGAAAATAGTTTTCTTCTTAATCATATAGACAAAATGGCTGAACTATATGAAGTCAATCCTTGCAGAATAATTTTTGAAATTACTGAAAGCGTAATGATAACTAATCCAACTTTAGCTTTAAATAACCTGACTAAACTTAAAGAAAAAGGATATAAAATTCACATTGATGATTTTGGGACTGGATATTCCTCTCTCAACTATCTTAGAGAATTTCCATTTGATGCGATTAAGTTAGACAGAACTTTCATTAGTGGTATTGCTTACGATGCACGGGACTTATCTATTGTAAGAAGCATAGTGTCTCTTGGAAAAGCTTTCAGTTTAGGTATAGTTGCAGAAGGTGTGGAAAATAATGAACAGTTTGAATTGCTTAAAAATATGAATTGCGATGAATTTCAAGGTTATTATTATTCGAAGCCTTTGTCAGGTGATCAACTGATTGATTTTTTGAGGGGCCAAAAAAAATAGGGCTGTATGCCCTATTTTTTCATATACTATCGTTTTCCCTTTTTAATTTCATACATTCTTTCGTCTGCATCCTTCATGATAGCAGAGCGTTCAGTATGAATTTTCTCATCATATTCAATAATCCCTGCAGAAAAATCTATGTTGTATTTTTTTTGAGAATTAAGACTGTAGCTGGTAATCCCGGCCCTCAATTTATGAAGGAATTCTTCTGCTTCTTTATAGGTTGACTCGGGTAATAGAACACCAAATTCATCACCTCCTAATCTTGCAACAACGCTTTTTGAACTACTAAGATCTTCCAGCATATCTGCAAAATTGCAAAGTACTTCATTACCTTCTGAATGACCGAAGTTATCATTGATTGGTTTAAAATTATCGAGATCTATGATCAGAACACAGAATGTTTTTTTCTTTTTTTGGCTTTTCTTAACGATTCATCCGTCATTAGAGCGAAAGAACGCCGGTTACATATACCTGTCAAAGGATCAGTAGTTGCTTCGTTTATTATTCTAAACTCATCCTCTACGATTTCTGCTAAATCTTTAAGCAATAAGAAGTCATCTCTGGTTAATACTCTTGGTTCTGTATCAATAATACATATTGTTCCAGCTATCTCACCATCTGGCAGTCTTACGGGATGCCCTGCATAAAACCGGATATAAGGATCATTTTTAACTAATTTATTTTCTTTGAATCTTGGATCAAGGCTTGCATCGGGCACTATTAATGGTTCACTAAGATCTACTGCTATTGTACAAAATGAATCACTTCTATCTGTCTCTTTTATCTTCAGCCCATAACATGACTTAAACCATTGCCTGTCTCTATCAATTAATGAAACAAGTGCTATTGGTACATCAAAGAGTTTGGTGGCAATCCTCGTCAATCTGTCAAATCGTTCTTCAGATTTTGTATCAAGGATCCCCATAGAATATAATGATAATAACCTGTTCTCTTCTTTATGGTTTGTCATAATTTTCATCTTGAGTGGTTATTGCAGGGTAGTGTTGGTTATCGCTATCTTATCAGAATTGTCCTGGAACTCAATAATCCCAATATCTCATAATCATATAAAACTTAACAAGTTTCCAATACATCATGATGAATAGTGAACTGTTACATCTAATCATCTGTGACCTGAAGCGCTCATTATGCACTTCCATGTATTCAGAATGCATAATGATTTGTATATTAAAAATCGCCATAACTTACAATGACTTATTTTTTGTGGCACAATTAAAGCGCATCTGTTCAAATAAATGTAAAGACATTAATGCTTGATCTTCATGGTTTCTTATGAAAACCAGTGGCTGAAGAAACGTATGGCAGTTCTGAATCTGAACAAGACGAAACGGCATGAAAGGCTCAAGAAAATTGTCCAGGAAGGTGCATAGTTTCCTTATCCAATATTTTCTACTGAGGGTATATTGTATCAGCTTAAGACAGGAACTGTTGATACAGAACAGAAAAGTTCAACACAGCCTGAATCTGCGCGACGCTAAATTTTTTCCTTCTGGCGAACCAACAAACAGCCCGTTTATAGATAGATTCTGCAGACGACAAAAGGATTAACCCCTGAAATTGCACTGAATTGTCACCTGAAGATGTGCAGGACAAGCCAGATTACTCTGACAAGGGATACCATCGTAATTTAGCAAAAACACCTAAGACCTAAACGACAGCTAAGTACATAGTGCCGGACGGATCATGATTTTTTTTATTTAACTTACGGACTTCATTTTTCAGCAAATATCTTTTCTCTTCTGTTGTAAACTTATGAAAGCGTTACGCGAAATCCCGCAAGGTTACAGGGGTGTACCAGGCCGGAAATCGCGTAGCGCTCTCTTCTCTTCTTTTTCCTGCCTAACATGTACATCCTGGCATTACTCCAATTCTCCCAAAAACCGTAAAACAGCCCTCAGCCCGCGTCATGACTGGCTTCATGGAGGATCTGAGCAGAAAAAGGATCCTTTACGCATTTGGTTTTTCCCGCAATAATGCGGGATAAGACAACAAAAGGATCCGCGCGCTGCGATTTATTGTCATGGCAGGATCGGCCCGTCAGGTGCAAAATACCTGTATCCATAAACAGTGCGTGCGCTACGTGAAAAATAACTCATGAACAGCATCATTTCCCTGCAGAATTCACCAGAACGCGTCTCCCTGCTGCCGATCGCCCCGGGCGTTGATTTTGCGACCGCGGTGGCACTCCGGCGGATGGCCACCTCAACAGGTGCCACGCCGGCTTACCTCCTGGCGCCGGAAGTGAGCGCCCTCCTCTGGTATATGCCTGACCAGCGTCACCACATGTTGTTCGCCACCATGTGGAATACCGGGATCCGTATCGGTGAAGCCCGGACGCTCACCCCGGAATCGTTCGACCTGGATGGTCTGCGCCCGTTTGTTAGGGTGCTGTCGGAGAAAGTGCGCGCGCGGCGCGGGCGGCCACCAAAAGATGAAGTGCGACTGGTGCCGCTGACGGATGCCAGTTTTGTGCGTCAGATGGAAAGCTGGATGGTCACCACCCGCCCCCGCCGGCGTGAGCCGTTATGGCCGGTCACGGATGAGACAATGCGCAACTGGCTGAAACAGGCGGTGAAGCGGGCTGAAGCTGACGGCGTGCATTTTTCGATCCCCGTGACGCCGCATACTTTCCGTCACAGCTATATTATGCACATGCTTTATCACCGGCAGCCCAGGAAGGTCATCCAGGCACTGGCCGGGCATAAGGATCCGCGCTCGATGGAAGTCTATACCCGGGTATTTGCGCTGGACATGGCTGCCACCCTGGCCGTTCCCTTTACCGGTGATGGGCGAGATGCCGCGGAGATCCTTCGCTCCCTGCCCCCGGCCGGCTGAGATTGACGGCCCTGGCATGACGTCCTGTATTCAGCTAATACGAAATACAGGAGCAGAGCGCATTCAGTGCCCCTCCCTGCTCCAGCACACCAGGACATCATTCGGATGACTGAACAGCCGTGGTCTTGCACGGTGACCTGCAAGCCTGCAGGCATCGACATACCGCAGACAAGACAGGACACAGGCCGTACATCCCACAGTGTATTGTTTCCTGAAAGCTCAGTGAATCATCCCGTTAATTGCGAAAGTCATTCACCCCTGTGGCTCACTCCCTTCTGCCATCGGTCTCCTGTTCGCATTTAGCAGTGTGAAGCTGGCGCCGGGTTATACAGACAGCTGCAGTCTCATCCTGCCGGGCTAAACCTGCAATACACAGGGGAACGGATACCGTCAGGTAACATGACCGTCTCAGCATCCGATTGAGATTTTCGTAAGGGGTATAGAGCTTTACTGAAAAATTGACTGTGGCATGTTAACACGTGTGGAGCAGTGCACAGACCTGGGAATATCGCCGTTAAACCCGCATACCGTAGTCAATATCTGCGTATCACGGCCTGAAATCACATATGACAGTCAATATTGTTCGATCATGGCAGACATGATGGAGAACACATATTGACTGCGGTATGCGTGATGCATATCACAGTCAATGGAATGTCCTTAGCGGCATCCGGCAGTCATGTTATGCATATCGCAGTCAATTTTCTGGCTTCATCGCTGAGAGAGCTTCGGCCAGTTTAAGGGGATCGATGCCAGCAGCCTTCAGCGCCTTAATGACTTCGTCATAATTTTGCTCTGGCGCCTTCTCTTCTTCCTCTTTGCGCGGAACCTTCACAGGACCACTGATGAGTTTGGGGTTGCGATAATGCACGCTGAAATAGGTGGCTCGGCCACGTTTAAACTCAGTGTAATCCAGATAACCAATATCCCGCAGCTGCTCCATCGCCTTACGTACCGTGTGGTTCTGCGTATAGACATTTGAGGTGAGATTCAGCCGGTCACGCATCCGTTTCATGGAAATAGGTGCAGGATTCTGGGGAAGACTTTCGATGTAGGTATAAAGCGCCTGGGCTGATTCCTTGCGCTGCAGGGCGTCAATGGCTTTCAGCCGCAGCAGTACCCTTCTGTCCATGTGGTAAAGCTCAAACAGCTTAGGTTCAGCCTTGATCTCAACGATATCCTCGTTGATGTCATAATAGGCTGACTGCACCAGATGTGTGGTCCATCCTTTGGTCTCGCTCTGGAACTTCAGCGTAACCGAGGCGAGTTTAAACAGGGAATTACTGATGCGATCGCGCATTTTTTTGTTTGAACGACGGGAGTCAAATCCGCACATCTTAACGAATTCGACGAACGACAGTTCCAGGGTGTCACTTTTTACCCCATACTCCGACATGGAGCGAATTATCCCCAGCCAGACTTTAAAATCCGTGTCCATATCAAGACGCGAACCGGTGATCTTAACGTCAGTGTATCCTTCGCTTTTGGCAATGGACAGCTGTACAAGCTCCTCAGTCGCGTCTGTAACGTTTTTCCGGTTCGCCTTGCTCTTCCCTGTTGATTTCAGAGTTGGGACGAAGAGACCGAGTCTCATGAGCGCTACTGGCTGCACGGTACTGGTGCTGTTGACATCCAGCTTAACAACTTCACCGGTTGTCTTATCAACCTCCTGAAGGTTCAGAAGTAAGCTGTTATTTTCGCTCGTCATCTTGATCCTCAACGGTTATCCACAAAAGGATGTAGTAATACGTATCGCAGTCAACGGATATACATACCTCAGTAAATACCGTTGCATATCACAGTATTAGATTATGCATATAACAGTCAACATTTTACATTCCACAGTCGATCCAGACAGACGTTAAAGCCAGTTACAGCGCATGCTGGAGCGATCCGGGGATCTCTTTTGGATCTCATTATGATCTCCTTGGGATCAATTATTGGATCGAGACCATGAATAACCCAGATACAAGCCCGGAAGCGCCACGCCAGATATCCAGAACCCTGGCCTTATTTTCCTGAATACGCTCTGGAAGATTGAGATCTACAGGTACAACAATGAAACATTGACTGCGGTATGCTGAGTCGTCTTTCCTCTTCCTCGACACAGATGCGGTAAGCATCATACCATAGTCAATATATTACATACCGCAGTCAATTTCATTATAACTGGCTGATCCCGAGCCATCTTTAGCAACCCGACGTACGTGCAATCTGTGAATTCTGTGATTTTCCGCTTCCTCGCCGCTTTCTCACTGTGTGAGATCGCTTACTGCGGCGAGCGGCAGTGATTAATATTGACTGCGGTATGTACTCTTTTGTAATCCCCTGCGTTCTTTCATTACCCAATGTGGTTCACTTTGCACTTTTTCGTGCACTTTGCGATTTTATTGTTGCTTTGCAATAAATACCAAGATTTAATAAAATAATGCAAAGTGATGATTAAAGGATGTTCAGTATGGGACTCATGGATACACTCAACCAGTGCATAAGTGCTGGTCATGAAATGACGAAAGCAATCGCCATTGCACAGTTTAATGATGACAGTCCGGAAGCCCGGAAAATAACCCGGCGCTGGAGGATTGGTGAAGCGGCAGATTTAGTTGGCGTGTCATCTCAGGCTATCAGGGATGCCGAGAAAGCTGGCCGGCTGCCGCACCCTGATATGGAAACCCGTGGGAGAGTTGAGCAACGCGTTGGTTATACCATCGAACAAATCAATCACATGCGGGATGTATTTGGTACACGACTGCGCCGTGCTGAAGATGCGTTTCCGCCGGTGATTGGCGTTGCAGCTCACAAAGGTGGTGTTTACAAAACCTCAGTATCCGTTCACCTGGCTCAGGATCTTGCACTGAAAGGACTCCGTGTTCTGCTTGTTGAAGGCAATGACCCACAGGGAACTGCTTCTATGTATCACGGATGGGTGCCCGATCTTCATATTCATGCTGAGGACACTCTCCTGCCCTTTTATCTTGGGGAAAAGGATGACGCCAGCTACGCTATAAAGCCCACCTGCTGGCCTGGCCTTGATATCATCCCGTCCTGTCTGGCACTGCACCGCATTGAAACCGAGCTGATGGGGAAATTTGACGAAGGCAAATTACCTGCTGACCCGCACCTGATGCTCCGTCTGGCCATTGAAACTGTCGCTCATGATTATGACGTGATAGTTATCGACAGCGCACCCAACCTTGGTATCGGTACGATAAATGTTGTATGCGCTGCTGATGTTCTGATTGTCCCTACTCCGGCAGAGCTGTTCGACTACACCTCCGCACTGCAGTTTTTCGATATGCTTCGTGACCTGCTTAAGAACGTGGATCTTAAAGGCTTCGAGCCAGATGTCCGTATTCTGCTTACCAAATACAGTAATAATAATGGCTCGCAGTCCCCGTGGATGGAAGAACAAATTCGGGATGCCTGGGGAAGCATGGTCCTTAAAAATGTTGTGCGCGAAACGGATGAAGTCGGCAAAGGTCAGATCCGTATGAGAACCGTTTTTGAACAGGCTATTGATCAACGTTCTTCAACCGGTGCCTGGCGTAATGCCCTCTCTATCTGGGAGCCTGTTTGCAATGAGATTTTTGATCGTCTGATTAAACCACGCTGGGAGATTAGATAATGAAGCGTGCTCCTGTCATTCCAAGACATACCACACATACTCAATCGACTGAAGATACTTCATCACCGGCGCCGGCCGCGCCGATGGTGGATTCATTAATTGCGCGCGTGGGTGCTATGGCCCGCGGTAATGCAATCTCTCTTCCGGTAAGTGGACGGGAAGTAAAATTTACCCTTGAGGTGCTCCGGGGAGACTCTGTTGAGAGCGCTTCACGCGTATGGTCAGGCAATGAGCGCGATCAGGAACTACTTACCGAAGATGCTCTGGATGATCTCATTCCTTCATTTTTACTGACCGGTCAGCAGACTCCAGCTTTCGGCCGCCGGGTTTCTGATGTCATAGAAATTGCAGACGGCAGCCGTCGCCGTAAAGCCGCAATCCTGACGGAAAGTGATTATCGCGTTCTGGTTGGTGAACTGGACGATGAGCAGATGGCTGCATTGTCCCGACTGGGTAACGATTATCGGCCGACGAGTGCTTATGAACGTGGCCTGCGTTATACAAGCCGGCTGCAGAATGAGTTTGCAGGAAATATTTCTGCGCTTGCCGATGCGGAAAACATTTCTCGTAAGATCATTACCCGCTGTATTAATACGGCCAAACTGCCTAAATCCGTTGTTGCCCTGTTTGCACATCCTGGAGAACTGTCTGCCCGGTCAGGTGAAGCCCTTCAGAAGGCTTTTGCAGATAAAGAAGAATTACTGAAGCAGCAGGCTGAGACTCTCCACGATCAGAAGAAAGCGGGACTAATCTTTGAAGCTGAAGAGGTCATTAGTCTTTTAACATCCGTACTGAAACAATCTCCCGCATCAAGAGTTAATCTGAGCTCACGTCATCAGTTTGCTCCAGGGGCAACAGCATTGTATAAGGGCGATAAAATGGTGCTTAACCTGGATAAGTCCCGCATTCCTGCGGAGTGTATAGAGAAAATAGAAGCCATTCTTAAGGAGCTTGAGAAACCAGGAGTCTGATGCGGACACGCATTATTCTACGGTGATCTCCCTTTACTTCATTTCCTTTCTCACAGGCCAGAAAACATAACTGGCCTGAATATTCTCTCTGGGACCACGGTCCCACCTGCATCGCCGGTCAGGTTATCTCCCTGGGACCACGGTCCCACCTGCATCATCGGTCAGCTTATCTGCCTGGGACCACGGTCCCACCTGCGTCATCTGTCAGCTTATCTGCCTGGGACCACGGTCCCACCTGCATCGCCGGTCAGGTAATCTGTCTGGGACCACGGTCCCACCTGCGTCATCGGTCAGGTTATCTGACTGGGACCACGGTCCCACCTGCGTCGTCGGTCAGGTTATCTGCCTGGGACCACGGTCCCACCTGCGTCATCGGTCAGCTTATCTGTCTGGGACCACGGTCCCACCTGCGTCATCGGTCAGCTTATCTGTCTGGGACCACGGTCCCACCTGCATCGTCTGTCAGGTTATCTGCCTGGGACCACGGTCTCACCTGCGTCGCCGGTCAGGTTATCTGACTGGGACCACGGTCCCACCTGCGTCATCGGTCAGGTTATCTGTCTGGGACCACGGTCCCACCTGCGTCATCGGTCAGGTAATCTGCCTGGGACCACGGTCCCACCTGCGTCATCGGTCAGCTTATCTGCCTGGGACCACGGTCCCACCTGCATCGCCGGTCAGCTTATCGGCCTGGGACCACGGTCCCACCTGCATCGCCGGTCAGCTTATCGGCCTGGGACCACGGTCCCACCTGCGTCGTCGGTCAGGTAATCTGCCTGGGACCACGGTCCCACCTGCGTCGTCGGTCAGGTAATCTGCCTGGGACCACGGTCCCACCTGCATCGTCGGCACATTATTAGTTTGGGACAACGGTTAAGCAATGCCTGTCACGAACAGGTATTGGCTTGTCGCCAGCAACCTGTTGAGCGGAGTAATCACGCAGCAGGGCGGCTATTACAGGTGATGGTGAAAGCTCTGTTGGGATCTGAACGAAGCATGTTGAGTGAAATTTGCAAAATTTCGCGGGGTGTGCGGCTTAATTTTAAATTTCCGCCAGCATTTTTAAAACCAGCTGCCGCCGCTGCGCGTTGGCCGGTCCTTCGTCCGGCCGGTAACCAGTCCCGGCCGTTCTTACGACCCTGGATGAACATGGTCCCGTCATCAGCGTCTCCAGTGTGATGTCGTTTGTCACGCCGTCCGAGGGGATATCAGGGACACAACATATGGTAGAAAAAGCAGCTGTCTGAGACACAATATATTGATTATCCACAGTAACGGGGGATAACCGTGTGGGTAACATATTGAAAGTCCAACACGTTATCTGATTAACTGACTTTGTAAACGCCGCTGAACCATGAAAAAAATCCGGGGGAATCATCACAGCGCATAAACATACCGTTTTGTTTTTGGGTGACGGCAAGTAGGCCCCTGTTATCACCACATACCTTGTCAAAGGTTTCCATTCCTATCCTTATCAGGCTCTTTTCGTTATTTTCGGGAGAGATCCGGAGATGTTTTGTCAGCCAGACAGGATAGGTATCAGCGTTACGCCAGTACTGCAATTCAATCACTGAAGCCATTCCCCAGACAGTGAAGAATAAGAAAACCACACCTGCGATTTTGCTACCCATATTGTTCCTTAACATTGATTTAATACATTCCTTGCTCCTCGCACCGGAGCACATCACAGATACTGATTGAGATCCACTTCACGCAGCGGCTGGTTTTGACGTTCTGTGATCAATTGCACCAGGTCTTTTTCGTCCAGCGCATCGAGCATTTGTTCATACAGAGCCGCGGGCACACAATAAAAAACAGGGCGGTTGCGGTCAATAATCGCGACCGGGTAGCCGCCGCCGGCACTGGCGGTGGCCACCGGATCGTTTTTAAGTTCGCTGACGCTGGCAGTCACATCACACAGAATGATGTTTGTCATGGTTCCCCCCTGAGACAAGTCATCTGTATGAACGGTAAAGTAAGCTCTGGCGGCAAGTCCCTTCTGTCATTTCAACGGTCAGAAACGGGCAACCGGCAGCTCCTTCCAGCGGGTGGTATATGCCGGTGACAGCATCTCCCGTTTCATCTGCCAGTCCGGCGCAATACCCCGTCCGGCAAACCAGACTTTCCCGAGTCCGGAATGATTAATACCGTCGAGCACCTTCATCAGCGCATCGCTGTGCGGCCGTGGCTGCACGTCATCGAACAGATTCAGCTGTGCAACGCCGTTCGGGCTGAAATCATTGAGCATTATCCCCGCTTTTGCGTAGCGGTGGCCATCGAGCCAGATCCTGTCCAGAGACCTGACCGCTGCCGCTATAATGTCCCGGGTGTCACGGGTAGGGGTGTTCAGTTTCTCAGTGGCCACGTTACCGTAGTACGGTTCATTAACCGCAAAAGGGGAGGTTTTGATGAAGATGCTGATATGCCGGCAGTACTGCCGCTCACCTCGCAACTTTTCTGCTGCGCGCTCGGCGTACTGGCAGACGGCCTGGCGCATTTCTTCATAGGTGGTGATCCGCTGCCCGAAGCTGCGACTGCAGACAATCTGCTGTTTCGGCGGCGGCGCTTCCTCCAGTGAAATGCAACTCTCGCCGTTCAGCTCACGTACCGTGCGCTCCAGCACTACGTTGAAGTTTTTGCGGATAAACGCGGGGTTCGTCAGCGACAGCTGCAGGGCGGTGGTGATCCCCATAACGTGCAGCTTTTTCGCTATCCGGTTCCCCACGCCCCAGATTTCTTCCACCGGCTGCAGGCTGAGTAATTTTGCCGTCCTGCGTGGATTATCGGGCGACAGCGCCAGCACCCCCCTGAATTGTGGCCATTCCTTTGACGCCCACTGCGCCGATTTGGCCAGTGTTTTTGTGGCGCCGCAGCCGACACCGATCGTCAGTCCGGTTCCACTGAGAACGTGCCCACGCAGCTGCCTGCCAAAATCCTCCAGATCCATACATTGGCCAATTCCCCGGGCATCCAGGAAACATTCGTCTATCGAGTATTGTTCGACGCGGGGAGACAGCTCCTCCAGCAGGGCGACCACGCGGTTACTCAGGCTAGCGTAGAGCTCGTAATTGCTGGAAAAAACGTACAGTTTTTCAGGAAACTGCGCCTCTTTGAGCTGGAACCAGGGGGTTCCCATCTTTATACCCAGCCGTTTGGCTTCAGCACTCCGGGCAATAACGCAGCCATCGTTGTTACTGAGAACGACGACCGGTTTTCCGCGCAAATCCGGCCTGAAAACCCTCTCGCAACTGGCGTAGAAGGAGTTGACGTCGGCCAGGGCGAACATCAGTCTGTCCCCCGGGTTTTATGAATGAAGGCCGTCACCACACCGAAAATTTGCAGCGTTTCCGGATCCGGGTACAGGGAAGGGAAGTCCGGGTTCATCGCCTGCAAGGCCGGCCGTGGCGTCAGAAGCAGGCGTTTTACCGTAAATTCACCCTCAATTTCCGCGATAACAATATCCCCGTGCCGCGGCTGTTCTGCTTTATCCACGACCATCAGATCGCCGGAATAGAGGCCAATATCAGTCATTGAGTTGCCAATCGCCCTGACAAAATAGGTGGAGTGGCGCCGGTGAATGCAGTACTCATTCAGATCCAGTTCAGACTCAGTGTAGTCCGCAGCCGGTGACGGAAAACCCGCAGGGCATCGCTCTGTGAACAAAGGAATTTTTACTATGCTGGCTTCTGATACTGCAGGAATGAACTTCATCGTATTTTCCCCTCGCTTGAAACTGTATATATATACAGTATTATTTTGCGGAGGCCGTTTTTTTTCAAGTCATCTTGTTGCCGTTGTCTGTAACCATTTGCTGTTCCTGCAAAAACAGGGAAATTTCAGAAGGATCACTGCCAGCCCGGAGAATCGTTATCTAATAAAATGTAATATACTGAAGTACAGTGTATTTATTCTGAGTGGAGTGATTATGAATACGGGTTTAAGGCAGGTTCTGCGATATGCAGGCGTCCCGGTTGACGCCGCTGAACCGGTGCGCCGGCAATTCGGTAGCCGCCTGATTTTAATCGTGACGGTTGCTCTTCTTCCGCTGTTGATTGTTGACGTCCCTCAGTGGATATTTGTGCTCTCCCAGATTATCTGGGGAAGCGGTATGTATATTGGTATCTCCGTGGCCAGTGATAAACCAGATCGCCGGTAAGCTCAGAACGAGAGGTCTCCCGGATCGCCTGGTGACGGGCAACTGATAAACCGGCGCCGTGCCATCAACACCGGATAAGGACGTCACCGGCTTGTCGTTGCCGCCGACTCCGCTTCACCCGGCCCCATCCCTCCGGTCTGTGGCCTGATTCCTGCGTCTGTCGCGTTGCGACATTTGCTTCCGCTTTTCTCCCTGTGGTCGAAATACGGGTTAGACAAACCTTTTATTCAACCTCTGCATCGCGACGGGTAGTGCTGTGCCTTCACTTTACCCGGCCGCTGCAGATGCAAGGGTTCGCTGACGCCGCCATCCTCGCCCGGTCGCAGGTTACTGATGATGCTCGCTGTTCTTCCCGTCGTTTTCTCGCTCAGGTTTCGCTCGAAAACCGTCCAGACTAGCTCCGTGCTTTATCTGCGCTGCGGCCTCCGGTGTCGCCCCTGCGTCTTCCGCTTTCCGCCGGGCTGTCGTGTCGGCACGGCACAACCCGGTGCCGCAATCTTATGAACCTGTGGAGGTTGCTATGTATCATGCCCGTCAAACCATGCTGAATGTTGAGGAGTCCGACCGTCTCTCGTTCCTGCCGGATCTGTTTGGTAACGATTTTCTGGCCGGAGAGATGCAGGTCTATGCGCTCGCTGTGAAACACATCACCGATTACTGCGGAGGCTTCTGGCATTTCATCCGAATTCCGGAGGGCGGCGGCTACATGATGCCTGACGGTGACCGTTTCCATCTGACTAACCCGGATAACTGGTTTGATCGGTCCGTCAGCGCGGATGCGGCCGGAGTTATCATTACGGCGCTGGCGATCAACCGCCGTATCTGGCTGCACCATGAACGCGGTGATGCTGCCCTGACACGCCACCTGATGCTGCGGGAATCGCAGCTGTGGGATTTCATTGACTCTCATGACGAATGCGCAGCTATTTACGCGGCTCTTGACTGATACTACATCGGGGCGCCCGACGTCCCGTTTAAGGTCTGAGACGGCACGATCTGTGGGGAGCTTACCCGGCTTCGCAGATCGGTGCGGCCGCGCGAAAATCCTGGCAGGCTTCGCCTGCCGGTGAGGCGGTTCGCCACGCCTGCGGCGCTGCGTACAGGCCTCACCTCAACAGGTCGCCAGTTAAGAATTAAGAGCGTAATATCTGCGTACCCTTTCTTCTTTTGCGGAATTTGGGTATGTCGCAGTGGAATATTGCCTCTTTTTCAAAAGAGGAGCAGGACAAAGTTGCCGTCGATAAGGTGGCCGCTGCTGTTGCCTGGCAGGAACGCATGAACAAGCCCGTCATGCCGGAACTTGTTGAACGGGAACAGCCTGAACACCTGCGCGAATATTTCCGTGAACGGCTCTGCGTACATCGACTGAACAGTCAGCAGCTGCCGCGCGCAAATGCGCCCGAATATAATAAACCGGGCGATGATCAGCAGAATTGATTTTCTTACTCAGTGTGTCCAGGGAGGGTAATCTGTGCGTATGTCTCTGATGTTTGCTGCCGTGACGCTTTTAACCGGCATTAACCTGTTTTTTATTCCGTTTCAGCCTGTTCCGGCTCTGTGGGGGGCTATCCTGGCCGTTGCTTTTGTTCTGATTAATGTCGTGGCGGATAAGCTGCGCCTCTGGAG
>NZ_JCAXWU010000038.1:0-17012 GCF_059759695.1 Klebsiella sp. M041
ATAACCGCATGACGGTTTGATATTGCAGTCTTTTGTAGGCCGGGTAAGGCGAAAGCCGCCACCCGGCAGACATGCGAGCACAATTTTGCGTTGACCTTGCCCTCACCCCAGACCTCTCCCCTGGAAGAGGGAGCAAAGCCTAAAAAGTGCAATCTTCAGGGATTGCCCGGCGGCGCTGCGCTTGCGCGGGCCTACAGATAACCGCATGACGGTTTGATATTGCAGTCTTTTGTAGGCCGGGTAAGGCGAAAGCCGCCACCCGGCAGACATGCGAGCACAATAACGAAACAGGTTTGTCATCAGCCAGAAAAAGGCAATTGTCATTGCCTTTTTGCGTTGACCTTGTCCTCACCCCAGATACTCAATCACCGACAGCCCGCCGTTGTAATCGGTGCTGTAGATAATGCCCTGCGCATCGACAAACACATCGCAGGACTGGATCACCCGCGGGCGGCCGGGACGGGTATCCATCATCCTCTCAGGAGCAGCCGGCACCAGCGCCCCGGTCTCCAGCGGACGATACGGGTTGGAAATATCGTACGCCCGCACGCCGGCATTCTGATAGGTGGCGAAGATAAGCGTTGAGCTGACAAAGCTCCCCGGCCGGTTCTCATGCAGGTTATGCGGCCCGAAGTGCGCCCCTTTCGCCACATAGTCGATTTCATCAGGCTGTGGGAAAGTTGAGATACTTACCGGGTTCGCCGGCTCGCGAATATCAAACAGCCAGATCAGCTTCTCGCCGTCCTCCTGATTGTCGAGCACCGCTTCATCCAGCACCACCAGCAGATCGCGATCCGGCAGCGGCAGCGCGGTATGCGTTCCGCCGCCGAACGGCGGGCTCCAGTTGCGATGGCTGATCAGCGTCGGCTGGGTACGGTCTTTGACATCCAGCAGCGTCAGGCCGCCGTCGCGCCAGCTGCCGTAGGCGGTATCCCCGGCAATAATGGCGTGGTGCAGCGCATAGCGTTTACCCTGCGGCCAGTCCGGTGTTTCACCGCCCGCCTGGTGCATCCCCGGCAACCACCAGCGCCCGGCAACCTGCGGTTTACGCGGATCGGCCAGATCGATGGTCAGGAAGATGTAGTCGGTAAAACCGTCGATCAGCGCGGACACATACGCCCAGCGGCCGCCGACGTACCAGATGCGGTGAATGCCGATACCGCTCAGCGACAGAAAGCCAATTTCACGCGGCTTATCCGGCGTGGAGATATCAAACACGCGCAGCCCGGCGCTCCAGCCTTTGTCCTGCACATCGCTGACCGTGTCACCCACCGAGCGGGTGTAGTACACCTTCTCATCGGCAAAACGGGCGTCGGCAAACAGATCCCGGGCGTTGATCACCAGCAGCAGATCGTCATGCGCCTGGAGGTGCACGTTCCAGGTGCCCGGCGGTGCGGCAATATAGTTGACCGTGGTGGGCCGGGTCGGATCGCGCACATCGACCACGGAAAAACCCTGCGACACCATATGGCCAATATAGGCGAATCCGCGATGCACCATCAGCTGGACGCCGTCCGGACGACCGCCCTGGTCGCTATGGCCGATCAGCCGCATATTGCGGCTGTATTCTGGGGAAGGTAATGCTGACATAGGGAATTCCTTTCGCCCGGTGGCGCTGCGCTTACCGGGCCTACGGGCGCTGTTGGTTTTCCCCCTCTCCCTGTGGGAAAGGGCAACAGGCCGCCCCCGCCGCCACCCGGCTTCGTTTTATTTGTTTTTCGCTTCCAGCGTCGCAAACCACGGCGCGATAAAGTCTTCAGTCTGGCCCCAGCCCGGAATGATTTTCCCCAGCGTGGCCACGTTCACCGCCCCCGGCTGGGCCGCCAGCAGCGCCTGCGGGATCGCCGCCGCCTTGAAGTCGTAGGTGGCCGGCGTCGGTTCGCCGGCGATCTTATTGGCGATCAGCCGCACGTTGGTCGCGCCGATAAGCTTCGGATCCACCGCCACGCTCACCTTCCACGGGCTACCGGCTTCGCGCATCAGCTGCAGATCCTGGTTGGAAATATCAATACTGTAGAGTTTGATCTCGGTGCGGCCGTTCTCTTTCAGCGCCTTATAGGCCCCCTGGCTAAAGGCATCCCAGGTGCCCCAGATAGCGTCGATTTTCCCTTTCGGATATTTGGCGAGGATCGCCCCCACCTTGTTAGCGGTATCGCCCTGCACATCGGACGAAACGGCGCCGATCGACTCCAGCTCTTTAATCCCCGGATTTTGCTTCAGCAGCGTCTGGTAAGCCGCCTGACGGCGCTCCATTGGCGGGAAACCCGCCACCCAAAGCTTGACGATATTGGCTTTGCCGTTGAAGTCTTTCACCAGCTGGCCAAAGGAGAGATCGGTCAGTGAGGCGTCATCCTGCTGGCTGACCGTCACGCCGGGGATCTCGCCGCTCACCGCGGTATCGAACACCGCCACTTTGATCCCGGCGTCCACCACCTTCTTCACCAGGGCCGTCGAATAGGGGTCACGCCCCTGGGAGAGAATAATGCCGTCGTATTTCTGGCTGATCGCCTGGTTGACGAAGTCCTGGAATTTGGCGTCATCGCCGTTGCTCAGGAAGGTACTGATTTTGAAACCGAGCTTTTTGCCTTCCTGCAGCGCCCCGGCGACAAACTGGGTGGTGTTATCGTCAGACCCCAGGTTGCGGATCACTGCAATGCGGATCGGGCCGTTGTGTTCGGCAATGGCCGCCGGCACCGGCGTCGGGGCGGTGGCCAGCGCCGCCGTCGACTGCAGCAGACCCAGCGTAATGAGAGAGAGTGCGATCTTTTTCATGCGGTTTACCCTGTGAAATGTTAAGTACGGCGCTGAAAATAGGTCAGTGCCAGCGCGCCAGCCAGTACCAGCCCTTTAATAATGTCCATCGCGTAATACGGCACCGAGAGCATCACCAGCCCGTTGGAGAGCACGCCGAGGATCACCGCCCCCACCAGCGTCCCCAGGGCGTTCGGTTTGCCGGAGCCGGCCAGCGAAAAGCCGATCCAGGCCGCCGCCACCGCGTCCATCAGATAGCCGCCGCCGGCGTTAACCTGCGACGATCCGATACGCGAGGCCAGCAGAATGCCGCCGAGCCCGGCCAGCAGCGAGGCAATCACGTACGCCGCCACTTTATAACGCGTGATCCGCAGGCCGGAGAGCCGCGCCGCCTCCGGGTTGCCGCCGATGGCGTACATCCGCCGGCCGTGGGTGGTGAACGACAGCGCCAGCTGGGCGACCAGCGTCACCACCAGCATGATGATGACGATGGTCGGCACCTGGCCCAGCGCGCCAAACGCCGCCGGGAGGGTGCCTTCCGCCATTTCGCCGCTCGGCAGCACCATGTTTTCGGTAATCGACCCGCCGTAGCTGTATGTCATTGCCACCCCCTGAATCACAAACAGGCTGGCCAGGGTGGCGAGCATGTCGGGGATGCGCAGCACCACGATCAGAAAGGCGTTAAACAGCCCCACCAGGGTGCAAAGCGCGAGGGTGATCAGGATGGCTTCGGTGGTCCCCAGGCCGTGCCAGACAAACAGGGAGATCACCAGGGCGTTGGCCAGCGACGCCGTCGATCCGACGGAAAGATCGAAGCCGCCGATGGTGAGGGAAATCGACACCCCAATGGCAATCACCGTCACGATGGCTATCGAGCGCAGAATGTTGATGATGTTGAACGGGTCAAGGAAGTTGTCCGAGGCGAAGCCAAAGACCGCCACCAGCAGCACCACGGTCAGCAACATGCCCCACTTATAGAGAAAATCAAAAAATCGCTGACGGCCCGATACCGTCGCGTTCACTGCCAGGGCCTTGCTCACGCTGCCGCTCCTCCGGTTGAATAATAAAGCAGTGTCTCTTCCCGGGCTTCCGCGCCGGGGATCTCCGCCACGATCCGTCCGTCCCATAGTACGCAGATGCGGTCGCATAAACCGACCAGCTCGGCGAATTCACCCGAGGCATAAATCACCCCTTTGCCTTCCCGCGCCAGACCATCGATCAGCATGAACAGATCGGTTTTCGCTTTCACATCGACCCCTTTGGTCGGTTCGTCAAAAATCAAAACGTTGGCATCGCCGCGCAACCATTTGCCAATGGCCACCTTCTGCTGATTGCCGCCGGACAGACGGCGCAGCGTCTGACCGGGACCGGTAGCGCGCACGCCGAGGCGGGCTATCACCTCCTCCGCCCAGCGCCAGGCGTGGCGATGGCCGAACAGGCTCCAGCGCGAAAAGTGGTTATCGGCGCTGACCGCCAGGTTCATCGCGATCGGCTCTTCGATGAAAATGCCCTCTTTGCGCCGCTCCTCCGGGACCAGCGCCAGGCCGCGCCCCACCGAGTCGGCGGGATCCCGCGGCCGCCACGGCTGGCCGTTCAGCTCGCCGCGCTGCACCCGGCTTTTGCTGGCGCCGAACAGCGCTTTGCACAGCTCGGTTTTGCCCGCCCCGGCCAGCCCGGCGATCCCCAGAATTTCCCCCTTACGCAGGCGCAGCGAGATATCCTGCAGCAGCGCCTCATCGTGCAGTCCTTCCACCTGCAGCAGCACTTCTTCACCGTGCGGCGGACGCGGCGGCGGGAAGATATCGCTCAGCTCGTGGCCCAGCATCTTTTCGACAATCTGTTCCCCGCTCAGCGGCGCCATCGGGCCGCTCTCAATCAGACGCCCGTCGCGCAGCACCGTCAGGGTGTCGCAGATCGCCTTCAGCTCGTGGATGCGGTGCGAAATAAACACCACCCCGATCCCCTGCTGCTGCAGACGGCGTACCACCGCAAACAGGCGTTCGCTTTCATGCTGATCCAGCGGCGCGGTGGGTTCATCGAGGATCAGAAAGCGGCAATGGTGCGACAGGGCGCGGGCCAGCAGGATCTGCTGTTTTTCGGCGAGCGTGCAGCTGTCAATAGAGCGCCTGACGTCCAGCGCCACGTCCAGCTGCGCCAGCGCCTCGCGCGCCAGCTGCCGAACCCGCGACCAGCGGAAGGTCGTCCCCGGCTCCGCCAGCCTGTCCAGCATGATGTTTTCGGCAATGCTCATGCCCGGCACCAGCGCCACGTCCACCTCCTGCTGCACCAGGTGGATCCCCAGCTGTTTGGCATCCCGCGGCGAACGAATAGTGACCGGCTGGTTATTGATCGTCACTTCGCCCTGATAATGGGCGTGGGTGCCGCACAGCACCGCCATCAGCGTCGACTTACCCGCGCCGTTGGCGCCGGTCAGGGCATGCACCGACCCGCCATGAAGGGTGAAGGCCACCTTGTTCAGCGCCTGAAAGCCGGAGAAGGCCAGGCTAATGTTATGCATCTCAAGGCGATTCGCGCTCATCACTGCTCCCGTGCGGCAATTAATCTTCTGATTTAACGAATTTTTCATAGCCGCCGCTGGCTGACAACTGCGTAAAAAGCATAAGATACAACGAAATAATATTAGCCATCTGGATGTCCAGACATAACATCAGGTTAGCCCAACACCTATAAGGACAGCTTTCATGAGCAACAGCGAGATCCGCGTCGTGCCCGGCCCGGCCAACTATTTCTCCCACCCTGGCAGCCTTCAGCGGCTAAGCGATTTTTTTAACGCCGACCAGCTATCGCGGGCGGTGTGGGTCTATGGCGAGCGCGCCCTGGCCGGCGCCGAACCTTTTCTGCCGGCGGCCTTCCACCTGCCGGAGGCAAAAAAGATCCGCTTTACCGGCCACTGCAGCGAACGCGATGTGGCGGCGCTGGCGCAGGCCTCAGGTGACGATCGGGCGGTAGTGATTGGCGTAGGCGGCGGCGCGCTGCTCGACAGCGCGAAAGTGCTGGCCCGCCGCCTGGGGGTTCCGCTGGTGGCCATCCCGACCATCGCCGCCACCTGCGCGGCATGGACGCCGCTGTCGGTGTGGTACAGCGACGCCGGACAGGCCCTGAATTTTGAGATCTTCGATGACGCGAATTTCCTGGTGCTGGTCGAGCCGCGCATCATTCTCAACGCCCCGGCGGAGTACCTGCTGGCGGGCATTGGCGACACCTTAGCCAAATGGTATGAGGCAGTGGTGCTGGCGCCGCAGCCGGAGGCGCTGCCGCTCACCGTGCGGCTGGGGATTAACGGCGCGCTGGCGATCCGCGACGTGCTGCTGGCCAGCAGCGAAACGGCGCTAGCGGACCAGCGCCGCGGCGAGCTGACCCAGGCGTTTCGCGATGTGGTGGATGCGGTTATCGCCGGCGGCGGGATGGTTGGCGGGCTGGGGGAACGTTACACCCGGGTCGCCGCCGCCCACGCGGTGCATAACGGGCTGACGGTGCTGCCGCAGACGGATAAATTCCTCCACGGCACCAAGGTGGCCTACGGCATTCTGGTGCAAAGCGCCCTGCTCGGTCAGGATGAGGTCCTGGCGCAGCTGGTGCAGGCCTGGCAGCGCTTTAACCTGCCGGCGACGCTGGCGGCGCTGGAGGTCGATATCACTAACCGCGCAGAACTTGACCGGGTCATTGCCCATACCCTGCGCCCGGGCGAGTCGATTCACTATTTACCGGTGACGTTAACCCCTGAGGTTCTGCGCGCGGCGTTTGAGAAGGTGGAATACTTCAGCCGTTAATCACCCCGACCGTCTATACCTAATGATGATTCTCACCACTCTCGCAACGAGGTCATCATGCAGATCGATTTAACAGGTAAGAAGGCGCTGGTTACCGGCGCCAGCCGTGGGTTGGGTCGGGCTATCGCCCTGTCGCTGGCGCGCGCCGGCGCCGATGTGGTTATTACGTATGAAAAATCGGCCGATAAAGCCCAGGCGGTCGCCGACGAAATAAAAGCGCTGGGCCGGCACGGTGAAGCAGTGCAGGCCGACAGCGCCAGCGCGCAGGCGATTCAGGATGCCGTCACCCATGCGGCGCGTTCCCTCGGCGGGCTGGACATTCTGGTCAACAACGCCGGGATCGCGCGCGGCGGCCCGCTGGAGTCCATGACGCTGGCGGACATCGACGCGCTTATCAACGTCAATATTCGTGGGGTGGTTATCGCCATCCAGGAGGCGCTGGTGCATATGTCAGACGGCGGGCGCATCATCAACATCGGCAGCTGTCTGGCTAACCGCGTGGCGCAGCCGGGCATCGCGGTTTACTCGATGACCAAGTCCGCCCTCAACTCCCTTACCCGCGGCCTGGCGCGCGATTTAGGCCCCCGCGGGATCACCGTTAACCTCGTCCATCCCGGCCCGACCAACAGCGATATGAACCCGGAAGACGGCGAGCAGGCCGATGCCCAGCGTCAACTTATTGCGTTAGGTCACTACGGCCAGCCGGAAGACATCGCCGCGGCGGTCACCTTCCTCGCCAGCCCGGCCGCCGGGCAGATCTCCGGCACCGGGCTGGACGTGGATGGCGGTTTGAACGCCTGATCGCACATTTTCTGCAAGCCTCTGTCGCCCGGCAGAGGCCTTTTCGAGCCGCCTCGACGGGTTGCGTTTTGCCGCTTACCTGCGTTTTTTCTCCGCTCTACCCTACCCCATAAGAAATTCGGAATTTATCTAATAGTCTTATTATTTCCTTATATTTTGTGTGGTCGTACAGTGGAGGTACAGATGAAGATTGTCTGGTCAAAAACGGCAGATAAGCCATTTTCTAAAATCGATAGTGGCGGTTAAACGCCGAACCACCACCACCTACCTGCATGAGGAGCATGCCGAATATGACTATTCAGTACATCAAGGATGAAGAAGGAAAAGACCAGTATGTCGTCATTCCTTACAGTGATTACTTTCGTATGCGCCTGGCTCTGCTGGAGTACGACGACGAGGATGAAAGCGACTGGGAAGATATTCCTTATGAATCAGACATCTATGATAACGTCATGCTGCCAGGCGAAGTATGCGACGTGATGCATAAAGAAAACGTCAGCCTGCAGGCTGCGTGGCGCATCCTGCGCGGGATGTCCCAGCAGGAGGTCGCCGAAAAGCTCGGCATCAGCCAGTCCGCCGTGTCACAGCTGGAAGCGCTGGACTCTCGTCCGCAGAAGCGCACCCGCGAGAAGCTGGCGGCGCTCTACGGCTGTAAGCAGGAGCAGATCAGCCTCTATCTGCCGAAAGAGGGTTAACAGCACTTCGCCCCGCCCTTGCCGCCGTAGCGGGCGTCCTGGCGTTCGCGGAAAAATGCTTCGTAGGTCATTGGCGTCTGATCCGGATGGTTGACGCGCATGTGCTCGACGTAGTTGTCGTAATCCGGCACGCCGATCATCATTTTGGCGGCCTGGCCCAGGTACTTACCTGCTTTGGAAAGGGTGTCGAACATAATTCTGATCTCACAGAAAAAGTACGCCGGGTAAGGCGAAGCCGCCACCCGGCACACAGGTTAATGCGCCCCTTTCGCCTGGGTCACTATCGCGTCCAGGTTTTCAGGCATTGGCTCATACGGTGTCTCTTTCGCCGTCGGTTTATTCTCTTTCAGCGCCGCCAGCGCGGTTTTAATCGAGAACAGCGCCAGCACCACCACCACGATCATAAAGAAGATGGTCAGCCCGGCATCGAGACGGTTGTTAAACACCAGCTGTGCCAGCTGCGACTCGGTGTACTGCGCCGGGATTTTGCCGCTGTCGATCATCGCCTGGAACTTGTTGGCAATCGCCAGGAAGCCCACTTTATTGTCCGGGCTGAAGGCCTTCTGCCAGCCGGCGGTGAGGGTACAGATCAGCAGCCAGGCCGTCGGCACCAGCGCCACCCACGCATAGCGCTGACGTTTCATCTTGAACAGCACCACTGCGCAGAGCATCAGCGCCATCCCCGCCAGCATCTGGTTGGCGATACCGAACAGCGGCCACAGGGTGTTAATGCCGCCCAGCGGATCGACCACTCCCTGATGGAGGAAGTAGCCCCACGCCAGCACGCACAGCGCCGTCGCCAGCAGGTTAGCCGGTAACGAGTCAGTACGCTTCAGGTTCGGAGAGATCACCCCCAGCAGATCCTGCAGCATAAAGCGCGCCGCACGGGTGCCGGCATCCACCGCCGTCAGGATAAACAGCGCTTCAAACAGAATGGCGAAGTGGTACCAGAACGAAACGTCCATCAACCCGCCCAGCGCGCCGTGGAGAATGTAGGCCATGCCCACCGCCAGCGTAGGCGCCCCGCCGGCGCGGGAGATGATGGACTGCTCGCCCACCTCATTGGCGATATGCGTCAACGTTTCCGGGGTAATCGCAAAGCCCCAACCGCTCACCACCTGCGCCGCCGACGCCACCACATCGGTGGTTCCCGCCGGCGCCAGCACCGCCATCGGGCTGTTCATCGCGAAGTAGACGCCCGGGTCAATGATACAGGCGGCCACCAGCGCCATAATCGCCACGAAGGATTCCATCAGCATGCCGCCGTAGCCGATAAAGCAGGCCTGATTTTCATTCGCCAGCATCTTCGGCGTGGTACCGGAGGCAATCAGGGCGTGGAAGCCCGACACCGCGCCGCAAGCGATGGTGATAAACAGGAACGGGAACAGGTTGCCAGTCCATACCGGGCCAGTGCCGTCGATAAATTTGGTCAGCGCCGGCATGGTCAGGGTCGGACGCATAATCAGAATGCCGATCGCCAGACCGACGATAGTGCCGATTTTCAGGAAGGTGGAGAGGTAGTCGCGCGGGGCGAGCAGCAGCCAGACCGGCAGCACTGCGGCGACAAAGCCGTAGCCCACCAGCATCCAGGTGAGTTGGACGCCGGTAAAGTCAAAGAACGGCGCCCAGGTCGGGCTTTCCGCTACCCAGCCGCCGGAGATAATGGCGAATACCAGCAATACCAGCCCAATCACCGACACTTCGCCAATGCGCCCCGGGCGCAGATAGCGAATATAGATCCCCATAAACAGCGCCAGCGGAATGGTAAAGGCCACGGTATAGGTTCCCCACGGGCTGTGGGTCAGCGCTTTCACCACGATCATCGCCAGCACCGCGAGGATGATCACCATGATCATAAAGGTCGCCACCAGGGCAATCACCCCGGCGGTCGCCCCCATCTCCTCTTTCACCAGCTCGCCCAGCGAACGGCCGTCGCGCCGGGTGGAAACGAACAGCACCATAAAGTCCTGCACCGCCCCAGCCAGCACTACGCCGGCGAGGATCCAGATCATCCCCGGCAGATAGCCCATCTGCGCGGCGAGCACCGGGCCCACCAACGGCCCCGCGCCGGCGATGGCGGCAAAATGGTGACCGAACAGCACTTTTTTGTCAGTCGGGACATAGTCGAGGCCATCGTTATGCCGCACCGCGGGCGTCATACGCGTCGGGTCGACGCCGAGCACGGTTTTGGCGATATACAGGCCGTAAAAACGATACGCGATCAGATAAACGCAGACTGCCGCGACGACAATCCACAGCGCGTTGATCTGCTCACCCCGGTTTAAAGCAATGTAGCCGAGGGCAAAGGCTCCGATCACGGAGAGCAGTGCCCAGATAAGGTATTTCCCTGAATTATTCATTGTTGTGGTCCACCGGTAGGGTAATCAGGATGTTACAGTTTGTTTCTAGAACACAACGCAGAATTTAACAACATCGAAACAGCGCAGATGCCGTCCACCCACAGAGATTTGTCTCACATTGCTAGCGAGATCACTTAAGGCAGGAAAATGAATGAAAGGATTATCGTGAACGGTGCCGTTTGTTTGTCGGGTGGCGGCTAACGCCTTACCCGACCTACAGATCCGTAGTCCGGCTAAGCGCAGCGCAAGCCGGGGAAACAGCGGCTTCCTGACCCAGAAACCGTAGCCCTGCTAAGTACAGCCGAGCAGGGATATTCCCGGATGGCGGCGCGCTGCGCCTTATCCGGGCTACCCATTGCGCCGATACGTAGCCCGGCTCAGCGCAGCGCAAGCCGGGGAAAGCGTGGCTACTTAGCCCAGCACCGCGGTGCCCAGACGACAGGTGCAGCAGCGCCGCCCCTTCTCGTCATACACCACAATCTCCCAGCTCTGGCTCTGCCGGCCAAGATGCAGCGGGCGGCACTCGCCGCGCACTTTCCCGCTGGAGACCGCCCGGTGATGGGTGGCGTTCAGCTCGGTGCCGACCACGCACTGCCCCTCGTCGGTCATCAGCCAGCCGGCCATCGACCCCAGCGTCTCCGCCAGCGCCGCTGAAGCGCCGCCGTGCAGCAGGCCAAACGGCTGATGGGTGCGGGCATCCACCGGCATCTCCGCCTCCAACAGCCCCGCCTCCAGCCGGGTGTAGACGATCCCCAGATGCGCCACCAGGGTGTTTTCGCTGCTGGCGTTCAGCGCCGCCAGCGTGAGCGCTCGTTTCCAGGCCATTTACGCCCCCAGCGTCGAGCCGCCGTCCACCACGATATCCTGCAGGGTGATATGGCTGGCATGAGCAGAGGCGAGGAACAGAATGGTATTCGCAATCTCCTGCGGGCGGGCAATTTTACCCAGCGGGATGCCGAGCTTAAACTGCTCGCCGAAACCGCGGATCCGTTGCTGCTCCGCATCGTCACTGACCCACAGTGTGCGCTGCATATCGGTATCGGTAGAGCCCGGCGAGACCAGATTACAGCGCACCCCGCTGCCCGCCAGCTCAAGGCCGACGGTCAGCGCCAGGCTTTTCAGCGCCGCCTTCGAGGCGCCATAGGCGCTCATGCCGATGCGCGGCGTGTGCGCGGCATCGGAGGCGACGGTGACGATGGCCCCGCCCCGCTGGCGACGGAACTGGGCCATCGTCTGCTGAAACAGGTTGAACGCCCCGCCGACGTTGACCGCGAAGGTCTGCTGCCAGTCTTCCGCGCTTAGCTGGTCGGTGGCGCCCATGCGCAGGATCCCGGCGGCGTTCACCAGCACGTCTAACCGCTCGGTGTTCGCCAACAGGCGGCTGCACACCTCGCGCACCCGGTCGGCATCGGCGACGTCCAGCGTTTCGGTCGCAAACGGGTAGCGTTCGCCGTCAAAGGCGAGGTCGAAACCGATGACGTTGGCGCCGGCCTCCACAAAAGCCAGCGCGGTGGCATAACCGATCCCTTTACCTGCGCCGGTCACCCACACGGTCTGACCGCGAAAATCCAGCGCCGCCATTATCGCACCTCGCGGGAAAGCAGCGCCCACCAGGCGTCGATGGTCGGGTTTTTCGCCAGCATCACGAAGTCGATATCGCCGTGCACTTTGCGCCAGCGGGCGGCCAGGGCCATCATCCGCACCGAATCCAGACCGTAGTCGATCAGATTTTCATCATCCAGCGGTTCGTCGGATTCGTCGAGCAGCGGCAGGATCAGCGCGCGCAGCGCCGCTTTGGAGGCCGGCAGCGGCAACAGCGCTTCGGTCATCACCACGCGGCCGGAGCGGCCGGCGACGTATTTCAGCGCCATCAGGTGCTCTTCGCGGCTGAAGTCCGCCAGCGCGTCGGCGACAAAGAACGGTTTGATATCGCGCATAAAGGCGTCGGTGGCGGTGGTCATGCAGCCGATATGGGCATACACGCCGGTGATGATCAGCTGGTCGCGGCCGCTCTCCTTCAGCATCGCCTCCAGCGGCGAGCGATGAAACGCGCTGTAGCGCCATTTCACCAGCACGGTGTCGCCTTCATCCGGCGCCAGGGCGGCAATCACCTGCTGCTGCTCCGGCGAACGGGTCAGCCCCGGCCCCCACATATCATTCAGCAGCGCGCGATCTTCGTCGCTCTGCTCTTTCGGCTGGGCGGTGTAGTACACCGGAATGCCGTTCTGTTTGCAGAAGTCGCGCAGGGCGGCGATATTGGCCACCACTTTCTCCATCATCGCGCTGTTTTCGCCCCAGAAATTGAGGAAATACTCCTGCATATCGTGGATCAGCAACGCGGCGCGGGAAGGCTCAAAGGCCCAGCTGACTTTGTTCGCCGGGATATCGCTGGCTTCCGGCAGCGCGTAAGCCTGTAATTTAGGGATTGCCATTTTCTGTTCTCCTTCAGCCCAGCTTGCCTTCGGCCAGCCACTGACGTAATTGTTTCTTATCGACTTTGCCCACCGGCGTCAGCGGCAGCGCGGCAACGCACTCCACGCGGTCTGGCAGTTTAAATTCAGCCACCCCCTGCTCGCGCAGGAAGCGGCGCACCGCGACGGCGCGCAGCGGCGAGGTCGCCACCAGGTAAGCGCAGCTCTTCTCGCCCAGCAGGTTGTCCTCAATACTGACCAGCGCGGCGTGGATCACCGCCTCATGGCGCAGCAGCAGGTTTTCGATCTCTTCGGCGGCGATCTTCTCGCCGCCGCGGTTGATCTGGTCTTTTTCCCGGCCCTGGACGGTGATATACCCGTCTTCATCGATCGATATCAGATCGCCGGAACAGTAAAACCCGTCGGCGTCAAAGGCTTCCGCGTTATGCTGCGGGCTGTTGTAGTAGCCGCGGAAGGTGTACGGCCCGCGGGTCATCAGGCGGCCCACTTCGCCGCGCGGCAGCGGGTTGCCGTCGGCATCCGCCACCCACACTTCATCGTCCGGGCACATCGGGCAGCCCTGGGTATGAATAATCCGCTCAGGGCTGTCGTTAAGGCGGGTGTAATTCACCAGCCCCTCCGCCATGCCGAACACCTGCTGCAGCTGGCAGCCAATTTCCGCCGGGATGCGCGCGGCAAGGGTCGCCGACAGGCGCGCGCCGCCGACCTGCAGCAGCTGCAGCGACTGCAGCTGGGCATTGCCGCCCCATTCATGGATCGCCTGCAGCCACAGGCTGACCGCCGGCGGCACCAGCGAGGCGACGTTGATCTGATGTTTTTCAATCAGCGGGAAACAGAGGGTGGCGCTGGGGTCGGCGGCGAGGATCACCCGCCCGCCGGCGAGGAAAACGCCCAGCGACCCCGGGGAGCTCATCGCATAGTTATGCGCCGCCGGCAGCGCGTTGAGGTAGCGCGTCTCAGCGTTAATCCCGCAGATCTCGTTGCTGCGGCGGATACTGTAGTCGTAATCGTTATGGGTACGCGGGATCAGCTTCGGCGTCCCGGTGCTGCCGCCGGAGAGCTGGAAAAAGGCCACTTCGTCGGCAGGGGTTGGGTTAGCGATAAAGTTATCCGCCGGGTGGTTAATCTCCGTCGCCAGATCGCGCTCGCCGCCGTCGTTACGCAGCAGCGCCACGCGCAGGGAAGGATGTTCAGCGATAAACGCGTGAAGAAAGCTATCGTCGGCAAACAGCGCGTGCTCGCGGTCGGCGATCAGCAGCGCCGGTTTAATCTGCGCGGCGTAGGCGTTAAGCTCGCTGCGCTGGTGGCTGAACAACGCGTTCACCGGCGCGACGCCGATGCGCAGCAGCGCGAAGAAGGTGATGTAAAACTCGGCGACGTTGCCCAGCTGCACCAGCGCGGTTTCCCCGCGCTTCAGTCCCTGACGCTGCAGAGAGCAGGCAAGGTTGTCCACCCGCTGGTTAAACTGGCGGTAGCTAATGTGTCGATCGCCATCGATAATCGCCACGGCGTCGTTTTCCGCGTGACGGGTGATCAGATTGGTTAATGGCAGATCCTGCCAGTAGCCTTTTTGGCGATAGCGGGCCGCGAACTCATCCGGCCAACGGGTAAATGCAATCATCCTTGCCTCTTAATTCAAGCCAAATACGTTAAGCATGGTGGTCAGTTTGACGCCGGTTTCGCGCCATTCGCCCAGCGGCGAGGAGGCCGGAACGATGCCCGCGCCGGCAAACAGGCGCAGCGTACGCTGCTGCAGACGCGCGCAGCGGATGGTCACCACCCATTCGCCGTTGCCTTCATCGTCACACCAGCCGACGATACCGCCGAACAGCTGGCGGTCGAAGGGTTCCAGGTCGGCAATCAGGCGCTTCGCCGCCTGGTGCGGGAAGCCGCTCAGCGCCGGAGTCGGGTGCAGCAGGCAGGCCAGCGACATGGCGTTTTCTTCCGCCAGCGCCGTGCCCTCGATCGGCGTCGCCAGATGCCAGAGCGTCGGGGTGGTGATCAGCTGCGGCGATGCCGGCAGCGACAGCTGGCTGCTGCGCGGGCCCAGCACGCTCTTCATCGCCTGGGTCACCAGTTCGTGCTCGTGGCGATCTTTGCCGGACGCCAGCAGCCTGTTGCCCGCTTCGCGGTCCAGCACATCGTCCGGCTGGCGGCGGGCGGAGCCGGCCAGCGGCAGCGAGCTGAAGTGCGGTCCTTCTTTACGCAGCAGCAGCTCCGGGCTGGCGCCCAGCAGCACGCCGCCGTCGGAGAGCGGCACATGGAAGTTGAAGCTGGCGGGGTTCTGGGCGATCAGTCGCTCCATCAGGGCGCCGCTATCGACAGGATCGCGGGTGATGATATCGATAAGTCGTGATAGCACCACTTTGTCCACTTCCGGCGTGGCGGTCAGCGCGGCGGCGCGTTCCACCATGGCTAAAAACGCATCCTGTTCCGGGATCTCCCGGCGCTCCACCACCTCCATCGCCTCCAGCGGCGCGGCATAGCGGGCGGAACGCTGTTTTTCCGGGCGCGAGAACGCTTCCCAGCGCTCCGGGATATAGAGCTCGGAAGGCTGACAGGTGTCGAACGGGATGGCCCCAACCATCACTGGCTTGCGGATCCCCGCCGCCCGGGCCTCGGCAAAGGCGGCGGCCATCTGCTGCTGGAACTCGCCATTCAGCGCATCGCCGCCGTCGGCGGGCGCTGAGAAGCGGCGGAAGCAGCCTGAGGTGCTAAAACTGCGGTACGGCGACATAAAGAAGAAGCTGTCCGGCGACAAGGTCCGGGTAGATTTCTGTACATCCTCAGCCAGTGACGTTTCCATATCATCCTCCAAAAACGATAAATATATTACGAATAATTATCATTTGTATTTTGGTTGGCTAACCTAAAAGGTATTGCCCGTCATGTCAACCGCGTTACGTCATCGCGCCGCCACTTTGGCTTGCATCCTGTCGGCGCAAAGTTGAAAATGAGACGCATTTATTACCCTTCGAATCAGGATGCGATGACGTGAACTTCTCTTCTTTTTACCGCCGCGGTGCGCTGGCCGGGATGCTGTTGTTTTTAGGAATTACCTCAGCCCAGGCGGCGGACTGGCCGCGCCAGGTCACCGACAGCTACGGGACGCACACCCTGCCGAGCCAGCCGCTGCGCATTGTCTCCACCAGCGTGACCCTCACCGGCTCGCTGCTGGCGATCGACGCCCCGGTGGTCGCCAGCGGCGCCACCACCCCGAACAACCGCGTGGCCGATAGCCAGGGCTTTCTGCGCCAGTGGAGTGAGGTCGCCAAAGCCCGCAAGCTGACGCGGCTGTACATCGGCGAACCGAGCGCGGAAGCGGTGGCCGCCCAGATGCCAGATCTGATCCTGGTGAGCGCCACCGGCGGCGACTCCGCCCTGCCGCTGTACGATCAGCTCAAAACGATCGCCCCGACGCTGGTCATCAACTATGACGATAAAAGCTGGCAAACGCTGCTTACCCAGTTGGGACAGATCACCGGCCATGAGCAACAGGCCAGCGCGCGCATCGCCGACTTCAATAAACAGCTCGTTTCGTTAAAAGAAAAAATGAAGCTGCCGCCGCAGCCGGTCACCGCCCTCGTCTATACCGCCGCCGCGCACAGCGCCAATATCTGGACGCCGGAATCGGCCCAGGGGCAGATGCTCGAACAGCTGGGCTTTAGCCTGGCGACGCTGCCGGGCGGCCTGCCCGCCAGCCATAGTCAAGGCAAACGCCACGATATCGTGCAGCTGGGCGGGGAGAACCTGGCCGCCGGTCTGAACGGCCAGAGCCTGTTCCTGTTCGCCGGCGACCAGAAAGATGTCGATGCCATTTACGCCAACCCGCTGCTGGCGCATCTCCCGGCGGTCGAAGGCAAACGCGTTTACCCGCTGGGCACCGAGACCTTCCGTCTTGACTACTACAGCGCCCTGCTGGTGCTCCAGCGTCTCTCCAGCCTGTTCGGCTAACGCGGGCCGTGCCATCGGGACGGGAACGCAGCCTGAACGCTTTGCCGGGCGGCGCTGCGCTTGCCCGGCCTACAATGCTTGCGCCCTCCAGGCCAGACCCCAGGCCCGGTAAGGCGTAGCCGCCACCGGGCATCAGGACGGGTACGCGGTCGGAACACATTGCCGGGCGGCGCTACGCTTGCACCGGCCTACAATGCTTGCGCCCTCCAGGCCAGACCTTCGGCCCGG
>NZ_JCAXWU010000039.1:0-15017 GCF_059759695.1 Klebsiella sp. M041
GCCAGTTGGTGATTTTGAACTTTTGCTTTGCCACGGAACGGTCTGCGTTGTCGGGAAGATGCGTGATCTGATCCTTCAACTCAGCAAAAGTTCGATTTATTCAACAAAGCCTCATTACAATAGTAATACTGACTGATTATTGAGGAATTGTTCGGAAAATATATAAAAAGAAACAATATTGACCAGACTCAGCCTTTCCGCTGCTTTGCTTGCGAGGCGAACAGAGTACGGTAACTATCAAAGAACAGCAGTAACAATTATTCAGCTAACTTATTTTCATGTAATAATGATTATCATTTGCGAACTTACCCTAAAATCTTCAGCACTCACCTGGACCCGGGAAGTGTGCAACCCTGCGCTTTCTACGGTACCCGCTTATATCCTGCAACGGTAAAGCAGATGATCCCGAAGGCAAGCCAGTGTAAAATCGACAAATATATATAGCGGGGAACACCGAACCCGGAGGATGAATATGAAGTTTTTAGTCACTGGAGCCGCAGGATTTATCGGCTTTCATGCAAGTCAGCGCCTTCTGGAGGCGGGTCATGATGTTGTTGGCATCGACAACATGAACGATTACTACGATGTCAATCTCAAGCAGTCTCGCCTGGATCTTTTACAGTCCCCTCGGTTCAGTTTTTACAAAATCGATCTTGCCGATCGCGAAGGCATGGCGCAAATTTTTGCTACTGAGAAGTTTGATCGGGTGATCCATCTGGCAGCGCAGGCTGGCGTGCGTTATTCGCTGGAAAATCCGCATGCCTATGCCGATGCCAACCTGATTGGTTATCTGAACATTCTGGAAGGCTGCCGACACAACAAAGTACAACATTTGCTGTACGCCTCTTCCAGTTCAGTATATGGCCTGAACCGCAAGATGCCGTTCTCCACGGATGATTCGGTCGATCACCCGGTGTCACTGTATGCGGCAACCAAAAAAGCCAATGAACTGATGGCGCATACCTACTCTCATCTCTATGGCATCCCCACCACCGGCTTACGTTTCTTCACCGTGTATGGCCCGTGGGGGCGTCCGGATATGGCCCTGTTCAAATTCACTAAGGCGATGCTGGAAGGTAAGAGCATCGACGTCTACAACTACGGCAAGATGAAGCGTGATTTCACCTACATCGATGACATCGTAGAAGCGATTGTCCGCGTGCAGGATGTCATTCCGCAGGCAGATCCTGAATGGACCGTAGAAAACGGCTCACCGGCCACCAGTTCAGCCCCTTATCGAATCTATAATATCGGCAACAGCTCGCCGGTGGAGTTGATGGACTACATCACCGCTCTGGAAGAAGCGATGGAGATGGAAGCTGAGAAAAACATGATGCCGATCCAGCCGGGCGATGTCCTGGAAACCAGCGCCGATACCAAGCTACTGTATGATCTGGTTGGCTTTAAACCGCAGACATCCGTTAAGGATGGCGTGAAGAAATTCGTGGAGTGGTACAAGGCGTATTACAACGCCTGAGTGGTTACCTGATTCTTTCTGAACCGCAATCGCAGGGTTGCGGTTTTTTTGTTCCCGCGTTTTACAAAAGCGTTGATGAGCCTCCGCTTTGGTTAGCTCCTGTTTATTTCGTGCCCAATCCCTGAATACAAAAACAAAAAAAGCCCGCATAGCAGGCTTCTTTTCCCTTCCGGCGCTTATCTCCGGCATCTACATCTCAGTGACGGTAGCTCTTCACAAGGTATGATTTAACATATCTGACCACCGTAAGCCGGGCAATGGTTTTAGCATAAAATTACAGACTGCATCACACTACCGAGGTCGTCGTTATAGAAAATTTGTAAAAGCGGAGGCAAGGGAGAGATGGACCAGCGGCAGCACCGCTGGCACTCAGGATCGAAAGGGCTAATCGTTGCCAAAGAGATCGCGGGTATAAACCTTATCCGCAACATCAGCCAGCTCTTCCGCCATACGGTTAGAAATGATGACATCAGCTTCTTGCTTAAAGGCATCCAGATCGCGAACGACGCGAGAATTAAAGAATTCATCTTCTTGCATCACCGGTTCGTAAATAATAACCGGGATACCTTTGGCTTTAATACGCTTCATAATCCCTTGGATTGAAGAGGCGCGGAAGTTATCTGAGCCGCTCTTCATGATCAGACGATAAACCCCAACCACTTTCGGTTTACGCGCAAGGATAGAGTCAGCAATAAAGTCTTTACGGGTACGGTTAGCATCCACAATAGCGCCAATGATATTGTTTGGCACCGATTCGTAGTTCGCCAGCAGCTGTTTAGTATCTTTCGGCAGGCAGTATCCACCGTAACCGAATGACGGGTTGTTATAGTGATTGCCGATCCTCGGGTCCAGGCACACGCCTTCAATAATCTGCTTGCTGTTGAGACCCTGGCTTTCTGCATAGCTATCCAGCTCATTAAAATAAGCGACACGCAGAGCAAGGTAGGTATTGGCAAACAGCTTGATCGCCTCCGCTTCGGTCGAGTCGGTAAACAGCGTCGGGATATCCTGCTTGATAGCCCCCTCTTTCAGCAGACTGGCAAAACGCTCTGCCCGCTCCGAACGTTCACCGATGACGATACGAGAAGGATGCAGATTGTCATACAGCGCACGACCTTCGCGCAAAAACTCCGGGGAGAAGATGACATTGTCGATGCCCAGACGCTCTTTGACATCACGGGTGAAACCGACCGGAATGGTCGATTTAATGATCATGACGGCGTTGGGGTTAATCTCAGTGACATCACGAATAACGGCTTCAACGGTTGAGGTATTGAAGTAGTTGGTTTTCGGATCGTAGTCAGTCGGTGTGGCGATAATGACATAGTCAGCATTGCGATATGCATCTTGCTTGTCAGTTGTCGCACGAAAATTCAGTGGTTTTTCGTTCAGGTATTCCTGAATCTCTTTATCAACAATCGGCGATATCTTCTGGTTCAGCTTATCAACTTTAGATTGTACGATATCCAGCGCAACCACTTCGTGGTTCTGCGCAATCAGGATGCCGTTCGATAAGCCAACATAACCGGTACCGGAAATAGTAATTTTCATTCGATCACACTTTAATCAGTTAACTGGACGGCGGTATCTTAACCACCCTGTAATCAACATCTCCGGCGGTTGTACTCTTTGAGAAGATAAGTGTCAAGAAAGGCACAAAATGGTGCTCTTAAAAAGGCCCGGATTGGGCCTTTTCAGGAAGCATAAATAACGAACAATGGAATATTTAGTTATATACTTCAGCGGTCGCCAAAGTATGGGCTAGCATATCTTTCTCAGACAAAGAAAGCGTGCAACCGTCCAGTTCAGGCCAATTAATACCAATATCCGGGTCATTCCAGAGAATGCTGCGCTCTGACTGTGGCGCGTAGTAGTTGGTCGCTTTATAGACAAACTGCACCGTCTCACTCAGCGCCATAAAACCATGCGCAAACCCTTCCGGGATCCACAACTGACGTTTATTCTCTGCGCTGAGCACCGCCCCAACCCATTTGCCAAAGGTTGGAGATGAACGACGGATATCCACCGCCACATCAAAAACCTCACCTTCCACGCAGCGCACCAGTTTACCCTGCGAGTGCGGATCCAGCTGATAGTGCAGACCGCGCAGCACGCCCTTCTGCGACTGCGAGTGGTTGTCCTGAACAAACTCAACATGACGACCGACCGCCTCATCAAACACCTTGCTACTGAAGCTTTCGAAGAAAAAACCACGCGCATCACCGAACACGCGAGGTTCAAAAATCAGTACGTCAGGAATGTCTGTTTTAATAATATTCATCTTGTATGCCCTTACTTGCCTGAAACTTCAACGACCACGCGCTCTACACCCTGACGCCAGTCCGGTAGCGTGACACCAAATACGCGCTGGAATTTTTCATTCGACAGGCGGGAATTCAGCGGACGTTTTGCCGGCGTTGGATAGGCCGTTGTCGGGATCCCGTTAACCTCATTGATAGCCAGCTGCACGCCGTTAGCACGTGCCACGTCAAAAACAAAGCGGGCATAGTCATACCAGCTCGTTTCACCGCTGGCGACCAGATGGTAGGTTCCGGCAACCGCTTTATTACGCAACTCTTCACGGATGGCGATGGCGGTGCAGTCTGCCAGCAGCTCTGCCCCGGTCGGCGCGCCGTGCTGATCGTTAATGATCGACAGCGTCTCTTTCTCACTCGCCAGACGCAGCATGGTTTTCGCAAAGTTCGCCCCACGGGTCGCGTAAACCCAGCTGGTGCGGAAAATCAGATGGCGGGGGTTTGCCTGCTCCAGCGCAATTTCTCCGGCGCGTTTGGTCTCACCATAGACGTTCAGCGGCCCGGTGGCCTCCTCTTCCTGACGATAGTGACTCCCCTCCCCGTCGAACACATAATCGGTGGAGTAATGCACCATCAGGGCGCCCAGCTTCGCCGACTCTTCCGCCAGCACCGCCACGCCCTTGTCGTTCAGCAGGTCGGACAGCTCACGCTCGCTTTCAGCTTTATCTACCGCAGTGTGGGCCGCCGCATTGACAATGACATCCGGTTTTACCTGACGAACAGTTTGTGCAATGCCTTCCAGATTCGTTAAATCACCGCATAATTCTTTATCGAAGTAATCAACGGCGACCACCTCACCCAGCGTCGACAGCGAACGCTGCAGCTCCCAGCCAACCTGGCCATTTTTACCAATCAGTAAAATTTTCATTATTAAATACCTTGTATATGATCGGCAGGCGATTAACGTTCGTTAAGCAGGCGTTTCAGATAAGCGCCATATTCGGTTTTCTTCAGGCGTTCAGCCTGGGCCGCAACTCCTTCGGCACCCAGCCAGTCATTGCGGTAAGCAATCTCTTCCAGACAAGCCACCTTCATGCCCTGGCGCTTCTCAATAGTGTGAATAAACTGCGAAGCCTCAATCAGGCTGTCATGAGTACCGGTATCGAGCCAGGCAAAACCACGGCCCAGCAGTTCAACCTGCAGGTCGCCACGATCCAAATACATCTGGTTCAGGGTGGTGATTTCCAGCTCTCCACGCTCAGATGGCTTCACCTCTTTCGCCATTTCCACAACATTGTTGTCGTAGAAATAGAGTCCAGTAACTGCCCAATCTGATTTTGGTTTTAGCGGTTTTTCTTCAATCGACAAGGCGCGGAAGTCCTCATCAAATTCCACCACGCCAAAGCGCTCCGGATCGAGGACCTGATAGCCAAAGACAGTAGCACCCGACGTTTTGCTGGCTGCCGCTTCCAGTTTTTTACCAAAACTCTGACCGAAATAAATATTGTCGCCCAGCACTAACGCACAGGAATCATTGCCGATAAATTTCTCACCGATAATAAAAGCCTGCGCCAGACCATCCGGAGAAGGCTGAATAGCATAGCTGAAGTTAACCCCAAACTGCGAACCATCGCCCAGCAGACGCTGGAAAGCAGGCATATCTTCCGGCGTGGTGATGATCAGAATATCGCGGATCCCTGCCAGCATCAGCACAGACACCGGATAATAAATCATCGGCTTATCGTAAATCGGCAGAAGCTGTTTAGAGACACCCTGGGTAATAGGGTACAAACGCGTACCGGAGCCACCGGCCAGAACAATACCTTTCATTTGTCAGTTTCCTTAATAAGTGAGTCAAGCCAGGACAATTAGTTATTCAGACCAAGACGTTCACCGGCATAGGAGCCGTCCAGCACACGCTGCCACCAGTTCTGATTGGTCAGATACCAGTGAACCGTTTTTTCAATTCCACTTTCAAAAGTTTCTTCCGGCACCCAGCCCAGGTCGCGCTGAATTTTTGTGGCATCTATCGCATAACGCAGATCATGTCCCGGGCGATCTTTCACAAAGGTGATGAGATCGGCAAACTGGCTGATGTTGCCCGGCTTCTGTTCCACCACTTTATCGAGAATGGAGCAGATAGTACGTACTACATCAATATTCTTACGCTCGTTATGGCCGCCAATGTTATAAGTTTCACCGCTCTCACCCTCGGTGGCGACTTTATAAAGTGCACGCGCGTGATCTTCCACATAGAGCCAGTCTCGAATCTGTTCGCCGTTGCCATACACCGGCAGCGGTTTACCCGCCAGCGCATTGAGAATGGTCAGCGGGATCAGTTTTTCCGGGAAATGATATGGGCCATAGTTGTTTGAGCAGTTAGTCACCACTACCGGCAGACCGTAGGTACGGTTCCAGGCACGCACCAGATGGTCACTCCCGGCCTTAGAGGCAGAGTACGGGCTGCTTGGCGCATAAGACGTTTCTTCCGTAAACAGGTCATCAGTGCCGTGCAGGTCACCATAAACTTCATCAGTAGAGATATGATGGAAACGGAAGGCCTGCTTCGGGGCCGCTTCCAGGGTTGACCAGTAGTGCCGAGCTGCTTCCAGCAGCGTGAAAGTACCAATAAGGTTGGTCTGAATAAAGGCCGCTGGACCGTCAATTGAGCGATCGACATGGCTTTCTGCCGCCAGATGCATCACGATATCCGGACGGAAATCGCTGAACTGTTCCGAGACGGACTTAGCATCGGTAATATCAGTTTGAGTAAAGGAATAACGTTCGCTATTGGCAATCGTCGCCAGAGATTCAAGATTCCCCGCATAAGTCAGGCAATCCATCACGCGAACTTCATCCTTGGTGTTTTCAATAATATGACGAACAACTGCAGAACCAATAAAACCCGCGCCGCCAGTGACAAGGATCTTCATATTTAATCTACCTTTAATGTTAAATTAAAACTTCAAGTTAATAGTTATAAAAACCCAGCGCATTAAATTTAATACGCTAGTCTTACTCAGACTACAACATCAAGAAATATATTCAGAAGAGAGTATAATCGAGTCGGAAAGTTACTAAACCTTTGATGTTATAATATAAGGTGAGGTACTTATTCTTATAAAATAACAGCCAGAAAATCCTGGGGTATTCCCCCAGGATTGAAGCAGAATAGAATTATTCCATCCACTCAGTATGGAATACGCCTTCTTTATCAGTACGCTTATAGGTATGAGCACCGAAATAGTCGCGCTGAGCCTGGATCAGGTTAGCCGGCAGGACCGCAGAACGATAGCTGTCGTAGTAGGCAATGGCAGCAGAGAATGTCGGAACAGGGATGCCGTTCTGAACAGCATAAGCCACGACATCACGCAGTGCCTGCTGATATTCATCAGCGATCTGTTTGAAGTACGGTGCCAGCAGCAGGTTGGCGATACCCGCATTCTGCTCGTAAGCATCAGTGATCTTCTGCAGGAACTGCGCACGGATAATGCAACCGGCACGGAAGATTTTGGCAATCTCACCGTAGTTAAGATCCCAGTTGTATTCATCAGACGCAGCACGCAGCTGGGAGAAGCCCTGAGCATAAGAAACGATTTTGCCCAGGTACAGAGCGCGACGAACTTTCTCTACAAACTCTACCTTGTCACCAGCCGATTGAGCTTTTGGCCCCGTCAGAACTTTAGACGCTGCAACACGCTGGTCCTTCAGTGAAGAGATGTAACGCGCAAAGACAGATTCGGTGATCAGGGACAACGGTTCCCCCAGGTCGAGTGAGCTCTGGCTGGTCCATTTACCGGTACCTTTGTTGGCGGCTTCATCAAGAATCACGTCAACAAGGTATTTATCTTCTTCATCTTTTTTAGAGAAGATGTCTTTGGTTATATCAATCAGGTAGCTGCTGAGCTCGCCTTCGTTCCACTCGGTGAAGGTTGTTGCTAGTTCTTCATTAGAAAGCGCCAGGCCACCTTTCAGTAAAGAGTATGCTTCCGCGATAAGCTGCATATCGCCATACTCGATGCCGTTATGCACCATCTTGACATAGTGACCAGCACCGTCAGCACCAATATAGGCGACACATGGTTCACCGTCTTCGGCACGTGCAGCGATCTGCTCAAGAATTGGCGCTACCAGCTCGTAAGCTTCTTTCTGCCCACCAGGCATGATAGATGGGCCTTTCAGTGCGCCCTCTTCCCCACCAGAAACACCGGTACCAATGAAGTTAAAACCTTCAGCAGACAGTTCACGATTGCGACGAATTGTGTCCTGGAAGAAGGTGTTCCCTCCATCAATGATGATGTCGCCTTTGTCCAGATATGGCTTAAGAGAATCGATCGCGCTATCAGTGCCAGCGCCTGCTTTCACCATCAACAGGATGCGGCGTGGAGTTTCGAGAGATTCAACAAACTCTTTGACGGTATAATGTGGGACCAGTTTCTTGCCCGGATTCTCGGCAATCACTTCTTCGGTCTTTTCACGGGAGCGGTTGAAAACAGAGACGGTATAACCACGGCTTTCGATGTTGAGCGCAAGGTTACGCCCCATCACTGCCATACCGACAACCCCGATCTGTTGCTTGGACATTACATACTCCTGTCTGGTGTGGTCACTGCGATACATTCGCAGATTAAAGGTGATTATTATGTTATCGTAAACAGGAGAGGCAGCATAGCCCGAAATCATGATGGATTAAGTGGCATACAAGAGTAAAAAGCATCAAATACACATACAAAAAAGTCTAATTACCAATACATTAATCTAAACATGTTTTATCCACTGTACAAAGGAATCCATGAAAGACCGTCATTAATAAACTTCACGTAACTTCGTTCATTTCTACTTAAAACAATACTAGATGAATCATAATTTACTCTTACGACTCCCTCTGAATTCGCTTTCACTTCATATATAACTCCCCGTAAATTTTTCTTAGGAAGAAATAAATTTATGGTATACCTGTTATTGCAAATTATATATGATGGTCCATCAATCGAGAGAATGGTATTTTTTGCAATTCGTAGAACTTCGAATTTCCCTGAGTTTTGGACACCATCAGTCCTTACAGAATAGACAATTTTATCATTAATAGAGGATTTTATTAAATAAGATTCTGGTAATGTATCAATATGGCTACTAAAATCTATCACGCTACCTTTCCAGTGCTTGTTTATATTATTTGTGACATGCAGAGCCGAATGCTTTGGTTCATCAGCTGAAAACGCCACATCTATATCACTAGAACTATAAAAACCAGTAACCCAGCGTCCTGTAGCTCTGAATGCTTGCTGAAAAGGTTGACCAAGATTACTCAAATTTACAGCATGAAATCCCCAAACAGGATTCCCATGAGTCCCATCCGAAAAAAAACCAAGTTCATAGCCAGTTGCTGTTTTAGCCGAACTATTCTTAGTTAGGAAAATATTTGTGTTTTGACCCCATATTTTATCAGCAGAATTAATCAATAATTGAACTGAGTTGCGAGGAACTATTCCATTAACATTTTTACCTTGTTCGTACCAAGAGTTGATGCCGACAAACTTTTGAGATGGATTGATTGAAACAATACGCCCATATATACGAGGCTCAGAAATAGTGGATACAAACATACCTAATTTTATTCTATCGAGATATCCTATATCATGCACATAAAATCCATCATGGCTATACGTGATTTCAGGTTCTCGTAAGATAAGCTGATCCTCAGGACCATACATTCCAATATAATAACCCACATGGTCTCTATTTTGATACATTGCTTGTTCTGAATCTTTTTTAAATCCTAGCACCTGTACTTTTGCATTTTCATTGTTGACAATCAAATAATCACCAACAGCATGCTCATAGTTTCCAAAAGTTTTAGAATAAATACCTTTAGCTGTAACATCAGTTGAAATAAAGAATCCGATAATAATATAAACAGATTTAACATTCATTATTACACCTAGATATTTTAACAATAGCACTCAACCAAAATCAAAAAACTCACATTACACAACACGGAACACAGAACACAGAACACAGAACACAGAACACAGAACACAGAACACAACACAGATATTAAGAAAACAAATTAAGATTTATTAAAGCTAGCTACAACAAATTCACATCCCGACCAAATAAAGTAATCTTTTTAGAACAAAACAAAGTTATTAATATAAGTTGCATAATGCAAGAGGCGAATACTAGCATATTCTCAAAAATCATAAATGCCGTAATTGTCGAAAGAAGGGCAGCGACAGCTCTTATATGACGTTTTCTATTCAACATCAAGAATAAAGTTAAAATAAAAAACATATATAAATATAATAAAATAACCCCCAAACTTCCAAATGTTATTGCAGCATAGCAAAAGCCGGTTGTTGCATTAAGCTCATCTGTAATCAGAATCGTTGGGAATCGAGACTTAACAGTATCATCTATGCGCTTGGATATGAAATCTGGTAAAATAGCCACATTCAAAAAGTCTGTAACATTGCCTTTATCATATCTAGGATTCCGTTCCTGATATAATAAATTAGCATAAGGGGAAGAAGCATATATATAAAACCAAGAGAACCCAGAAGGTAAACTATCAAGAACAACACTATCTATCTTAGCAACCCGGAATAATGGTTTGTCGTCCGTATAACCAGAAGACACCATTCTTTTATCTCCTATATATCCAAATGTAATGATTATAATCAGAAAACATAGTAACACACTTACTATAGACTTTACTTTTGCATTATAAGACAAATATATAAAAAAACAAGGTAGGATTATCATCAACATAGCAGCCCTGTTTACAATAATGATAGAAAACAGTACCCCCAAGATTGTTAGTAATAAATTTCTTTTATTCCCAAACAAGATATATCGTTCAAAACCGATGATCGCCGATGCTGATACGTAACTTAGGAAAAACACATGAAAAGAGGCGATACCAAACTCACGGTAATTATAAGTCACTCCTTCAAAAACCATTAAAAAAGGTATTGCTCCAGAAGAAATAATCTCTAAGCCTGTTCCAGCTATTATAAACATCGCTACCATGTAAACATTAAACTTAGATGAGTTACCAGGTTCACTTCTTGCTATAAATCGTTTTAATCTTCCTGAATAAAAAAAACCAAATATTAAACAAAACAAAACCATAACTAATATTATTAATTGAGTAGCCTCTGTGTTATCCAACAAAAATAAAGAAGATAATTTCATTTTAAAGAGTACAATCGCCACAGAAAAGGCAATGGAGAATATATAAAATGGATTTATAAATACCATTCTCATATAAATACTCTCCAAGGAAAATAAAATATAACATTCATAAAGCGTCCTTAATTAAGGAATCAGCCACTACATAATAATAAATATGACTGATTCTCATAATAATTTAAAGATACTGACTTAATTCAGCCGAAATCATATTCTTTTGCGACACCAATAACTCATCATTATTAATATCATAGCTCTCACTACAAAGTCTCAAAAAATCATCACTAAAATCAAAATCACTAGATACCGAATAATCTGCAGGGTCCATCCATGCCTCTAAAAATCCTCTTAACTTCACAACCTTTCTTGTAGATATAGCACAGACTTTGTGACCAAAAGAATATGAGGTAATTGCTCCATGTAAACTCGTCCCAATATATGCTTTTGCATTTGCAAGTGTAGCCATAATTGACAACACATGCGGATCGTTTTGCATCGCTACCGGGATACTTGCATTAGATAAAAGAGTAAAAATACGCGAAAGAATTACATGATCTTCATGTCCTGTTGCTCGTCCAATTGGCAATAGAATTATAGAGATATTCAGCTTTTTATTAATCTCGATAATTTCATTTACTATCTGATCTTCATAACCCTCACCATTTGCTCTTGCACATTGGAAAACAATATAATTTTCAAAACTAAAATTATTAGATGAGACGACATTATTTTTCCATTTTACTTCTGCTAACTTACTTATTGGATAATAATCTGACATAATCAATGCTGTGTCAGGAAGTAAATTACATGATACTCCGCCCCGGACAAGATACTCTTTTGTAATACTTTCCCTGACAGAGATTGAATCGACGTAAATAAGCTCCCTAGGTATATCATGTATAAACTTACTTTTACTGAGCTCAAACCCTGAACCACCAACTCCGGTATAGAATATTTTACATTCAATATTTTTATGCGTTATTATATATGGATATTTATTTTTTTGCCCCCAAATAATTCTTATTATTTGGTTAGATAAACTTACGCCCAATAATTTTCTGGCAACTTTTAATAAAAAATAAAAATTTTCACCCGATAAATGACCTAGCATACCAACCCAGTCAACCGTTAGAATATCGCCCCCACACATTATCACTCTATCTTCGGGAGATGATAGTACACTTTTATTTAATAATGACTTTATCGATTTCGTACGTACACCACCGATAGATTCAAGATTTGACTCAGATAATGAATAATAATTAATTTCTGCACTCTCACTATGTCTTCTTATAAACTCTGAATGGATGAGTGGAAATAAAATATCACCATAATTATGACGGTCAAAAGCCCCAACAATATTGTATTTACGCATTTTTTTTAACTTCCACCTTATATAATATATATCTCAGAGTATTAAGAATAACAAAACTAATTGTTACCCGCAAAACCCACGAATATGCAGCACCCACCACACCATAATGCTTTACAAAAACGGGAAAATAAATCACATACAGTACTAAATCAAAAACATGAGAAAAAGCAGTAAATTGTGGCTTCCCCGAGGATTGAATCCACGTAAATGCAGGCTGAATTAATCCATGAATCATAAAACCAATCAAAAAGAGACAAAATATTACTTTCGAGTGTTCTGCAAATTGTTCATTGATCCATGTCGACAATATAAAGTGAGCACACGAAATTCCAATACATACGGGGAGAATTAAAATACCAAATACCCCCCAAAAAGAACGCCAATATATTTTATTAGCATATTTGATATCAGATGGGATTTTTTTCACTAAAAGCGGGAATAGTACACCACAAACGCTAGCAGCGACAATAGCTACTTTAGAAACAACTTCATAGGGTGTAGTATAATACGCAACAACACTAGCGCCAATAAGTGACGCAATAAAAAACCTGTCAATATATAGCATGACTGGTGCTATAATATTACTAATTGATACCCAACCACCAAATTTAACCAGCTCAATTCCCATATCCATTCTTATAGCGCTTTTTATTGTACTGAAACCACAAATTCGGATAACAGTAGCATTCATCATATAATAAAAAAATATGGCCATAACAATACGCAATATGCATAAACTAATAGTGATGCTAATCAAGCTGGGACTACTAAGCGAAACAATAAAGGGCACTGCGTACATTAAAAATGAGAATGGTATTTTCCCAGTTGCAATTTTTTTAAATTCTCCGAAAGCTTCCATTACACCGGAAAAAACTGACTGGGAAACCACAAATGGTAAACAAAAAGATATAATATATAAACTATCTCTCACCTCTTTTTCAATATCGCTTGTAGACGGGTTAAATATTTTATGAGTGATCTCACTAGCATATAATGAGAAAAAAAACGATACACATAATATGATGACTACAATTGCTGATAGCCCTGTAAGAATAGATGATGCAAGCTCATTAAGCTTATTTAACTCTTTGTACTTTACCACCTGTTTGGTAATTGACCTAGTCAAACCAAAGTCAAATACATTCATATACCCAATAACGGAATAGATAAGTGTTAAAATACCAAAGCGTTCAGTTCCTATATTTTTAATAATAAAAGGAATAACAAGAATCGCCGTTACTACCGGAAAAATAAAACCGACCAAATTCCATGACACATTATGTAGAAAATTATTATTTGTCTTTTTCATAAAAAACCTATAGACTGAGAATGTTATTAGAATTAAATATTCATAAGCTCCTCATAAAGTAATGATTGTTATAAAGCCTTAATGACAAAAATATAAAAAAACACAATGTTTCGGATAAACCCTTTCTTTTTAAAATCATTATTTAAAAATAAAGATAATCGTTTGAAAATGTTCACGTCTTTTGGACTTGAAAACTGCAACAATAAACTCGCGTTTTTCCTCTCTATTTTATCTGAGAAATCATTGAGAAATAAACGAGCCTGGTCTTGTGTTTTAACTATAGATCTTTTTGCCTTAATATAATTATCGTGTATTTTGTAAATACTTAATATTGCGCTAAGATTAAATGGTTTTGCGCCGACTTGGTTGCCACCATGCTGTCTATATAATATCAGTGAACTATCAATGAAATCAATTCGCCCAAATGCTTTTGCAATAAGAGCCAAATACCAGTCATGCATTATAGACTCGATAATCGTACTTTCACGAGCGATATTCAATAACGTTTTATTACAAGCCATGACACAACCTGTTACTGAATTACTAACAATTAATTCATTGAACGATGGGTTTGCATTTATATTCTGGTACTTAAACATAGATTCACTTCGAGGTGACAAATATCCATTTGTCACACACAAATCTGAGTGAATTAAAATTGGTCCCGCATACTCTTTTTCAATACTCATAAACCTATCGATGAACATTCTCATCTTAGCGGGTAACCAGAAATCGTCTTGATCACAAAAGAAGATATAATCAGCACTTGAAGAATTAATCAAACCATTAAAGTTTTCTTTAACTCCACCTTTCTTGGTAGTATTGACTAAGATAATTCTATTATCCAACTTACTAATATTATTGATAATTTGGATAGTATCATCTGTTGAACCATCATCTGATATCAATAATCGACAATCATATTCTGTAACTTTTTGAAAATTTAACAGGATGGATTCGATCTGTTCGGCAATATACTTTTCACCATTATAGGTAGCTAATAAAACATCTATTTTTTTCATATTCAATAAATTAATCTATATTTGCGAGTATTATAAGTAGAAAATTAATAAATTACATCAATTTTTGCTACCCACCAGTTTACTTATGACTTATTAATTACCTTACCTAACGAATTATCACATTTTATATGAGACTTTAATATATTAATAATTTTTGCGTCAAACACTGAATATATTTGTCTTTTAGCCAGCGAGGGATATTGTTCTGCAATAATAGTCCTCCCTTTACAAAATAAACATTGACAATCTGTTTAGCAAAATAAGACCAAGAAACGGCTTTGTTGAATAAATCGAACTTTTGCTGAGTTGAAGGATCAGATCACGCATCTTCCCGACAACGCAGACCGTTCCGTGGCAAAGCAAAAGTTCAAAATCACCAACTGGC
>NZ_JCAXWU010000040.1:0-13570 GCF_059759695.1 Klebsiella sp. M041
GTGCTTTTGCCGTTACGCACCACCCCGTCAGTAGCTGAACAGGAGGGACAGCTGATAGAAACAGAAGCCACTGGAGCACCTCAAAAACACCATCATACACTAAATCAGTAAGTTGGCAGCATCACCGGCGATCGAAGGGAGATAACGGAACGGGCAGAAAGAAGAAAATACCGGCGCTAAAAACGATTAAGCCCTGGCAGATGCCAGGGCCTGGTGTTTTAAATCGAGCAAATACTTCAATTTTACTTACCCTCCCGGCGCTTATCTCCGGCACTCACTATTTATTGTGGCGTTAGTTCTGTCTGGGGGTGAGGCCATAGTAGTCCATCAGAAAATTCCTGGCAATAAGCAGATCATGCCAGTTTTTCAGAATTATGACGGCGATCATGATTTCCAAAAAGTTCCAAAAAATAGCATTAAATGAACAAAAAAAAGCCAGCTCGCGTGAGCTGGCCGAACATGTCCAAAACCTTTTATTCAACAATGCCTTTCAATAGAGAAGACCATCATTACATACACAGAGAGCTTCGCATTCCTGATGCGCTTTAAGCGTAGACCCCACAGTAAGCCCCGCCACAAAACAAGAAAATTCCTGGACACGGGATTACAGCCACTGCTCTAAAAGCAAACCCTGCGCACCAAAAACCGGGTCGCTATGGGGAAATGTTGCGCTGGCAATCGCTGCCAGCCTTTGTGCAGTAGGAGCATCGCGGCAGAGATCGAAATCCTGCCCTGGCGGATAAGCGCCGACGACGGAAAAATCAGCGCTACTGCCAAGGTTACAGTGCCCCGTTCCGGCAGGTAATACCACCACGTCACCCGTCCGTACGGTCAATTCCTTACCGCCCGGACCACCCAGCATCAACCGGGCTTCGCCGCCGACAACACCCAGCACTTCATGCGCCGTACTGTGGTAGTGGTGGTAATCAAACACCCCGTCTACCCATTGCGGCGGCCAGCCATTTTTCGCAAATAGCTGCTGCGCGTCCTGGGCTGTTGCCCGCCCTGGAATCACCTGACGATAGAGCAATACTGGCAACGCAGGATTATTAGGTACCCACTCTTTTGGTGAAAGCAAGAAAGCCCCGGTCACGGGAGCCGAAGCCGAAGCCGAAGCCGAAGCCGAAGCCGCTGCAGAATGCCCCTTTTCCGCCGCCTCAAGCAACCAGGGGGTCGTCAGCGCAGCGCCAGAGAGCATCTTCATAAAACAGCGACGATTCATATCAGCCATAGCACCTCCTGAATGTTGATCTGTCTCCTTAGCGTAGATGAAATTCAGCACATCCTTTCTCTCTTCCCGTATCTGTCACTGCGGATCCCGGTTGCGATCATTTTTCTGCCGATGAAATTCCTGTAATTTCATCACGATTACAAATGGGTTATCGGGTGCCAGGGATCCGGCCATCAAAGGTAGGTCGTTGTGCAAGAAAATAAGAATATGTTCGCGTCTGCCGACGCTAAACCAACATTGTGGCAGCTCTGGCAGACCTGCTTTATGTTAGGAGTGACCGGATTTGGCGGGGTGCTGCCGTTAATGCACCGGGCGCTGGTGGAAAAAAAACGCTGGCTATCAGAACAACGCTTTGCCGAACTGCTGGGGCTGTGCCAGTTTCTGCCAGGCGGAAATGCAGTGAACTTATGCGTCGCCATCGGCGTGGAATTTCATGGCATAAAAGGGGGATTTGTCGCACTGGTGGGGTTACTGACCGCTCCCTTACTGGTTATTGTTTGTCTCGGCAATATCTGGCTGCTCTGGCATGACAATCCGCTGGTCGCCTCGGTCTTCGCAGGCATTTCCGCCGCGGCGGCCGGGCTTATCATCGCAACCGGCCTGAAAATTTTGCGCTCCATGCCGCGCGCGCTGACTTCATGGCTCATCCTTGGCGGGATCATTGCTGCCATTGCCGTTTTTCGCCTGCCTCTGCTTCCGGTCTTACTGGTCGCTGTACCGCTGAGTATTGTGCTGAGCTACCGGAAACACAGATCATGACAACGTTGTTCTCCCTCGCCTTCATCTTTTTACAACTTTCGTTTTTAGCCCTCGGTGGCGGTAATGCCATTATCCCTGAGTTGCAACGCCAGGTCGTCGATGTTCATCACTGGATGACCTCCCGGGAATTCAGCGAACTGTTCGCTCTCGCCCAGGCCGCGCCCGGCCCCAATATGATGATTACCTCACTGGTCGGCTGGCGCGTTGCGGGGATCGCCGGGCTGCTGGTGTCAACCGTTTGCCAGTTCATCCCCTCGTCACTAATAGTGGTGGCGTGCGTGACGTTATGGAATAAGAACACCGACGAGAAAATGAAACGCGTGTTAAACCATGCGTTAGTTCCACTGACGGTTGGCCTGGTAATCTCCGGCGGGGCGCTGGTCGCCGGTGCGGTAATACACAATGTTCTGCAATTCGCCACGATCGCCGTGTGTATTGTCCTGTTTTTGAAAACCCGTCTTTCGCCACTGATTTTGCTGGCCGCAGGCGGAATAGTCGGGCTGATCGCTGCCTTATACGGGGTGTAACGCCATCTGCCACACCGCTGTGCCCGGACTGTCACTCCCCCTTTGCGAAGGGGGAGTGTAACCTGCATGCTAGCGCTTCTTTTTTCATCAAAACCGGCCTGACTTTCCCCCACCTTATTGCCCCACGACCACGCACCATTGCCGACATTTGCACCAATTTAGCCATCAAAAAACCTTATCTTGCGGTCAAAAAGCGCGAAATAACGCCTTTTAACGCCTGGCACAAAAATGGCATAGAGAAACAAACTTAACCAGTTAGTCAAAAAACAGGAGAGGCCTGGAATGAGCCAGTTGATCTATGCAGAGGAATCTGCGGTCGTACCGTTAAAACCGGCAACCGCCAGCGCACGGCCTGCCATCAGGGTAAACCAGGCCAACGTGATTTATCCGGCTGCCGACCAGCCGGTTCATGCCCTCAAAGACATTAACCTGACCATTCGCCAGGGGGAGTTTGTCTCGTTCATCGGCCCCTCCGGCTGTGGCAAAACCACATTACTGCGCGCTATTGCCGATCTCGAACCCATCACCTCCGGCGAAGTGCTGGTTAACGATATGACGCCTTCGGAGGCGCGCCAGGCGGGGGCATACGGCTATGTCTTCCAGGCCCCTGTCCTGTTGCCATGGCGTACCGTGCTGGCCAACGTCAAACTGCCGCTGCAAATCCAGGGCGTACCGCCGGAGCGCTGCGATGAAATCGCTCGCGAGCAGCTTGCGCGCGTTGGGTTGAAAGGCTTCGAGAAAAAATATCCGTGGCAGCTTTCCGGCGGCATGCAGCAGCGCGTCTCGATTGCCCGTGCTTTGGGTTTTGAGCCCAAAATCCTGATGATGGACGAGCCCTTTGGCGCACTGGATGAACTGACGCGCGACAACCTCAACCAGCAGTTACAGCAACTGTGGTTTAACGAACAGCGTACGATGGTCTTCGTGACACACTCCATTTCCGAGGCCGTCTATCTGTCGACCAAAATTGTGGTGATGTCGCCGCGCCCGGGACGGATTGTGAAGGTCATTGACTCGCCGCTTCCCGCCGAGCGCTCGCTGGCGATTCGCGATACCCCGGCCTTTTTACAGCTCGCCGCTGACGTGCGTGAAGCGCTGGTGGAGGGACATCATGACCATTAGTCAGCGTCTGCAACGCCATGTCCTGCCCGTCGGCAGTGTGTTACTGGTGGCGTTGATCCTCTGGTATGTGCTGGCCTTCGCCCTGAATGCCTCCGGGGTGATCGACCGCGTACTGACCCCGCGCGGTCCCTGGACAAGCAGTGACCTGATTGCCGCCTCCCTGAATGCCACCCGTCCGCTGCTCCCTGCGCCGCATCAGTTGATCATGGATATCTGGAACAGCATTACCCAGTGGCCGCTCACCTCGCCGCGTAACTTATTACTGCATACCTGGGTTACCGCGAGCGCCGCGTTGACCGGTTTCGCCATGGGTGTGGTGCTGGGCGTACTGCTGGCGGTGTGTATTGTCCATTCACGGACGCTTGATAAAGCACTGATGCCGTGGATTGTCGCTTCGCAGACCATTCCTGTACTGGCGATTGCCCCCATCGTGCTGATTATTCTTGGTAGCCTGGGGGTGACGGGCATGCTTCCCAAAGCGACCATTGCCATGTATCTGTGCTTTTTTCCGGTCACCATCGCCACCGTTCAGGGGCTGCGTTCACCGCAAAAAATGGAGATGGAACTGGTTCATACCTACGCCGCACGACGTGTCGATATCTTCTGGATGGTGCGTCTGCCCTCTTCTCTGCCGTATCTCTTTCCGGCATTTCGCGTCGCCATTGCCAGTGGTCTGGTCGGCACGATGGTGGCGGAGCTGCCCACTGGCGCACAGGCCGGGCTGGGGGCCAGGCTTCTCACCGGCTCCTATTACGGCAATACCATCCAGATCTGGTCTGCGCTGGTGATGGCCTCATTATTAGGCCTGGCCTTAACCGGGCTGGTAACCCTGACCGAACGTCTGGTGATGCGCCAGCGTAAGGGGGCATGATGAAAAAAAATCCCATTCCCGGCACGCTGCTCCTGGTCGCTGCCTTCATCGTTAGCGTGCTGTCGCTGATTCAGTTAAGCGCAGAGAGCGATACCTCTAATGGACTTCGTTCTCATGCGCTCTTGCTGATTGTCAGTTCACTGCTGGCCTGTTCACAAACGGCTTTGCGTAGCGTGTTGTTCGCGGTGGCGCTCGCTGGCAGCGCACTCTGGCTTGCGCTGCTGCCGTTTAATGGCCTGAGCACCCTCGCGCTGGCGCTGCTTGCCGCCGTCAGCGTAAAGCGCCTGGCGAGTGCATCGGTTCCTGCGGCTGCTGTCGCCGCACTGCTCGGCATCTGGCTGTTGTGGTTCTGGCAGATTCTGGTCACCGGGTTTGCCGTTCCTCAGGTCATCCTGCCTGCGCCACTGGATATTCTCACTGCGCTCGTCGACGGTGTCTCTCTGCTGGCGGGTGACCTGGTGCAAACGGTCCTCAAGTCGGTGCTGGTGGGTTATCTGCTGGGCTGTGGCGCAGGCGTTGGCGTAGCGCTGCTTATCGACAGACTTCCCTTTCTGCAACGCGGCCTGCTCCCTGTCGCCAGCCTGACCAGTACCGTACCGCTGGTCGGCGTCGCCCCTATCGCTGTGATGTGGTTTGGTTTCGACTGGCCGTCAAAAGCTGCCGTGGTCATTCTGGTGACCTTTTTCCCGGCGCTGGTCAGCACGCTTGCCGGGCTGAAAGCGAGTGGCAAGCTCGAACAAGAACTGATGTATTGCTACGCCGCGACGCCCCACCAGCAGTTGCGCATGCTGCGCCTGCCTGCTGCGATGCCGTTTATTTTTAGCGCTCTGAAAGTCAATGCCACCCTGGCGCTCATTACCGCCATTGTCGCTGAGTATTTTGGCTCGCCGACCGCCGGGCTTGGCTTTCGTATCTCCACAGAGTCAGCGCGGATGCATATGCCCATCGTGTGGTCAGCGATTGTGGTCTCATCGCTGGCCGGTTCGCTGATTTACACCTTGCTGGTCCGGCTCGATCGCCGCGTGAATTTCTGGCATCCCTCGATTCGCGGGATGGCAACGGAAAAGTAAAACAACATAAAAACATGATGATGCACACTAACCCGAGGAGTTATCCCATGAAGAAACGTTCCGCTTTTCGCCGGGGGTTGTTGCTGGCGGCAATGTCTGTGGCTTTTACCTTTTCAGCACACGCAGCAGAGAAAGTGACGCTGCAGTTGAAATGGGTGCCACAGGCGCAATTCGCTGGCTACTACGTGGCGCAGGAAAAAGGGTTCTATAAAGAGGAAGGACTGGATGTCACGATCAAACCCGGCGGTACGGATATCTCCCCGGTTCAGGTGATTGCCGGAAAATCTGCGGATGTCATCGTCAACTGGCTGCCGGATGCGCTGGCGTCACGCGAGGCAGGCGTTCCGCTGGTTAACATTGCTCAGGTTTACGATCGCTCCGGGATGATGCTGACCTGTAAAAAATCAAGCGGCATTAAAACGCCTGCCGATTTCAAAGGTAAAACACTGGGCGTCTGGTACGGCGGCAATGAGTATCCCTTCTTCAACTGGATGAACAAACTCGGGCTGAAACCTGGCACCGATATTACCATTCTCAAACAAGGGTTTAACGTTGATCCGCTGTTGCAGGATCAGGCAGCCTGCATCTCCACCATGAACTACAACGAATACTGGCAGTTGATCGACGCAGGTTTAAAAGAAGCGGATTTGATCACCTTCCCGTATGAGGATCAGGGTGTTTCCACCCTGGAAGATGGCCTGTATGTACTGGACTCCAGCCTGAAAGATCCGGCGTTCGTCGCCAGAATGGCGAAGTTCCTCAAAGCGTCATTTAAAGGCTGGGACTACGCGGTGAAACACCCGCAAGAGGCGGCAAAAATCGTGGTTGCGGAAGATGCTTCCGGCGCCGCCACCGAAGAAGTACAGACTCGCCAGATGGAAAACGTGGCGAAGCTGATTACTAACGCCAACACACCGAAAATTGGCTATCTCGATCCGGCAGCCTACCGCCGCACGATTGATGTTTTATTGCACAGTGGTGGTGATACCCCGGTTATCAAAAAAGATCCGGGTGACAGCGCAATGACCCATACCGTCTGGGATGCCGCGGCAAAACTGAAATAACCCTTCCCCGCCAGGGACGGCGGATTTCACTGGAGCCTGTCATGAATGAAAGCCTGCTAAGTGGTATCGAGGTCGCGCTGGAAAAAGGGCGTATTCGCCAGGATAACGAGGCAATCATCATGCCCGCCGCAGAACGGGTCTTTGCCCGTTACGGATTTCGCGGTGCCACCATGCAGCAGATTGCCGATGCCGCTGACCTGCCCAAAGCCAATCTGCATTACTACTTCGGCAGTAAACAAACCCTTTATTTGCGTGTGCTGGAGTGCATTCTTCACGACTGGCTGGCGCCGCTGGAAGGCATTTCCGCCAGTGCCGATCCCAAAACTGCGCTCGAAGAGTATGTCCGTAAAAAGATCGGCTTTAGTTTTGCCCGCCCGGAAGCCTCCCGCCTGTTCGCCAATGAGATCCTGCAAGGGGCACAGGTGGTTCATCCACTGCTAAAAACGCAGCTTCGACAACTGGTGGCGGAAAAAGCCCGCATTCTTGATGGCTGGATTGCGCTCGGCAAGCTCTCTGCGATGGACACCACCCACTTCTTTTTTACCGTCTGGTCGATGACCCAAACCTATGCGGATTTTGATATCCAGATTGCCGCTGTACTGGGAGATGACTCGCATAGCGAAATGGCACAGCAACGGGCGACAGACCATGTATTGCGTTGTGTCTGGCGGATCTGCGGTCTTGAATAAACCTTGCTGCAAAATGCAGCAATTGGCAGCAAACAGGGTGCGAAATGCACCAAAAAATAGCAATAAAAGTCAGGTCATTGTGTTAACGGTCTTATGCCCTCCTGAATTTACGCGCTCTGCGGCAAAGCTGTCGCAAATGGCACGTAATTAGCATGGTTATTACGCGAAAACTTAACCATCTGGTCAGGATTCATAACGCGGGGAGAGATAACCCCGCTGACAATTCAGGAGAAGCATGATGAGCAACTATTCAGGTAGCCACGCCCGGGGGATCCAGGCCGCACGGCTGACTCCCGACGCGTATGCCCGCGAGTTTGCGGACTGCGCCCCCCCGTTAACCACCACCCAGGCGGTGATTGAAGCAGAACGTTGTTATTACTGCTTTGACGCCCCCTGCTCCCGGGCCTGCCCGGCTGATATCGATGTGCCGAGCTTTATCCAGCGAATTGCCCAAAGCAACGATCGCGGCGCGGCAGAGGTTATTTTACGCGCCAATGTGCTGGGCGGGATCTGCAGCCGCGTCTGCCCTACCGAAACCTTGTGCGAGCAGGCCTGCGTGCGTAACGCGCAGGATGGTCGTCCGCTCAATATCGGTCTGCTCCAACGCCACGCCACCGACCATTTCTTTGCTAACCCCGGTAAACCTCTGTTTGTCCGCGGGCCCGAAACCGGCAGACGCATTGCCGTGATCGGTGCCGGCCCCGCCGGGCTAACTGTCGCTCACCACCTGGCAATAGCAGGCCACAGCGTGGATCTCTTTGATGCCCGCAGCAAAGCAGGCGGTCTTAATGAATACGGTCTCGCCCGCTACAAGGTGACCGATGATTTCGCCGCGCGGGAAGTGGCCTGGCTGCTTTCGGCAGGCGGCATTACGCTGCATGCGGATAAAACACTCGGCAAAGATTTTAGCCTTGCTCAGTTACGAGCCAGCTACGACGCGGTATTTCTCGGACTGGGGTTAGCGGGGGTTAATCAACTGGAAACGGGGGATGCAGAACCAGAAGGCGTTTGTGAAGCGGTGGATTTTATTGCTGATTTGCGCCAGTGCGCGGATCTCAGCCAGCTCCCCGTTGGCCGCAAAGTGGTGGTGATTGGCGGAGGGATGACCGCCGTCGACGCCGCTGTACAGGCGAAAAAGCTCGGCGCTCAGGAGGTGACGCTGGTGTATCGCCGTGGCGAAGCGCAGATGAAAGCCTCGGAAAAAGAGCGGCAGTGGGCACAGCTTAATGGTGTGACGATACGACTGTGGGCCGCCCCTTTACGCTTCGAGCAACACAACAATCAGCTGACGGGCGTAACGTTCAGCGTGGTGCGTGAAGGTGAAGTCAGTGATGAGATCTTCACGCTTGAAGCTGACATGGCGCTTAAAGCCATCGGCCAGACCTTCGACAGCGCCTCTGTCGGACAAACCATTTCGCTCAAACACGGGCGTATTGTCACCGACGAGTGCGGTCGCACCTCGCTGGCTGGCGTCTGGGCCGGGGGAGACTGCTGTGCGGGCGGCCTTGACCTGACGGTCGATGCCGTACGCCAGGGCAAACTCGCCGCCCGCTCTATCGCGCTGGCCCTTACTGTCTCCGACGCCGCAAACGCCACCTCATTTCAGGAGCACTCCCATGGCTAATCTGCATACCGATTTCCTTGGCATCAAAAGTCCCAATCCATTCTGGCTGGCATCCGCGCCGCCCACTGACAAAGAGTACAACGTGGAGCGTGCCTTTCAGGCGGGCTGGGGTGGCGTGGTGTGGAAAACGCTCGGGCTGGATCCACACGTGGTTAACGTCAGCGGGCCGCGCTACGGCACCCTGCTCGGGACCGACCGACGTATTCTGGGGCTGAATAATATCGAGCTGATCACCGATCGTACACTGGCCATCAACCTTGAAGAGATTACCCGCGTTAAAAAACGCTGGCCTGACCGGGCGGTTGTGGTGTCGATCATGGTGCCCTGCGAAGAAGAGGCCTGGAAAACCATTCTGCCGCAGGTAGAAGCCACCGGGGCTGATGGTATTGAGCTTAACTTCGGCTGCCCGCATGGGATGAGCGAACGCGGAATGGGTGCGGCGGTGGGCCAGGTGCCGGAGTATATCGAAATGGTCACCCGCTGGTGCAAGCAATATTGCAGCCTGCCGGTGATTGTCAAACTGACGCCGAATATCACCGATATCCGTTATCCGGCCAGGGCGGCGAAAGCAGGCGGTGCAGATGCCGTATCGCTGATCAACACCATTAATTCGGTGATAGGCGTGGACCTCGACCAGATGTTGATGTCACCTCACACCGGCAGCCAGGGTTCACACGGCGGCTATTGCGGCCCGGCAGTGAAGCCGATTGCGCTGAATATGGTCTCGGAAATTGGCCGTGACGCCCAGACCCGTGGTTTACCGATTTCCGGCATTGGCGGCATCGCCACCTGGCGCGATGCCGCGGAGTTTATCGCACTGGGGTGCGCAACGGTGCAGGTCTGTACCGCCGCGATGGTCCACGGTTTCCAGATTGTGCGCGACATGATAAGCGGCCTGGAGAACTACATGGACCAGAAAGGGTTCCGGACCATCGAAGACTTCCGCGGCATGGCGCTGCCAAGCGTCACCGACTGGCGTTATCTCAACCTTAACCACGTGGATAAAGCGGTAATCGACCAGGCGTCGTGCATTAAGTGCGGGCGCTGCCATCTGGTCTGTGAAGACACATCGCACCAGGCGATTACCGCCATCACCGGGGATGAACGACGTTTCGAGGTACGCGAAGAAGATTGCGTCGGCTGCAACCTCTGCGCCTCGATTTGCCCGGTGGAGAACTGCATTTCACTGCGTAGTTTGCAACCCGGGGAAGTGGATAAGCGTACCGGCAAGGTTGTGACGGACCAGTACGCTAACTGGACAACGCACCCGAATAACCCGATGGCGCAACCAGCTTAGTTGATGGTGGTGCGGCCCGCCCCCCTCCCTCAAAGGTGAGGGCAAAAGAAGATAACTAACCAAAGCACTACAGGAGAAAACGAATGCGTAACCTGTTGATCAAAGGCGGTACCGTCGTCAACGCGGACCATCAGCGTCGTGCCGATGTGCTCTGTGTCGATGGCATCATCGCAGCCGTCGGCGATGCATCCCAATGGGATATTCCCGCCGGAACCGAAACCGTGGACGCGGGCGGGTTATACGTCATGCCCGGCGGCATCGACCCACACACCCATATGAATTTCCCGTTTATGGGCACCACCACGGTTGATGATTTCTACAGCGGCACCGCTGCCGCACTGGCAGGCGGTACGACCACCATTATCGATTTCGTCATTCCCAACCCACAACAACCGCTGATGGACGCTTACCACCAGTGGCGCGGCTGGGCAGAAAAAGCGGCGGCCGATTACAGCTTCCACGTCGCCATTACCTGGTGGGATGAAAGCGTACGTCAGGATATGGGCACGCTGGTACAACAAGAAGGCGTTAATAGCTTCAAACATTTCATGGCCTATAAAAACGCCATCATGTGCGATGACGAAACCCTGATGAATAGCTTTCGCCGTTGTCTGGAACTGGGGGCGATGCCTACAGTACACGCGGAAAACGGAGAGATGGTCTACCTGTTGCAACAAGAGATGCTTAAACAGGGTATCACCGGTCCGGAAGCCCACCCCCTCTCTCGTCCGCCGGAAGTGGAAGGCGAAGCCGCTAACCGCGCCATTACGGTCGCCAGCATCATGGGCGTACCGATTTACGTGGTACACGTCTCGTGCCGCGAATCCGCTGAGGCCATTGCCCGTGCGCGTGGACGCGGACAGCGCGTTTATGGCGAAGTGCTCGCCGGGCATTTAGTGATCGATGATAGCGTCTATCGCCATCCAGACTTTGGCTTCGCTGCAGCCCATGTTATGAGCCCGCCGTTTCGCGATAAATCCCACCAGTCTGCGCTGTGGCATGGCCTGCAATCAGGCCAGTTGCATACCACAGCAACCGACCACTGCACCTTTTGCGCCAGCCAGAAAGCAGCAGGCCGTGACAATTTCAGCAAAATACCTAACGGCTGCGGCGGCGTAGAAGAGCGCATGGCAGTTATCTGGGACGCCGGGGTCAACAGTGGACGCCTGACGCCAGGTGAATTCGTGGCGATCACCTCTGCCAATACCGCCCGCCTTTTCAATATCTATCCGCGCAAAGGTTGTGTAGCACAGGGCGCTGACGCAGACCTGGTACTCTGGGACCCGGCTGGCAGCAAAACGCTATCCGCCAGCACCCACCACTCGCGTAATGATTTCAATATTTTCGAAGGCCGTACCGTCACCGGCGTACCGGCCTTCACCATCAGCCAGGGCCAGCTGGTATGGGCTGATGGTGAGTTGCGCGCCCGTGAAGGAGCCGGGCGCTATATCAAACGCCCGGCATTCGGCCCGGATTTCAGCGCAGCGGCAGCATGGGAGCGTCAGCGCGCCCCGCAGGCCGTTACCCGCTAATCACCTGACATTGAGGAAATAATCATGAGCAGTGAAGTCGTTTCACCAGACACAAACGGCATTGATATTAGTGACCTGCGGGTTGATGGCGAGCGTTTGTGGCAATCGTTAATGGATCTCGCGCAAATTGGTGCCACACCCAAAGGCGGTGTCTGCCGTTTAACGCTGACCGACCTCGATCGTCAGGGGCGTGATTTGGTCGTCAGTTGGGGTAAAGCGGCCGGGTTGTCGGTCGAAATAGACCAAATTGGTAACGTTTTTATGCGCCGCCCCGGCCGTAACAACGCCCTGCTGCCGATTGTTGCAGGAAGCCATATTGATACCCAGCCAACAGGGGGTAAGTTCGACGGCAACTTTGGCGTGCTCTCGGCGCTGGAAGTTATTCGCACCCTCAACGAACGTGGTATTGAAACCGAAGCGCCGGTGGAGATGGTTTTCTGGACCAACGAAGAGGGCTCGCGTTTTGTGCCAGTCATGATGGGTTCCGGCGTTTTCGCTGGTATTTTCCCGCTGGAAGTGGCTTACGCGGCAACCGACACTGAAGGAAAATCGGTGAAAGACGAACTGTTCAAAATTGGTTATGCGGGCGACGTTGTACCGGGTGACCACCCCATCGGCGCCTACTTTGAAGCCCATATCGAACAAGGCCCCATCCTTGAAGACCAGGACATTACCATTGGGGTTGTGCAGGCTGTGCTTGGCATTCGCTGGTATGACTGTGTCGTTACGGGAATGGAATCTCACGCCGGACCTACGCCAATGGCGATGCGCAAAGATGCCCTGCAGGTTGCCACGCATATCATGCAGGAAGTGGTCAATATTGCCGGGCAGTTTGCTCCTCACGGACGGGGGACCGTAGGCATGGTGCATGTGCATCCCAACAGTCGTAACGTCGTGCCCGGCAGTGTCAAATTTTCCATTGATTTTCGCAACATGACTGACGCCGATGTGGACAAAATGGATGCGGCACTGAAAGCGTACATTGCGCAGATCGCTGAAAAAACCGGACTGAGCATAACGCTGCAACAGGTCTCACATTATCCTGCTGCGCCTTTCCATCCGAATTGTAAAGAGGCCGTACGGCGTGCAGCCCAAAAATTAGGCTACTCTTCAATGGATATCGTCTCGGGTGCCGGACATGATGCCGTTTATATGAGTATGCTCGCACCTACCGGAATGATTTTTATTCCCTGCAAAGATGGCATCAGTCACAATGAGATAGAATATTCAGCACCGGAACAGGTCACGGCCGGGGCAAATGTCTTGTTACACGCTATGCTGGAAAAAGCCGGAGTTGTCTCTCGGTCATAATCGGGTTTCCCTCACCAAAAACCCGATTGCAGGCAATCGGGTTATTTTTTTAGCGAACTGAACATTTTTTCAGAAAACCGGCTCAATAATACCCTGTAAACGTAGATGGGATTTGACTTAAGTCCCTAAGAAGTTTACAAAAGATACTGCCTTCTGTAAGACCCATATGCGTCTTTGCCATTTTCGTCCAGGCTTTCCTTTCCTCGGTAAGAGAAAATGCTGGGGGATTAACCGGTTACATACCTGTTTAACCGGGTTTTGATATCTACAGGCATCTGTATGGAGTATCCAATGTTTTCTTTTGTCGCCCGCCAGGCGATTTTTGACGAAAATATGAACACAGTCGGTTATGAGCTGTTGTTGGGGTCGGTTCCGGCTGAGGGCGAAATGACACCCTAAGCTTTCGGTTCCTTGGGCCAAAGATATTCGCCAGTCAGTAGAATGTGCGCCCAGCCCAATGGGGATATGTGGGG
>NZ_JCAXWU010000041.1:0-11753 GCF_059759695.1 Klebsiella sp. M041
AGGACCCGTAGGCCGGATAAGGCATTGATGCCGCCATCCGGCACAACCGCAGGTACGGCGTCTGATGTATATCGCCCGGCGGCGCTGCGCTTGCGCGGGCCTACGCTGTTTAAGCCTGCGGCAGGACCCGTAGGCCGGATAAGGCATTGATGCCGCCACCCGGCACAACTGCGGGTACGGCGTCTGATGTATATCGCCCGGCGGCGCTGCGCTTGCGCGGGCCTACGCTGTTTGAACCTGCGGGAGGACCCGTAGGCCGGATAAGGCATTTATGCCGCCATCCGGCACAACCGCGGGTACGGCGTCTGATGTATATCATCCGGCGGCGCTGCGCTTGCGCGGGCCTGGGGGTCAATGAAACGTCTGCGCAAACGCAATGAAGAAAGGTATTACTCGGCGGCGGTTTTCCCTTTGCCGGGCAGCCTGAACGCTTCGCCATAGGGCTTCGCAATGCCCATGCGATACTGCGTCTCCTTTGCCGCCTGGTGGAGATCGGCGAACTCCTCTTTCGGCGCCGGCGGACGTTGCGCCTTTTTCAGACACTGATTGCGATGGTGACGGATCCACTCGCGGTCCTCATCGTCCAGGCAACGCTGCATCACCTCAATCCATCTGGATGCCGCCCGACGGTAGAGCCCGCAGGCTTCTAACCGCTCCGCAATACTGTCCCTTATTCTCATCCACCTCGCTCCTCTGATGCTTTCACGATATCTCATGGTATTCCGACGCGTGAGTCGGAATACCATGGTAGAGTTAATTTATGACAAAACTATTCCTCTGCGGCGCAAGGAATATAATCATTATAATAATCGCTGTGCATAGCAAACCGCCATGGCGGTAATTACTTCCAAAGAGCTCCGGAATTATATGCCGGGCGCCGCCCTGGATACCGACTGGTATCGACGGTTGTACCTATCAATATCTATTTAATTTATTACATTTCCATCGTCACATACCTTGCGATATCACCTGTTCCCTGTACAACCACGCCTTATGGCGATCGACCGGACTGGTCCAGCAGTTTATTTTTGAAGATAAATAAGCAGGCTTCATTAAAATTATCTAACCCCAGTCGCTCATAAAGCGCGGTCCGCTTGCGGTAAAGGCTTTTTAGCGAAGTATTCAGATTCACTGCCACCTCCTCCATTGTCATCCCCGCCCCAAGAAAACGCAGCATCAGCTGCTCTGTCATACTTAAGCGCAGATTGTCGAACCACTCTTTGGTCAGCCGCTTGCTCTTCATCTCCAGAAAAAGCCCAAATAAGGTCGCCATATCGGCGGGTGATAATGACATGTTTAAAAACGATTTCAGACTGAGTAAATGCTCTTCCCGATGGCGCATATCGAGGACAATACAGCATATTCGCTTTCTGGATTGTGCCGCCTCCATGACCAGATAATCGTAATGACAAAGCGGCGAACGGCTATCAACCAGCAGAGAGAGTTCATCAACCTCATTATCTAAAATCGCTTTTCCGCTAGAATCTAACTGAATGATATCAGGAAAAAAATTCTTAACTCCTTGAAAAAGATAGTGATCCTGGGTAACTAATATCATTGAATTTGCCACAAGTCTTCCCTTTAACATTTAATCAACAAATTCTCGTCAACCAGACGTTTTCCTTGCCCCTGGGGAACGCTCCGCATGGCGTTAAAAATAACGAGATCTGTGATTTATCATTAGCGCGGCATCTGAATCTGGCTGTGAAAAACCTCCCTGGGTGCGGACAGAAAATAAACGGATTAATTATAAATAAAAAAATCCCACAGAAAAGATGCTTTTTTTGCTATTGAGAATTTTTGTCAGAAATCATCTTAAATATCCATGAAAAACCTTTCTCCTCACTGCAATATAAGCCACCCAACAAAATTAAAACAAAATTTCAGCCAACTCCATTTTTTATTTATTTCAGTAAGTTAAAGGAACTCGCTTCAACATGGCGATTCGAATTAAACCATTTTTACAGATTTATCTTAAAACGCAGTTCGTCATTTAACCATATTTATCCGCTGCGGTATCGGGTATAAATTATCCATTCAATTATCCACAGGAGATATGTTTATTACTTTGCAATAAGTCATTCACCCGCAGTGCCAGTCAGCTAAATGGGACCATCCTCATCCTTTAACTCACCGTCAAAGGACGGTCGTGTTGTGCAATGGATTCTTGATGAACATATGGCAAATAGAAATGGAAAGATCACCTTATTCAAATACGTTATTGTTTAATCGCAACACGAAACTCTCGCTGTCAATCGGCGTGCTTTTGCTCTTCCCGACGCTGGTTCAGGGAGCGGACTCGCTCTATGACCAGCAGATCCTGCAAGCGCGTCAAGGCCAGTACGCCCCCTTTCTCTCATATCTTCAGCAATACCAGCTGCGGCATGCCTTAACCCCTTCTCAGGTTGCAGACTGGCTGCAGGTAGCCCTCTGGGCCGGCCAGGACGACGAGGTGGTGAAAGTCTGGCGACGCTATCAGGTCTATATGCCGCTTCCCGCACGGGGCACCGCCGCCGCGGCGCAGGCGATGCGCAACCAGAAACAGTGGCAAGCCTCGCTCCTCCTCTGGCAGCAGGCTCTCAGCCAGGCCGCCGACAGTGACGACTATCGTATCGGCTATATCAAGACGCTGGCCGATGCCCGCAAGGACGGCGAGGCGCTCAGCGAAGCGCGTCGCCTGGTGGCGGAGCAGGCGAGCATTGCCCACCTGCAGACCCTCTCTTATGTCTACCTGCGGCTTGGCAAGAGCTGGGACCAGCTGCTGGTGGACACGCAGATCCTCGATCGCGAACCGCAGAATAAAGCCGCGCTGGCGAGCCTGATGGCGACCCTGACCCGCAACCGGATCGACTCCCCCGCCCTCGGCCTCGCGAATAGCGTCGAACTGACGCCCGCGGAAAAGCGCAACCTGCAGCTGAACGCCGCCGCCGAACTGGTGCGCCTTGCCGATACACCTTCCCGTGAAGAAAAGGCGCGTTACGCGCTGGCCCGCACGGCGCTGGCGCAATACGATGCGATGATCGCCGCCTGGCGTCCCGACCCGCAGGCCGCCCCGGACATCACCCGGGCGCGCATTGACCGTCTGGGCGCGCTGTACGCCAACGCAGACTACGCGCAGGTTATCCGCGAATACCAAAGCCTGATGGCGCAGCAGCAGGCGGTTCCCGACTGGGCCATCGGCTGGGTTATCTCCTCTTATATCGCGCTTAAGCAGATTGAGCCTGCGTTGGCGCTTATTCATCAGCATCCCTCGTGGCTGACGAGCCAACAGAATGAAGAACATGAGCTTTTCTACGCCCTGCTGGACACCGCTCAGTACCCGGCGGCGCAGCGGTATGTCGCCCGACTCACCCGGAATGCGCCCTATATCCGTCATCTCTACGGCTCGCCGACGCCCCAGCCGAACGACGACTGGCTCACCGCGCAGTCGCTTAACGTGCACTATCTCTCCGCCACCAACGCCCTGCCGCAGGCCGAAGCCCGTATGCAGCGCCTGGCGGCGACGGCCCCCGGCAACCAGGGGCTGCAGATCGACTATGCCGCCCTGCTGCAGGACAGAGGGCTGCCGCGGGCAGCCGAACGCCAGCTGAAAGCGGCGGAAGCCCTGGAGCCCGCCAGCCTGCAGCTGGAGCGCCAGCAGGCCTGGGTCGCCCTCGATCTGCAGGAGTGGCGGCAGATGGATCTGCTGACCGACGACGTTATCGCCCGCTCGCCACGAGATCTGAATACCCAGCGCCTGGCCAGAGCCCGCGAAATCCATCATTTCTCCGAGCTGCGCCTGAGCGTCGGCAAAGGGCTGCATTCCGACAACCCGGTGAGCGGTACCCACGACCTCAGTTTTGAGACGGCGATCTACAGCCCGCCGATAGCCGACAGCTGGCGATTGTTCGGCGGCCACCGCTTTGCCCAAGGCAATTTTGAAGAGGGGAAAGGCAGCCGTCGCCAGCTGTTCGCCGGTATTGAATGGCGTCCGCGCGACGCCTGGGGAGAACTTGAACTCTCCAGCGTCAATTTTCACGGCGAGAATAAGCCCGGCGTCCGCCTTTCCGCCGCGCACGACGTCAACGATCGCTGGCAGCTGGGCGGCGAGCTGGAGCGGATTTCGCAGCAGACGCCGCTGCGCGCGTTACGCAACGGCGTCAGCGCCAACCGCGGCGAAGGCTGGCTGCGCTGGTATCAAAACGAGCGCCGGGAGTACCGCGTCAGCGCGGCCGCCAGCCGCTTTACCGACCACAACCGTCGTCAGGAGTACACCCTCTCCGGTAAAGAGCGCCTCTGGCAGACCCCGTGGCTAACGCTGGATCTACAGCCCGGTCTGTCGGCCAGCGCCAATAGCCGCACCGACACCGCGTATTACAGTCCGGCCCGCGACCTCGCGGCCACCGCGGCGTTGGCGGTCGATCACACGCTTTACCAGCGGTATGACACCGTCTGGAGTCAGCAGTTGCTCGCCGGCGGCGGCAGCTACTGGCAAAAAAATCACGCCGCCGGCGCGATAACGACGCTGGGCTACGGGCAGCGTCTGCGCTGGAACAACCTCGTCGACGCCGGGGTGATGCTGAACTGGGACAAACGCCCCTACGACGGTAAACGTGAAAACAACCTCGCTATCACTGTTGATGCAAACATACGGTTTTAAGGATGACCATGCTGAACACGACCCTGCGCAACGGCCTGATGCTTCTCGGCTGGCTGTGCCTTATCTTCAGCGTGCGTGCTGAGGAGGTCCCCTTCCTCGCCCCGCAGCAACGACCCCAGCTGGAGGCCAATAACCCCTGGCCGGCGGATCGCTTTCTGGTGCTGGCCTATCATGACGTCGAAGACGACGCCGCCGACCAGCGTTACCTTTCGGTGCGTACCAGCGCGCTTAATGAGCAGATCGCCTGGCTGCTGCATCACGGCTACCATGCCGTGAGCGTTCAGGACATTCTGGACGCGCATCATGGCCTTAAGCCGCTGCCGCCTAAGGCTTTTCTTCTCAGCTTCGACGATGGCTATAGCAGTTTTTATACTCGCGTCTGGCCGCTGCTTAAAGCCTGGAACGTTCCGGCGCTGTGGGCGCCGGTGGGCAGCTGGGTGGACACCCCCGCCAACCAGCCCGTTAATTTTGGCGGCCTGATGACGCCGCGCGATCGCTTCGCCACCTGGGAGATGGTGCGCGAGCTTAGTCGCTCGCCGCTGGTGGAGATCGGCGCGCACACCTGGGCCTCGCACTACGGCCTGCCGGCCAATCCGCAGGGCAGCCGCGAGCCCGCCGCCGCTAACCGCGGCTGGGATAAAACCACCGGCCGCTATGAAAGCGACGCGCAGTTTACCCGGCGAATGGCCGATGACGTGCAGAAAGTGACGGCGAAAATCCACGACGTCGCCGGGAAAGCGCCGCGCGCCTGGGTGTGGCCCTACGGCGCCGCCAGCGGCAGCACCCTGGCCATCGCCAAACAGCAGGGGTATCAGCTGGCGTTTACGCTGAACGACGGCCTGGGCAACGTGAAGGATCTGGATAATATTCCGCGCATGCTGATCGCCGGTAACCCGTCGATCAAGGCCTTTGCTAACGCCGTAACCCAGATCCAGGAAGCCGATCCTGTTCGGGTGATGCATGTGGATCTGGACTATGTCTATGACCCCAATCCCGTCCAGCAGGCAAAGAATATCGATAAGCTGGTGCAGCGCGTCTATGACATGAAAATCAGCCACGTCTTTCTGCAGGCCTTCTCCGACCCGCAGGGTGACGGCACGGTCAAGTCGCTCTATTTCCCCAACCGCTGGCTGCCGATGCGCGCCGACCTGTTTAACTTCGTCTCCTGGCAGCTGCAAACCCGCGGCGGGGTGAAGGTTTATGCCTGGATGCCGGTGCTGGCCTTCGATCTCTCGTCCGATCTGCCGCGCGTTCAGCGCTGGGATCCGCAAACCGGGAAGGCGTTACTTGCCCGTCAGCCCTATGTCCGCCTGTCGCCATGGGATCCCCGGGTTCGCCAGCAGATCACCGACATCTATGAGGATCTGGCCCGGCACGCCAGCTTCAGCGGGATTCTGTTCCACGACGACGCCGTGCTGACCGATTTTGAAGACGTGAGCCCGGAGGCGGTCGCCGCCTGGCGGCAGAGTGGCCTGGCGCACGATGCCGGCCCGGTGCCCCAAAGTCCGCAAGAGCGCCAGGCATGGATGCGTTTCAAAAGCCAAACCCTGACCCGCTTCACTCTGCAGCTGCGCCAGTCGGTGCAGGCCATCCGCGGCCCGCAGGTAAAAACGGCGCGTAATCTCTTCGCCCTGCCGATCCTTGAGCCGCAGAGCGAAGCCTGGTTTGCGCAAAATCTGGATGACTTCCTTGCCGCCTATGACTGGACGGTCCCCATGGCGATGCCGCTGATGGAGTCCGTGCCGATTGACGCCAGCCAGGCCTGGCTGACGCGGCTGGTGCAGGCCGTCGCCCGCCGCCCGGGCGCGCTGAAGAAAACCATCTTTGAGCTACAGGCCAGAGACTGGAATCGACGCCAACGCAACGCCATTCCCGACCAACAGCTGGCGGACTGGATGCATTTGCTGCGGCTAAACGGCGTCAAAAACTACGGCTACTACCCAGACGATTTCATTAACAATCAGCCTGATATCTCCCGTATCAGACCGCAATTTTCTTCCTGGTGGTACCCTGACCATGACTGATCGCATTATCGCATTGTGCATTTTATGCCTCGTTTTCGGGCTGCCGTTAGGCGTCGCAGCGGTGTTTACCGGCGAGCTTATCCTCGACTTTGTCTTTTTCTGGCCGCTGTTTATGTCGGTGCTATGGATCACCGGGGGTCTGTACTTCTGGTTCCAGCTGGAGCGCCACTGGCCGTGGGGAGAGGAAACCCCGCCGCCGTCGCTGCCGGGCAATCCGCTGATCTCGATCCTGATCCCCTGCTTTAACGAGGAGAAAAACGCCCGGGAGACCATCAGCGCGGCACTGGCCCAGCGTTACGCCAACCTCGAAGTGATCGCGATTAACGACGGCTCTTCGGACAACACTGCCCAGGTGCTCCAGCAATTGGCGCAGGAGGAGCCAAGGCTGCGGGTGATCCACCTGGCCGCCAATCAGGGAAAAGCGGTGGCGCTCAAAGCGGGCGCCGCCGCCGCGCGCGGCGATCTGCTGGTCTGCATCGATGGCGACGCCCTGCTGGACCGGGATACCGCGGCCTGGCTGGTCGCCCCGCTGATCCACTACCCGCACGTCGGGGCGGTCACCGGCAATCCGCGGATCCGCACCCGATCCACGCTGATCGGCCGCATTCAGGTAGGGGAATTCTCGTCGATCATTGGCCTTATCAAGCGGACGCAGCGGATCTATGGCCGGGTCTTTACTGTCTCCGGCGTGATCGCCGCCTTCCGGCGTCAGGCTCTGGCGGACGTCGGCTACTGGAGCCCGGATATGATCACTGAAGATATTGATATCAGCTGGAAGCTTCAGCTCCGCCACTGGGACATCTTTTTCGAGCCGCGGGCGCTGTGCTGGATCCTGATGCCTGAGACCCTAAAAGGGTTATGGAAGCAGCGTCTGCGCTGGGCCCAGGGCGGGGCCGAAGTCTTTCTGGTCAACCTGCGCCGCCTGTTTCACTGGCAGCATCATCGGATGTGGCCGCTGTTTCTGGAGTATGCCTGCTCCACGCTGTGGGCCTTTGCCTACGCGGTCACCATCCTGCTGTTTATCCTCAGCCGCCTGATGCCATTGCCGGACAACCTGACAGTGCACAGCCTGTTTCCGCCTGAGTTCACCGGCATGCTGCTCGGCCTGATGTGCCTGCTGCAGTTCGTCGCCAGCCTGTATATCGAACGGCGCTATGAGAAAAAGGTCGCCAAATCCCTGTTCTGGGTGATCTGGTTCCCGATGGTTTACTGGATGATCGGCCTGCTGACCACGCTGGTCGCTTTTCCGAAAGTGATGTTGAAACGTCAACGTTCCCGCGCGCGCTGGGTGAGCCCGGACCGGGGAAAAGGAAGCCTGCGATGAATGAAAATACGCTCATCTTAACCGAACACCGCGTGCTGCCCCGGCTGGTGGACGCCGGCTTAACGCTGCTGGCCTGGCTCGGTTTTCTGTTCTTTCTCTACGCCAATTTGCTGATGCAGTTCATCGCGCCGCCCTCCCCGCGCTGGTCGTCGTTGATGGACTCCCTGAATACGGCGCTGGTGTATTTATTGATTGCCGCGCTGAACGGCTGGTTGCTGATCCTCTGGTACCACTATAACCGACGCCGCGCCCATACCCGGCGTCACACCGCGGTGCTTACCCTGCAAGATGAGGAGCTGGCCAGCAGCTTTAACGTCGCCCCGCAGATCATCTCCGAAATGAGTCGCTATAATTTGCTGACCGTTTACCACGATCACATTGGCCAGATTATTGATTTAAAAAGCCACGCGCTGCCGCCGCCCGAGGAGAGGGATCAGGAATGATAGCAGGGCCGCCCCCGGCGGCCCTGACTGGGTAACGACGCTGCCGATCAGCCGCCGGCCTTTTTAATGGCGGCTTCGAGCGAGGCTTTATCCGCCAGCCCCGGGAAGACGGTGATGCTGGCTTCCGTGGCGCCAGTAGTCGGCATCACGATCACGCCCGGCGTGCCGCTGAGACCAATCTCCTGCGCCAGGTCGTTAATGCTCTGCAGCACCGGTTCGACGTCGGTGGCCTTCTTCGCATCAAAGCCGGCTTTCTTCGCCTGCTGCTGGATATCCGCCGTCGTCAGCTTGCCTTCGTTATGTCCGGTGGCGTAGATCCCGTTATGGTAGGCCAGATAGGCATCCGCCCCTTTCTGCTGATAGATCTGCAGGCCGGTTTTCGCTGCTTCCAGCGAGCTTTCCCAGCGGCCGCCGAAGATAGGCCACTCTTTAAAAGCGAAGCGGGTCTGCGGATGCGCTTTAATCACCTGCTCCATCACCGGCGCCAGCCGGCTGCAGTAGACGCACTGGTAGTCAAAGAACTCAATCACCGTGACTTTGCCGTTGGCCGGGCCGTAGGTCGGGGTATTTTTATCCTGGGTCAGCAAGGCGGCATTCTTCAGCACCGCCTGGGTGGCCGCGCTGGCCTGCTGCTCAGCCTGAATTTGCTGCAGTTTCTGGCTTGCCTGCAGGAGAACTTCCGGGTGGGCGACCAGGTAATCGGCGGCGATTTTGCCGATTTGCGCCTCCTGTTCCGCGGTGAAAGTCGCCGGCGCGTCAGCGGCAGAAGCCATCGCTGGCAGTAAGACAGCGCTCAGCAGGGCGACGGAGAGGTATTTCTTGTGGCCAGACATAGTGGGGATCCTTGCGATAAGTGAACAGCAGGTGAGTCTGTATGACAAAATATCACCCTTTTTCGCCGAAGCCTTGCCCGACGGCGCGTTGATTCGTAACTTTATTTTTCAGGCTCAGGTTTCCCGCGCGACGGCGCGGTCCGGCGCCAGTGGTCAACGCTCCCCGGGCGGAGTCCCCGGCGCAACGGCTTTTCGTGGTATTTATTTCAGGTGGTTTCTCTCGATATGTATGCGTTTCTTCAACAATGGGACATGGCGGTGATTATGCTGCAGATTGTCGCCATCGACTTACTGCTGGGCGGCGACAACGCCGTGGTGATCGCCATGGCCTGTCGCAAACTGCCGCCACAAAAACGCACCAAAGCGATCGTCATCGGCACCGTAGGCGCCATCCTGGCGCGCATCCTGCTGCTGGCGATCGCCCTGTATCTCCTGTCGCTGCCGTGGCTGAAGATAGTCGGCGCGCTGCTCCTGATGTGGATTGGCATCAGGCTGGTCAGTAATGAGGAGGACGAGAGCGAGGTTGCCAGCTCCGGCAGCCTGTGGCGCACCGCAGTCACCATCACCGTCGCCGATGTGATCATGTCGCTGGATAACGTGCTGGCGGTGGCCGCCGCAGGCAAAGGGCACATTGCGCTGGTCGCCCTCGGCGTGGCGATTAGCATTCCGGTTATCGTCGCCGGCAGCAAGCTGGTGCTGGCCCTGCTCACTCGCTTTCCCGCGGTGGTGCTGCTGGGCGGGATGCTCATCGGCTGGATTGCCGGGTCAATGCTGGTCAGCGACCCTACCCTTCGCCAGCTGTTTCCCACCGCCGGCGACGGCATTGCGCGCCTGGCCGGCGCCATCGGCGCGCTGCTGGTGCTGTTCGCAGGCTGGCGCCGTCGTCCGCGGCCGCAGGTGAAAGATTAGCCGCGCCCACGACGCCGTTGACCCCGACGACGTCAAGTTTCCGCCACTTTTCTTCCCCTTCAGGGCGCATTTGCCCTACGCTTTATACAGACGCCTGATCCAGGGAATATGTAACCACCGCACTGAGCATAGATGAGATAACAGCATGGAATTGAAGGATTATTATGCCATTCTCGGGGTGCAACCAACCGACGATCTGAAAACCATCAAGACCGCCTACCGCCGCCTGGCGCGCAAGTACCACCCCGACGTCAGTAAAGAAAACGATGCCGAAGCCAAATTTAAGGATCTCGCCGAAGCCTGGGAAGTCCTGAAAGATGAGCAACGGCGCGCGGAATACGATCAGCTCTGGCAGCATCGCAACGATCCCGGGTTCGGTCGCCAGCAGCAGACCCACGAGCAGAGCTACAGCCAGCAGGATTTCGACGACATCTTCTCCTCCATGTTTGGCCAGCAGGCGCATCAGCGTCGCCGTCAGCACGCGTCGCGCGGCCACGACCTGGAGATCGAGGTCGCGGTGTTCCTTGAAGAGACGCTGGCTGAGCAGACCCGCACCATCAGCTATAACCTGCCGGTGTATAACGTGTTCGGCATGATCGAAAGCGAGACGCCGAAAACGCTGAATGTGAAGATCCCCGCCGGGGTGGCCGATGGACAGCGCATCCGCCTGAAAGGCCAGGGGACGCCGGGCGAAAACGGCGGGCCGAACGGCGATCTGTGGCTGGTGATCCACATCGCCCCGCACCCGCTGTTCGACATCGTGGGACATAACCTGGAGATCGTCCTGCCGCTGGCGCCGTGGGAGGCCGCGCTGGGCGCCAAAGTCACGGTGCCCACCCTGAAAGAGAGCATTCTGCTGACGGTGCCGCCGGGTAGCCAGGCAGGGCAGCGCCTGCGTATCAAGGGCAAAGGGCTGGTGAGCAAAACCCACACCGGCGATTTGTTCGCCGTTATTAAAATTGTGATGCCGCCAAAACCAGATGAAAAAGCGCGTGAGCTCTGGCAACAGCTGGCCACCGCCGAAGCCAGCTTCGATCCGCGTAAGACATGGGGGAAAGCCTGATGGCTACAGTAACAGTGACGTTTACCATTACCGAATTGTGCCTGCGTACCGGCGTGTCGGAAGAGGAGCTGACGGAGATTGTCGGCTTAGGCATGATTGAACCGCACCAGCCGCAGGCGGACACCTGGCTGTTCGACGACAGCGCGGTGACGATTGTCCATCGCGCGGTGCGCCTGCGTAACGAGCTGGAGCTGGACTGGCCGGGGATTGCGGTGGCGCTGACGCTGCTGGATGAGAACGCGCGGCTGACCCGCGAAAATCGCCTGCTGCAGCAGCGCCTGGCCCGCTTTCTCGCCCACGGATAGGGGCGACATCCCGGGTGGCGGCGTACCGTCTTACTGCCGGGTGGCGGCTACGCCTGACCCGGCCTACAAACTAAGCACAGCGCAAGCCGGGGAATTTCCCGGGTCGCGGCGTTCCGCCTTACCCGGGCTACCGGACTAGGCCCACCATTGCACTGGATCCGTAGGCCCGCGCAAGCGTAGCGCCGCCGGGCATGGCCACAGCCAGGGAGCCGC
>NZ_JCAXWU010000042.1:0-10755 GCF_059759695.1 Klebsiella sp. M041
GCCAGTTGGTGATTTTGAACTTTTGCTTTGCCACGGAACGGTCTGCGTTGTCGGGAAGATGCGTGATCTGATCCTTCAACTCAGCAAAAGTTCGATTTATTCAACAAAGCCCGGGCATAACGCAAATCCGTTACTAGCCTGTGCGCATTGTGAAGCTTTTTAACGACTTCCTTGATGAGTCGAAAATTAGAAGATCGATGGCTGTCATTAACTTCAGGGAGAAGTTTCTTTGCCAGCAGCCATAAGGTATTCAGGTTATGGTTATCTTTTTTGTACTGGTCTGTATCCGGCTCTTCTGATAGTACCAAAGCCAGTCCGACAATTTGTTTGATAAGGAGTTCGATGTGATGCCTGTAGAGAAACAACACCGGATAAACCAGAAAATCCTGGTCCCGCCCGGATTCATCAATGTGTTTAATCAGAATGTCAGCAGCCCGCCGGTAACCTTCGGTGTAAGCTGTCCCGTGATCAGGCATGTAATTCAAACATGCGTTATTGTGCCAGTCGCTGTCGCTTGCCAGTAACCCCGGTTCTGACGCTTTTTTCTTTTTCATGGTCTTTTCTGTACCGATGATCTGTTGATAAATCCCGCCACTGAACTCTTAGTAAGGACGCCATTGCCAGTAGGAATCTAATTCATTAGGGTCGATATATTGGCCTTCAGGGGGAGTTGAATATATATCGTCCGCAGCTTCATGCATGATGCCCTTTCCTGGAACAGTGACCAGATACCACATTTGATTCCACGGATGCCATTTGGCTACCGGTCTCCCACATCCAGTAACAATGGTTGGCTGGCCACTCATCTGCTGAGCCTTTGGTGACTGGCTGTCGTACCAACTCCAGTTTTTTTCTGTAAACCAGAGATGCTGATGCTTATAGATACTGTTTAACACTTACCAAACTTCGTCTGTGAATTTCACGCCATCAAATCCTTCTCAATAAATAGTCACTCAGAGTAATTATGACGGGCGGCAGATTTGTCTGCGCACAACCATGCGTCTGTCACCCGGATGATTTTCCCCTGCCGACATCATTTTCAGGCTGATAATAAGCAGCCATATAGCCACGTCGTTAAATTACCGGATGGCCGTTTCGGTGTGATCTGATTTTTTGCGTATTTAACAGTTTCCGGAAGTGTACCACGGTCAGGGAATAAGCAAAGCGCCCTTTTAGGGGGGGAGCGGCTCGTCACGGGGCAGGGGAGGGACACAACATATAGCGTCACTGTCAGCTGGGAACACCGCTACATCTTGTGTTGCCGGGCCGCTGCGCGCCGGAGGCCGGAAAGCAGATCCGGAACTGGTATTTTTCGGATCTGCGGTGGAGAAATGAGAAAACAGAATAGGTACAGCATATCCATATGCCATGCATCTGCATAGGCCAGACATACGCATATGTCAGTCATCTGCATATGTGACACCTATACAAACCAATCCGACAGGCATATACTGCACATATGCACTCATACATCATGCATGATCAGCCGGAGGAACATCCATGCGCACAGTTTCGATATTTAAAAACGGCAATAACCGCGCCATCCGTCTGCCCCGGGACCTGGATTTTGACGGCGTCAGCGAGCTGGAGATCGTCCGGGAAGGGGACAGCATCATTCTGCGTCCCGTCCGGCCGACCTGGGGCTCGTTCGCGCAGCTGGACAGGGCCGATCCGGACTTTATGGCGGAACGCGAGGATGTGGTCAGCGACGAAGGACGATTTGACCTGTGAAAAAGACTTTTATGCTCGACACAAACATCTGCTCGTTCATCATGCGCGAGCAGCCGGAAGCGGTGCTGAAGCGCCTGGAGCAGGCGGTGCTGCGTGGCCACCGTATCGTGGTCTCGGCCATCACCTACTCCGAGATGCGCTTCGGCGCCACCGGCCCGAAGGCCTCCCCGCGCCATATCGAGCTGGTTGACGCGTTCTGTGCCCGCCTCGATGCCATCCTGCCCTGGGACCGGGCCGCGGTGGATGCGACCACGGAGATTAAGGTGGCCTTGCGACAGGCCGGGACGCCGATTGGTCCGAACGACACGGCGATAGCCGGGCACGCCATCGCGGCCGGCGCCGTTCTGGTGACGAATAATGTAAGAGAGTTTGCGCGGGTCCCGGGCCTGGTGCTGGAAGACTGGGTGAATTAATCCCGTAAAAATTTCCGTGACGGAGACGACAGACATGAATGCTGAACACACCGACTACGGCTGGCTTTTCAGTGAACCGGCTGAAGAAATTTCCGGCGATATTGTTATTGATCCGGAACTCCTTCCGGAGGAGCTTAAACTCGCCGCTATCCAGATTTTGCTGGATCGGATTGACCGCGATACGGCAGAGAAAAAACTTGCCGAATTAATACAGAAGCTTGAGTTTGATATCACCGCTGCCGAACTGTCAGCGTATCTTTTTAAACCGGGCCATGCCTGACGGCTTACCCGGTACCATTAATACAACGTTAATCTGAAACTGATATCGCCGGAGGGGAGCATCATGATGGTAACAGGAATTAACACGGTACGTATCGGCGGTGAAGTGAAGCATATCACCGAGCTCGATGCGCTAACACTCATGCATGAATGGTCCAAGCTGAAAAAAGAGAATGCTCACCTGTATGACTATAACCGTCAGGTTAACCGGGGCTGGCGCGGCTTTGTCCTGCGCCTGATGGGTATCCATTTGCCTGTCAGAGACCATTCGCCCGGTATTTAACCGCTGTGACACCGACCGGGAAGGGCTGACAGGGAAAGGGTTATTGATAAGATATACTGAAACAGATGGCTCAAAAATATGACAACAGAACATTCTTTTCGCGGTTATTACAGCAGGATGGGGGATTATCTTTTCCCGGTACATCCGGACAACTCATATTATGACGCTGAAGCCCGTCAGTATATTTCTGAGTTATTGCATCGCCACGCGGGGAATATCAATTCTGCCCGGGAATTTCTGGCGCTGCTGGAGACATTTGTACCGGAAAGTGTGCAGCACAGCATCGATAATCCCTCATGGTCAACCGGGAAGCAAATTGAACGACTGAACATGGCAAAAGGACTCATTGAAAGTCGGGTTCGCGAGCGTTTTGGGTCAGAATTTTCAGGGGATATTACACCTTAAACGAACGTATCAGGTGTACGGGAAATTAACGGGGATCCGGAACAGCCAGAAACCGGATCTGCGCGGCGGGAAACGCGCAAAGGATATGATAATCAAACCAAACACATAAAATCATACTGAATGTGATATTTAGCATTAAACACACAATAATATCTGATATGATATTTGAATTATTAGTAAGAAATCATACATGATATGATTTTTAACCTAACCGGACATGTTCAGACGGAGCGAGCAGGATGGATGAGAAGGAAGTGAATTTTTCACTCAGCTATGAGCAGCTGACCCGGATAGCGGAAGAGCGTATCCGTGAATGCAATCTGGACAGCCAGGGCGCGATTTACATCAGCGAGTCAGCCAAGGCCGGTGCCGTGCTGAGCTATTGGTATGAACTGGCCATAAATGGCTATGCCTCAGTGAATGCCATAAAGAGGCAAGAGCTCATAGACGCCGATCACCTGCGCCTCAGAAAACTCATCTGGCCGGAGGCGGACAAGCAATGACTCAGGCGCGCCGACCATCGCCGCTGCAGCGGCGGGTGCTGATTGTGCTGGCCGCCCTCGATGCGAAACGTCCGGGGCCGGTGGCGACGCGGGATATCGAGCGGGTGCTGGAGCAGGGCGGGGATGCCCCGGTGTACGGGCCAAACCTGCGCGCCTCCTGCCGGCGCATGGAAGCCGCGGGCTGGCTGCGCACCCTGCGCGCCCCGAACCTGCAGCTGGCCGTAGAGCTGACGGAGGCCGGTCGCGGCATTGCAGAACCGCTCTTCCAGGCAGAACGCGAGGCTGAAACGGCACGACAACGACTGACAGACGTCCGGCGTCTGCCGTTACGCCAGACGGCTGCCGGTGACGCGGTGGAGTTGCAGCTGGGTGACGGTCATTACTCCCTGCGGGAAGCGGCCTACGTGATCCGTCTGGACGGTACCACCTGCCTGCAGCTGACGGATGCCGGCGGCATACGCCGGATAAAAGAGGGCGATCCCCTGCAGGTGGCCAGCTGGTATCAGACCTGTTTTGATGCAGGCCTGCCGGTCACCGTCCAGGTGAATGAGAGCCGGGACTGATCGCCACCACACAAGGAATATGAGCATAAAATGAAAGTCACTGAACCCGGGCTGAATAAGCTGATCGATAACCTGAACACCCTGATTTGCGATGACAGCCTGCTCACGCGCCAGGAGCGTGAAACGCTGGTACTGGCCGTCGCCGCTATCGGCGCCATGAAAGCGCGCGTCGGCTTGAAAAAAGGCGATGCGCCGACCGTTGCCAGACGGGAAAAAAGGGAGAAAAAAGACCGCCAGCCTGATCCGCGTTTTCCGCGAGCCGGTCATCCCTGGCAGGAAGACGAAAAAACCTTACTGAGTGATGCGCTCGATTCGGTACCGGACGAAGAGATTGGCAAGCATCTGTTCTGGCTTTCCGAGAAACTGGGCAGAACGCCTTTCAGTGTTGCTTTCCAGATCGCGGCAATCAGGGAGCTGCAGGACGGGTGGGAGGAGCAGTTCAGGGAGATTTCGGATAACATACGCTTGTCCGGTCTGAGCATCAGTGATTATCTTACGCAGAACGGCACGGGCCATAACGCCTGAAAGAAATTTGCGTTATTTGTAAAATTAAATACCATGGAAGCCTCAGGATATAAAAAACTAATGACCAAACAAGAATGGATTTTACGACTACGGCGCTGTACATCGAAGGAAACCCTGGAAAGGGTAATAGAAAAAAATAAATATTCTCTGTCAGATGATGAGCTTGAGCATTTCAATGCTGCGGTTGATCACCGGCTGGCGGAAATGGCAATGGGGAAGTTTTATGACAAAATACCTGCAGGCGTCTGGAAATATGTTAAATAATACAGCCGGCATCAGTCTGTTCGCAGTTATCTCACCTGGAGCGCAATCATGAATATGATATTTGAACTGATTGGATTGTTACTGGTAGTCGGATGCGCATTCTTCACCACTTTTTTCTTAGCCGCAGTAGCAGGCACTATGGTAGTTATTCTTGGATGGGGAATTTCTATTGTCACCCCGAAGGTGGTTACCTGTACTAATGATTGCATCACTACTGTTTTTGATGCCAAACCCTTTGGCTGGCTTCTGATTGTGTTTTCATTAACCATGATGTTCTTTATTATCAGAGGTATGATTAAACGTTAGATTGCCTTTAGTGTGTAGTTAAATCATCATCACAACAGCGTTAATCTGAAACTGATATTGCCGGAGGGGATCATCATGACGGGAAGAGGCATTAACACAGTATGTATCGGCGATGAAGTGAAGCACATCACCGAGCTCGATGCACTAACACTCATGCATGAATGGTCAAAGCTTACAAAAGAAAATGCAGACCTGTATGACTATAACCGTCAGGTTAACCGGGGGTGGCGCGGCTTTATTCTTCGCCTGATGGGTATCCATTTGCCTGACAAAAACCGTGTTTGCCTTCATGGCATTAATGTCAGAAAAGAATCCATCTATCCCGACTGAAGCCGTGCCGGCAGTGATAGTGGGGTCCGCTTGGAAAACGGAATCTATGGTCACTCCCGTTTTTGCAACACCGATTTTGACGACAAGTTGGCTTGCTTGAATCTATCCGGCGTCTGAATGGGATTTTATTCCCGCGCCTCGATGAGTTCCGCGCCTGATGAACCTCCAGAAAATATACGGCTTCAATGAGCCTTTCCGTTTTACAGGTTCCTCAACAGGCCGGTGGGCCGTTAGTATCATCAATATTAGTATTCGCAAAACCAGATGAATGATTGTTTAAACTGGTGTATTTCTGCCTTTATGCTTCGTAAGTTTGCTGTCGCGCCGTCAGTGCCCAGGCTATTCTGGCCAGCTTGTTTGCCAGAGCACAGGTGACGACAAAGTTGCTTTTCCGACACAACAACTCCCTGACCCAGTCGGCCAACTTGCCAGACTGGTGTTCCAGTTTTTGTATGAATACCCTGGCACACTGAACCAACAAAGTTCGGATCTTTTTGTTGCCCCGCTTGCTAATCTCTAACAATGTCGTCCGACCTCCCGTGCTGTACTGTCGGGGTACCAGCCCTGTTGCCGCCGCAAAGTCACGGCTGCTGGCGTACTGCTTCCCGTCGCCAATCTCAGTTGAAATAGTACTGGCAGTCAGCGTTCCAACGCAGGGAATACTCAGCAAGCGCTGTCCAACCTCATCTTCGTCCAACTTTCGTTTCAACTGAGATTCCAGATCTTTAATCTGCTCAACAAGATAGTGATAATGCTGTTGTAATTTCAGCAGTAACTGGCTGAGATAAAGAGGCAAACTACTGTCCTCAAGAAGGGTACTCAGTCGACTAATAACGGCAGCACCTCGCGGAACGCTGATACCAAATTCCAGCAGAAAAGCATGCATCTGATTAGTTGTTTTCACCTTATCCTGAACCAGGGATTCACGGACACGATGCAGAGCTCGCATTGCCTGCTGAGATTCGGTTCTGGGCTGCACGAAACGCATAGATGGACGTGATGCTGCTTCACAGATAGCTTCAGCATCAACGAAGTCATTTTTGTTGCTTTTAACGAATGGGCGGACAAATTGCGGTGATATCAGCTTTGGAAAATGCCCTAACTCTGCCAGCTTGCGTGCCATAAAGTGAGAACCGCCACAGGCTTCCATCGCGATGGTTGTTGCCGGGCATGTCGCCAGAAATTCGATTAGCTTTGGTCGGGTGAATTTTTTACGGTAAACGGCCTTCCCACGATGATCCTGACAATGAATATGGAAAGAGTTCTTACCCAGATCGATACCAATAAGCGCAATGTTTTCCATGATGGTTCTCCGAATGAAAGCCTGTCCTCAGCATAGTACTGGGAAGGAGGGAGTGACCATCTCATTAAATATCCTACGTTAAGCCTGTTTCTTTAGCTGGCATTACAAAAAGCGAGCGTCTGCATGGTACAGACAGACACCCGAATACGATAAAAATGAGACGAAAAAAACAGGTTACTTAACCCGCTTCCCCGTTTCGTCAATGACCTTTTCGCCGTCCTCTTTGGTAAACGCTCCTTTCTGACCTTCAGGTAGAATATCCAGCACTATTTCTGAAGGGCGGCAAAGACGAGTGCCAAGCGGCGTAACGACTACCGGCCGATTAATCAGGATCGGATGTTGAAGCATAAAATCAATCAACTGCTCATCACTGAATTTCTCTTCATCAAGGCCCAGGTGTTCATAAGGCTCAACATTCTTACGCAGCAATGCACGCACCGTAATTCCCATATCTGAAATAAGTTTAATCAGCTCATCACGGGTCGGTGGCGTATCGAGATAATAAATAATGGTCGGTTCGTTACCGCTGTTACGGATCATCTCCAGCGTGTTGCGTGAAGTGCCGCAGGCCGGGTTGTGATAGATGGTAATGTTGCTCATATCTTTATCTCATTACAAAGTGATGGAAAGCCGCAACGCCAGCGCGGCCAGAGTGACAAACAGCACGGGCAGAGTCATGATAATGCCGGTGCGGAAGTAATAACCCCAGGTGATCGTTATATTTTTCTGGGCAAGCACATGCAGCCAAAGCAGGGTTGCCAGACTGCCAATCGGGGTGATTTTCGGGCCTAAATCGCAGCCAATCACGTTGGCATAAATCATTGCCTCTTTGACGACGCCAGTCGCCGTACTCCCGTCAATCGACAGCGCGCCAATCAGCACCGTCGGCATATTGTTCATCACCGACGACAGGAACGCGGTCAGGAAGCCGGTGCCGAACGTTGCTGCCCATAACCCCTTTTCTGCCAGCAGGTTCAGTACACCAGACAGATACTCCGTGAGCCCGGCATTGCGCAGGCCATAGACCACCAGGTACATGCCCAGCGAAAAAATCACGATCTGCCATGGCGCACTGCGCAGGACTTTCCCTGTGTTGATGCCATGACCTCTTTTCGCCACGATAAACAGTACTGCTGCGCCAGCAGCTGCTATCGCGCTGACAGGGATCCCCAGCGGCTCCAGAACGAAGAAACCGACAAGCAGCAATAACAGGACAATCCAGCCCGCCCTGAACGTTGCCGCATCCTTTATCACACTGGCAGGCGTCTTCAGCAGCGAAACGTCATACGTTGCCGGAATATCCCTGCGGAAGAAGAGATGCAGCATGATCAGCGTGGCCGCAATCGCTGCCGCATCCACGGGGATCATAACGGAGGCGTACTGCGTAAAGCCCAGATCGAAGAAGTCCGCCGAGACGATATTCACCAGGTTAGAAACAATGAGTGGCAGGCTGGCCGTATCTGCAATAAATCCTGCAGCCATGACAAAGGCCAGTGTCGTGCCCTGGCTGAACCCCAGTGCGATCAGCATCGCAATCACAATCGGCGTCAGGATCAGCGCGGTGCCATCATTGGCGAACAAAGCAGCAACAGCGGCACCGAGCAAGACTATCCAGGTGAACAGCAGGCGGCCACGTCCGTTACCCCAGCGGGAGACGTGCAGTGCGGCCCATTCAAAGAAGCCGGACTCATCAAGCAGCAGGCTGATGATGATGACCGCAATAAATGCCGCTGTCGCGTTCCAGACGATATTCCAGACAACGGGAATATCAGCGATATGGATGACACCGGTTCCCAGCGCCAGCACAGCCCCGATACTCGCGCTCCAGCCAATACTCAGGCCTCTGGGTTGCCAGATCACCAGTACCAGCGTCAGTAAAAATATACTCCCTGCCAAAAGCATCTCAGACCCCATCATATATGATTTTGTAAATATGTTTTCCTGCCTCAGCAGGAGGTGCAGGCTGATTTGTCCAGCCATTCACGTACATCCTCGCGCAGACACTGCCAGGTCGTCGTGATTGTCTCTGCTGCCCACGCCGGAATATGGGGTGACAGACGATAGTGGATCCATTTGCCTTCCCGACGGTCAAGAACCAGATCAGCCTCGCGAAGGATAGCCATATGTCGCGAAATTTTGGGCTGCGATTCGGAGGTGGCAACGCAGATATCGCAGACGCACAATTCTCCGGACTCACGGAGAAGCATGACGATGGCTAGCCGTGTTTCATCCGACAGGATTTTGAAAAGCTGAACAGGTTGTAGCATTTTTCACTCCGTTCCCTTTAGAATACACATATGTTAGATCATATGTATTAACTTTAAAATCATCTGTTCTCTCCGGAGGAGAAAAATGGAACAATTTCCAGCCCTGAATACTGACTGTTTTGATCAACATATTGCCGAACGTCTGCACCTGCAGGAGCCCCCACGGATTCTGATCCTGTATGGCTCAGTAAGGGAGCGCTCCTACAGTCGCTTTGCCGCGGAGGAAGCAGGTCGCCTGCTGACGGCGATGGGCGCGGAGGTGAAATTCTTTAACCCCTCCGGTTTACCCCTGCCGGATGATGCCCCGGATACGCACCCTAAAGTCTCCGAGCTACGCGGGCTGGTCAGATGGTGTGACGGGATGGTGTGGAGCTCGCCGGAACGGCACGGGGCTATGAGCGCGGTGATGAAGGCGCAGATCGACTGGATACCGTTGAGTGAAGGCGCGGTTCGTCCTTCGCAGGGCAAGACACTTGCAGTGATGCAGGTTTGCGGCGGTTCGCAGTCCTTCAATGCCGTGAACCAGATGCGCATTCTGGGCCGCTGGATGCGGATGTTCACAATTCCCAACCAGTCCTCGGTGGCGAAAGCCTGGCAGGAATTTGATGAGAACGGAAGGATGAAGCCGTCCTCATGGTACGACCGTATCGTAGATGTCGCAGAGGAGTTGTTTAAAATTACGTTGCTGCTCAGGGGACAAACCAGCTACCTTGCAGATCGCTACAGCGAACGAAAAGAGAGTCATCAGGAACTTTCGTACCGCGTCAATCAGGAAAAAATATAACGCCTTCTGATCGTATAAATACACACCATGAGCGTTTTCACAAAGTCTCCTTCTGCCAGGCAGCGGATAATCTTACATGTGTCTGTCGTTTTCAGAAGACGGCAGACCGGACTAAAACCATAGGCATATCATTTGCCTTCAACAAGTTCACCGAACAGCTCTTTCACCCTGTTTCTGGCGTCCGTTAGCGCTATGTGCCCTTGTCCGGTGATTTCATATACTCGCCGACTTCGTCGACCGGCCTGAACATGTCGTGAGGTGAGATACCCCTTCTTTTCCATACCGTGCAGCATCGGATACAGGGTACCCGGGCTGAGTTGATAACCGTGGTGTCGCAATTCCTCAATGATGCCCAGACCAAAGACGGGTTCTTTGGCTGCATGATGCAGGATGTGCAAACGGATCATCCCGCCGTAAAGATCTTTGTCGGTCACGCCCGGAACCTCACAGTGCTAAACTCAACAACCAACCCGCAACACCGCAACTCACTACGACCAGCCACGGCGGCAGTTTCCAGAACATCAGAGCGACCAGTGCCACAAGGGCAAGGCCGAAATCTTGCGGAGCGAGAACTGCGCTCGTCCATACTGGTTGATAGAGAGCTGCCAGCAGAAGGCCAACTACGGCTGCATTAATACCCTGCAACGCTGCTTGTGTACGGATATTGCGGCGCAGACTTTCCCAGAACGGCACTGTTGCAAATAGTCGGTGGTGATAAACTTATCATCCCCTTTTGCTGATGGAGCTGCACATGAACCCATTCAAAGGCCGGCATTTTCAGCGTGACATCATTCTGTGG
>NZ_JCAXWU010000043.1:0-10249 GCF_059759695.1 Klebsiella sp. M041
CGCTGAACAAAATGACGAAAGCAGGTATGCCTGAAAGCGTGCGTATTGCCTGAAAACACAACCCGCTACGGGGGAGACTTACCCGAAATCTGATTTATTCAACAAAGCCACCGAAGCGCTGAATATCCACCAGGGACGTATTAATGAGGTGGCGGAGTATCTGCTGATACCGCGTAAAAAACTCTATCTCAGAATGAAGAAGTATGGCCTGAGTAAAGAGCACTACAAAGGGGTTTAGGCATGGCGCCAGACGATGGTTAATAATATCCTGAATGGTTCCTGTGCCGGAAAATAACGATGTTTTTACGCTAAAGGGGCAGGGAAGGGTGAACCCTTATGAATACCTGAAAAAAGAGGACACCATTTTTTAAATGGATTTTTTATATAGATTTGCAAAGGTGAAGAGGTAAAAACTTGAGCACCTGTTATTTTTTTTATTTTATAGAAGGAATTCTGAGTGAAGCGCATTAACGAACGTGCCTGGGAAGTGTTTGGTATCTATGGAAGGGTTTGTGAAAGCTGCTCCGGGGCGATCGCATTAAGCCTGTTGCAGGCGCTGGCGATGTTTGGTTGCCTTGTGAAAAGAGAGGCTGGCGGGTTAACGCTGTATTGCATTCTGACTTTCATCGCCGTTGTGGCGACGATCGGTTTTTTTGCCTCTCTGATAAGTATAGGAAGAACTATTCATATCCAAAGTGAAGGTCATAAGGTAGCTGAATTCCTGATTTCCTGCGTTTTTTATCCGGTCGTTATCGGTATCCTGCTTTCGGCGCTTGCAACGCTACAATCAATATAAGGTGACATCAGGCGTAAGGACCACAGAGCGATCTCCACGCCATCATTTTAAAGTGGCATGAATAGGTGAAGGTCGATTCCGATTTAACGAAACGAAGCTGCATCAGGCGGCTCGTCGCATCGTCGACATAGACCAGCGCGGTACAGGCGGGCGCACGGTTCTCGAACCAGTGATGGTCGCAACCATCAATCTGGATCAGTTCGCCGCAGCAGGCCCGAAGATAACGTGACTGCTGAATTTTCGGCGCACGTTGTTTGCGGGGGATCCAGAGACCGGCTTTGACCATGAGTGAACGGACAGTCTCTTTGGACAGATGAACATCATGCAGTTCTGCGAGTTTCTCACACGCCAGCGTCGACCCAAAGTCGGTATAGCGCTCGCGGATAATATTGAGCGCGTACTGTGCAAGGTCATCTGGCAGCTGGTTATTGCTGAGATTTCAACAATGGCGGTTAGCGATATCTGGCGAGCCTGATTCACGGCAGTGCAACAGAAGGCGTCGGTACTGGCGATCAGATATACTCAGGTGCTGTGTGGCCATCTGAGTGGTCAGACGCCGGTCGACAACGTCCTGAATAATTTTGAGTCGGTTAACGTCATCCAAAGTGAAAACGTCCGCTGCATGAGCCGTTATCAGAATCCCTCCATGGTGAATCCACGTGTCACTTATCCAGGAGCAGGCTTTACAACTCAGCCACCATAATCTATGTCAAAGCTAAGTTCAGATGTCCGGGGCAGGGCAAAGTCAAAATGTCCGCTTAGTGCTGTGAGTTTAACGGGTCGATGCACGCTATCCTTAATCAAGGGGGACGTTGCCATGAAACGAAAAACGCGCATTACGAAAACGATTATTTGGGACAGATATAAGCAAGTTGATGACCTACATGATATCGCCAGAATGTTCGACAGATATCATTCTTCTATCTTGCCCACTTTCCGCCAGACTTTTGGATAACACCTCAACTCAGGTGACCAAATTAACTAAACCACTACAGACAGTGGCCACAATGATATAGTGAATGTTACCGGTGTCACTCTGGTAACAAGGAAGATCATAGGATCGTTGATGAAACGTAAAATAGTCATACCGCGAAATCAGATCCTGTCGAGGCCTGAATACAGTGCGTGACTCAGCCTTTCAAGAACCGTCTCGCATTCATTCACATCAGTATTCGCGAACCCTAATACGATAAAATCAGACGTCGCGTCAGTATCTAACGTGTAGTTTCCTGTATCAGCAACCTGAATATTGTTTCCGGAAAGCCAGTCATAAACCCAGATGGCTTTTTCAGGCTCGCTGAATTTGACGTAAAGTTGCAGGCCACCTGGCGGGACGCTGAATTGTGCGTCCGGCAGGTATTTCCGTACCAGAGCCACCATGTCATCTCGTTTATGCCGGTATACCGTTCGCATTCTTCGCAAATGTCTCGCATATGTTGCACTTTTCAGCAATTCAGCTACCCATTGTTGCACAAGCCCGCTTGTACCGCGTGACAGACTCCAGTGTAGAGCAGCCATCTGTTGTATTAGATGGCTGTCTGCAACCAGATATCCGAGCCGAACGTTATTGAAAAGTACTTTGGAAAAGGTACCCATATATACGACCTGTTCTGAGGCTGCGGTTGAACGGAGGGCAGGGCGGGGAACTTTGTCGAAGTAAAATTCACTGTCATAATCATCTTCCAGCAAAAGTATCTTCTTCTGACTTGCCAAATGAATTATTTCGCTTCGTCTGCTATCCGACAACGTGATGCATTGCGGAAAATGATGTTCCGGCATCAGATAAAGAATATCCTTCGCCGTTGGCCGAAAGTCGGATAGATCGATTCCCTCAGGATCCATCCTGTGTGACTGTAGATTGTAGCCGAAACGCGAAAAATTACGGGCAAACTCCAGGTAGCCCGGCTCGCCAAAATGAAAACATGTTCTCTCCTGGCGTACCGTCATGGCCAGAAGCAGACTTCCATACTGTGAACCGGGGACAATCAGCACTTCCTGGGGACTGGCTGAGATCCCCCGGGAAGGAAGGATTTGGTCGCAGATTAGTTGACGTAGCTCCAGATTCCCGGCGCTCTCGCCAAACTGATTAAGCCTGTCAGGATAACGCAGCACGCGGTTGAAAGCCTGCCGGAACTCACCGACCGGAAGATGAGCCGTGCTGGCATGGCTGGGAAGCAGGGATAAGCCCCCGGGAAGAAATTTATCGCTCGCGTAGGCGATCGGGGAGGGGGCAGCCGCAACCGGACCAGGCGGTGACGCATCCGGCTTTTCCCGGTAAATCACCATCGTTCCTCTTCCCGTATGGCTGTGACAGTACTCTTTCATGCAAAGCGCTTCATAAGCCCGGACAACGCTTCCCCGGGATACTCTCAGCTGCCGGGCCAGCTCCCGGGAGGGGGGCAGGTACTCGCCATAATTCAGTTGACCCTTGATGATCTGCCAGCTGATTTGCTGCTCAATCTGTTGGTAAAGCGGAAGAGCCGTCGCGCTGCGGCTGAGGTGAATTTCAATCACACAAACCCCTGTGGTCCAATTATTTACCTGAATTGGACCTTTAAACAGTAATGGCACAGGACCAATATAGCGGAAATTTAGCATGCATCTGTCCTGGGCGCAGTAATTTTGCCCGGAAATTAAAAGTGAGATATACGGTGTCCGAAAAATTTCAAACTGTCAGCTTCGATCTCTATTCCTCGGTGATGGGGATAACCGGCCTGGGCCTGGTATGGCGGGCCGCAGCAAAAACCTACGACGTGTCCGCGTTGCCTGGTGAAGTATTCCTTGCGACAGGATTAGCGGTATTTTTAGTACTGACCGGTATCCAACTTCTGCGGCTGGTTTTTTGCCGTCAGATTATCCTTGCAGAATGGCATTCACGTGCCAGTAAGAACTTTTTTTGTGCTGCCACAATTTCAGGTTTTCTGCTCGCAATGGGACTGCTACCTTACAGTATCCTGCTGGCGAAGGTGCTCTGGATAGCGGCCGTCGCCGCCCAGATTTTTTTCCTCACGTGTACATTCCGCCGCTGGCTTATCGATCAGCTCGATACGCATGAAATCAGCCCGGTATGGCTTATACCTATGGTGGGCAACGCCTCTCCGGCTTTCGCGGGCGTGGATCTGGGGTTTCCGGGCCTCAGTAAGATGCTGCTGTTTTCAGCTCTGCTCTGCTGGGCGCTTTTTATGCCGCTTATCCTCTGGCGTATCGTGTTTGTTCGTCCTGTTACCCCGCAGAAGGCCATGCCCGGCCTGGCTATTATGGTTTCAGCGCCTGCGGTCATCGCCGTCGGACTGTACTGTATTTATGGCGGTATGAATGACGTAATTGAATTCATGGCCTGGACCGCACTTTTCTTTGCCATTGTGCTCATCAGCCTGTGGCGAAGAATGATCCCGGATACGTTTGGGCGGATCTGGTGGGGATTTACCTTCCCGTCAACGGCACTGGCATCTGCCCTTATAAGGGTTGACACGGCATCCATGACCACACTGAACCACACGCTTGCACTGGCGGCACTGACATTCGCGACCTTTGTAGTATGCTCCATTATTGTTATGACCGTCAGGCAATCACTGTTAACTCTCTGTTGGGGCAGGCATGCAAAACACTCCGGATAGCGTATTTTACAGTCCTCTTTATGTGAGAGTATCTGAATATCTTTTTTATGCCGGTAAGCGAAACGTCTTTACCGCCATTGCGATGGCGGTAATTGCTAAAATCGAAGAATTTCCGTATGTGAAAATCGAAGAGCTGGCGTCGTACTGTAATACGACGCCTTCGAGCATCACCAAATTCGTCAGGGAACTGGGATACGGCTCGTTCCAGGAATTAAAAAATGACATAGCTCCCTATCGGTTGACGCATCAGGGTATAAAAGGAATGACTGAAAAAGAGGTCATCGAGGAAATATATAAACATATACCTTATGAAGAGTGCAGAAAAATGGCAGAGGTCATTAATAACAGTCGTTCCGTCATTATTCTGTCTAACTCATTTCTTTTCAATATTGCAAATGTCATGAGGGAAAGCATCAGCAGCAGCAACCGGAAGGTTTATCTGGTCGAGCGTTCAAACAACGAACTGATCAAAACCATTCTGCGACAGGTTGACTGCGTTTTTATTCTTACCCTGACAGGACAATGGATAAACTCATGCCAGTATATAAATAACGTGTCTGAAAAGTCGCAATTATGCCTTATTTCAGGAAGCGTGCCAGCAATCCTGAATAATAAACCAGCCCATTCCATCGAACTTAATAATCACCCTCAAATGTTATACGCAAACTATTTTTCTCATAAATACCTTGAAAGTATTGTTTTTAATATCGTACAGAACGTGATTTAGCTCACAAAGTTATTTTCCAAAACAGGAAAATGATAGTTTTTGATTTACAGCCTGTTCACGGATATTTTCAGGTTATACCCTACATCAAGAGAGTCCCGCAAATGTCTGAACAACAGCAGATATTGTCTATCATTGACAATTTAGGTGGCCGTGAAAATATTAAGGATTATTACCACTGCGCTACGCGCTTACGTTTTAATCTCTTCGATTATGACAAGATTAACAAGGATGCCCTTAAAGCGAACCCGCTGGTCCTCTCAGTCGTGCAGGCCAGCGGACAGTGCCAGCTCATTATCGGCAACAAGGTAGGGGCAGTATACAGTGCCCTGCATGGCGTGCTTGAAACCGGTGGTCAGAACAGCGCGCTGTCCTCTTCCGGGACGGCAGCAAACCGGGAATCTTTCATCAGCCGTATCTTCGCATTCATTTCAGGCAGCTTCCTACCTTTGATCGGTATTCTCGCCGCCGCAGGTCTGCTACGTGCTTTCACCACATTGTTGCTGAGCCTGCCTTCTCTGACGGGAAACAGTACGCTAACCCTGCTGTCATTTATCGCTAATGTGCCGTTTTATTTCATGCCAGTGCTACTTGGTTTTACCATCGCCAGGAAGCTTAAATCCAGTGAGCTAACAGGCGCGATCATCGGCGCGTCATTACTGTATCCCGAATTTACCAGTCTGGCAGGGCAGACGCTGAATATCATCGGCCTGCCGCTTGTGGTTATGGAATACGGCTACAGCATCTTTCCGGTATTCTTTGCCGTACCGGTTGCTGCCGCGCTGGAGCGCTTCCTGAAGGCCAGGTTGTGGGATTCAGTACAGCTGTTTATGGTGCCGTTGTTATGCGTCGTGATTGTGGTTCCGCTCACCATGTTTTTACTTGGCCCCTTCGGCAAGTACCTCGGTGATTATCTGGCATCAGCCATCGTTTACATCATTGGCGTGAACAGTCTTGTGGCCGGGATGATCATCGGGGCAGCCTATTCCTTTATCGTCCTGTTTGGGCTGCACTGGGCCATTATTCCGGTAGTCTTTTCAAACATTGCCCATGGCGGTGACCCTATCTATGCCATTGGCGGTATGTCAGCCATCGCTCAGATGGGCGTGGCACTCGGGATCCTTATCAGAACGCGTGATGCAGGTACGCGTCAGCTTGCCAGCAGTGCCTTCTTCCCTTCATTAATCAGCGGTGTGACTGAGCCTATCTTATACGGCCTCATCATCCCTAACCGCCGCACGATTTATTACATCATTATTGCCGGTGCGGTAGGCGGAGGAATTGTGGGTGGCTATAACATCACGATTAATAACCTTGTTTTTGCGAGTCTGCTTTCCATCCCGACCGCAAGTAACATGCTGATTTACAGCGTGGGTCTATTCGCCACTTTAATTACTGGCGCAGTTTTACCGGTTATTTTTGGTTACAAGAGCCGGTCTTAAAAATGGGAGAGAACATGAGTAACGAAACACTGAATTTTCCTGAGAACTTCCTCTGGGGCGGCGCTATCGCGGCCAACCAGGCTGAGGGGGCCTGGAATCTTGATGGTAAAGGTATCAGCGTTGCCGATATCAATGAATATGTTTTCAATGAAGACATGCGCAAGATGTATAATATCGAGCTCACCCGGGACTATGCTGTTCAGGCACAGGATGATAAAGACGGCGTGTTTCCTAAAAGAACGGGTATCGATTTTTACCACACCTTCCGTGAAGATCTGGCGCTGCTCAAGGCCGCCGGTCTGAAGACCTTCCGTACCTCAATCAGCTGGGCGCGTATTTTTCCTGACGGGGATAACACGGCACCTAACGAAGCGGGCCTGAAATTTTACGATGAGCTGATAGACGAAATCATCAAAAATGGCATGGAGCCGATGATTACGCTCGCCCATTATGAGATGCCCCTGAACCTCGCGCTGAATTATAATGGCTGGAAGAACCGTCAGTTAATCGATTTTTATTTTAACTTTGCCCGCACTTGCCTCTATCGCTATCACGATCGCGTTAAGTACTGGATCCCTTTTAACCAGATTAACCTCATTCGCTACGAGTCCTTCAATCATCTGGGCATTTTCGAGGACGAAGGCACCTATCTGGAACAGGATAAATATCAGGGCGTTCACCACGAACTGTTGGCTTCGGCCATGGTAAAAAAATATGCTGCCTCCCTGGGCGGAGATATTAAGATCGGCATGATGCTGTATACCGATTTTGCCTACCCTGAAACGACAAGTCCGGAAGACAACTTTGCCACATGGCAGAAAAACCAGTATGAAATCTACTTCGCGGATGTGCTTCTGCGTGGTGAATATCCCGGCTATATCAAACGGTTCTTCAAAGAGAAAAACATCGTTCTCAGCATCACGGATGAGGATAAAGCTCTCCTGAAGAATACGGCAGATTTCATGACGTTTTCTTATTACACCACCTATGTAAGCAATGCTGAGATTGCGCACCAGTTCAGGGGGAATAACAAGCGTAACCCGCTTTTATCGCAGACCCCCTGGGGCTGGGCAATTGACCCGGTAGGGCTTCGCTATGTGCTGAATTTCTTCTGGGATCGCTGGCAAAAGCCTATCATGATCACCGAGAACGGTATTGGCTGCTTTGACGAGCTGGTTAACGAAACCGTAGAGGATGATTACCGTATCGCCTTCTTCAGGGATCATATCCGCTCTGTCGGTGAAGCCATTGCCGATGGCGTGGAAGTGCTGGGCTACTATATGTGGTCTCCGATCGACATCATCAGCTGCTCGTCAAACCAGATGTCAAAACGTTATGGCCTGGTTTACGTCAATCTTGACGATCTGGGGCGTGGTGACGGCAGGCGTTTCTGCAAGAAAAGCTACTACTGGTATCAGAAACTCATTGCGACCAACGGTAAATCAGTCGAGGAATAATGTACCAGGGCTGCACTGAGGACTTCACATTCTCTGACGCAGCCCTTCATTTATAACGATTATCAGGGCATGCAGATGCATAGACGCTGATGTTATCTTCAGCATTTTAAAGGAGTATAATTATCCGGGTTGACGTGTACGCTGTAACACCTGAAGGCTGGGTTGATGCTGTAGAGGGGCATCCTCATGCCCTATTTGAAGTGCGTAAAATGGTTAACCGCGTTGTTCAGCCTCTGATTGATGCCGGAGTGGACCAAATCGTTCTCGGATGTACACATTATCCCTTCCTCCGCTATCTCATTGAACAGATTGTTCCAGCAGAAGTGACAATACATGATCCCGCCCCTGCGGTTATCAGCCATGCGGCCTCAATGTTGAATAGCTGCAACTGGCCTGAAGAGCGCGGCCAGGAGAAATACCGCTTTTACACCACTGGTAATACAATCCGGATGAAGGAGTCACTTTACAGGCTGCTTGGAATCCATGCAGAAGTAAGTAGTCTTTCTACTTAATTATGTGATTATTTCTTCCAACAACTATTACGGAATAAGTATTCATATGGCGTTTGATTCTGAAGGCATTGGAAAGTTCTATAAGGGGCGGGCTTATGTCTGCCATCAGATCCATGTCATTTCCTTGTACCGAAAATTTCCTCAGAACGGGACTGTAATGTCTTCAATGCTTCCAGCATATCGTCACCATTCAGGGAACGCTGGGATTTCTTCTCTGTCGGTTTTCTGCGCCGCCGGGAAGGGCCATCTCCGGCAGGGAGAGCTTGCGAACGGTTATCGTCGCGTTTGCCCTGAACCAGCTTAATAAACTCAAGTGTCCGCCCGAGGCGCTTGTTGTCCACGATAGCGCCCTGGTCTATTTCCTGAAGGCGATCATAGGTGGAGTAGGGAAGAACAGCGCCATTAAGGCGGAGCTCTTTACGACCATCCGGGTAATGCCAGACCTCAATATATTTTCCGATAGCCCTGCGGCTTAACTCATTATCTTCAATCAGATAGAGCACTTTGTCATATTGCACTGTCAGGGATTTTGACACACGGCGCGGCTCCCTCCATGTGAAAAATGCTGCCAGGTCATCGTCAGTTTCAAGTGGTCGATGCACATCAAAGTCATGCCGGGGCGCTTTAGCAAAACGTCGGTTGTAATCGGCCATAAATTCATCGGCATAATCATTAGCTGAATCCATTGAAGAGATGCCCCTGAGCCTGAGCTCCTTTACGAGGCGATCCTGAAGCGTCAGATGGGCACGTTCCACACGGCCTTTGGCGGAGCTGGTATTGGCGCAGATAGTCTGGATGCTCAGTTCGTGCATCGCACGGCCAAACTGGGTGTAACCATCGCCGCCGGTGGCATTTTTATTGTTGATTCTGAAGACGCTGGCTTTGTCACTGTACAATGCCAGTGGTTTACCATGCTTTTCCAGATAGCCCCGGGTGGCCTCAAAATACGTGAAGGTCGATTCCGATTTCACGAAACGAAGCTGCATCAGGCGACTCGTCGCATCGTCGACGTAGACCAGTGCGGTACAGGCGGGCGCACGGTTCTCGAACCAGTGATGGTCGCAGCCATCAATCTGGATCAGTTCGCCGCAGCAGGCCCGGCGATAGCGTGGTTGCTGAATTTTCGGCGCACGTTGTTTGCGTGGGATCCAGAGACCGGCTTTGACCATGAGTGAACGGACGGTCTCTTTGGACAGGTGAACATCGTGCAGCTCTGCGAGTTTCTCGCACGCCAGCGTCGGCCCGAAGTCGGTATAGCGCTCGCGGATAATACTGAGTGCGTACCGGGCAAGACCATCAGGCAACTGGTTATTGCTGGGTTTTCCGCGACGGCGGTTAGCCATACCAAGCGGGCCTGATTCACGGTAACGCGACAGAAGGCGTCGGCACTGGCGATCGGAAATTCCCAGGCGCTGCGCGGCCATCTGCGTGGTCAGTCGCCGGTCGACAACGTCCTGAATGATTTTGAGTCGGTTAACTTCATCCAAAGTGAAAACGTCCGCTGCATGAGACGTTATCAGAATCCCTCCATGGTGAATCCACGTGTCACTTATCCAGGAGCAGACCTTACAACTCAGCCACTATAATCAATGTCAAGGCTCAATTGAAATGTCCGTTATCCAGCTCAATTAAAATGACCACTTTGATCTCTCATTCTCTTTACTGATAGACTTTCCTCCGACTGAAACAACAGGATGATTG
>NZ_JCAXWU010000044.1:0-7321 GCF_059759695.1 Klebsiella sp. M041
GCTGTCCAGGGTGTAATGAACAGTCCACAAAACTTTTTGCATGGAACCGCAAAAACTTTTGTGTCCTGCCCCGGACAGATGCGTCAGGCCGTGGCGTCTTTGCCCTTGCGGCGAACGGCTCTCAAACGGGTGAAGGTAACAACCAGGGGGCAGGTTCAGCAGGTCCCCGCACAAAGTCAAAACCGCGGCCCCGGCAACTCAACGGGTGATGGTTTTTAAAGACAAAACAACAGAGTAAGGAGATTCATCATGGCAGCACGTGGCGTTAACAAAGTCATTCTGGTCGGACATCTGGGACAGGAACCGGATGTGCGTTACATGCCCAACGGGGGCGCAGTGGCCAATCTGACGCTGGCCACGTCTGAAACATGGCGTGACAAGCAGACGGGAGAGATGCGCGAAAACACCGAGTGGCACCGTGTTGTCATGTTCGGCAAGCTCGCGGAAGTGGCGGGCGAATACCTGCGTAAAGGCGCGCAGGTCTACATCGAGGGCCAGCTGCGCACCCGCAACTGGCAGGACGATGCCGGAGTCACGCGCTACGTCACCGAGGTGCTGGTCGGCCAGAACGGCACCCTGCAGATGCTCGGCGGCCGCCGTGAATCCGGTGTGCCTGAGAGCACTGCGCAGCCGCAGAGTCCTGCCGCCCCGGCACAACCTGCTCAGGCCCCGGCTAAATCCCCGAAAGCGAAGGGCGGTAAGAAAGGCCGTCAGGATGCGGCTCCGTCTCAGCAACCGCCTCAGCCACTCCCGGATGATTTCCCACCAATGGATGACGACGCGCCCTTTTAAACCATGATGAAGACGCCCCGTTCAGGCGGGGCAGAGAAGGAGAAACATATGGACCATAACGTTTTGTCCCCGCTTGAATCTCTGCCGGATGGCACGTTTACCCGCGAGCAGGCTCAGATTGTCGCCGCGCAGTATCAGAATGTGGCGATTGAAGATGACCAGGGGACCCATTTTCGCCTTGTCGTCCGTCATCAGGATGACGGCAGCATGGTCTGGCGCGTCTGGAATTTTGAACCGGGCGGCGAGGACATGATGAACCGTTACATCCGGGACTACGGAGTACGCAAAACGCAATAAGCCGTAATAGGTGCCGGGCAGATGGGTCTGCCCGGCAGACATTAACCAATATCGGAGAGAAATCAATTATGTCAGTGACCGAGTCTAAAGCAAAAGCGCCGGTTAAAACCAGCAAAAAATCGGTGAACCCTGCCGAATCCGCCGCCCTGAAAGCCGCGCTTGAGGCTGCTCAGGTTGAGATGGTGCCGCTGTCGGCGCTGGTCAAATCCCCGCTGAACGTTCGCACGATCCCCTATCCGGCTGACAGTGTCCGGGAGATGGCTGACTCCATCATGGCGATCGGCCTGATCCAGAATCTGGTGGTTCACTCGCTGCCGGACGGTATGTCAGGGGTGGCTGCAGGTGGCCGCCGTCTTGCCGCCCTGCAACAGTTGCTCAGCGAGCAGCGCATCGATGCCGGGTATCTCGTTGTCGCCAAGCGTGTCAGTGACGACCTGGCGATGGTTGCCTCGATGGTCGAGAACAACCAGCGGGTGGCCATGCATCCGGCAGAGCAAATCAGCGGGTTCCGCACCCTGTCAGAAGAGGGGAAAACCCCGGCTCAAATCGGGGACCTGCTGGGCTACAGTGCCCGTCACGTTCAGCGGATGCTGAAGCTGGCAAACCTCGCCCCGGAACTGATCACCCTGCTGGCAGAGGACAAACTCGACGTGGAGCAGTGTCAGTCCCTGAGTCTGGAGAGCGACCCGGCACGTCAGGTGCAGGTGTATGACCAGGTGAAAACCTCATACGGCAGCACACCCGCTCACCTGCTGAAGCGGGCCATCACGGATACGGAAATCGCCGTAACCCACTCCCGCTTCGTGTTTATCGGTCGTGAAGCGTATGAGGCCGCCGGGGGCGTGGTGCGTGAGGATCTGTTCAGCGCCCAGGAGGGAGACGGAACGGCTGATGGGGTACTGGTTGAGCGTCTGGTTCAGGAGAAGCTGGCGGCGGCTGCGCTGGCCATCGAACAACAGGAAGGCTGGTCATGGTCACTGGCTCGTGAGGGCTCCGTCAGAAACTACGGCGATGACCGCGAGCATTATCTGGTGCTGCCGGCGCCGGAGGGGGAATTCAGCGCTGAGGAGCTACAGCGTCTTGATGAACTGTACGCCACGCTGGAGGCAACGGAAACCTTTGAGGATGAAGCCGCGATTCAGGTGCTGATTGATGAGATTGAAAATGCGGCGTCAGTTCGGGCGTGGACACCGGAGCAGAAAGCGGCCTGTGGCGTGGTGGTCAGTCTGTATGACGGTGAGCTTTGCGTCCAGCGTGGTGTCCAGAAGAAGATCCAGACGGCGGTCTCTGACGTCGGGGAACACGGTGGCGATCAGGCTGCCGTACATGTGGTCACCCGCAGTATCCCTGATGCGGCAGAAGGCATCAGCATGCCGTTGCTGAAAAAAATGTCTTCAGAAAGGACACTGGCGGTTCAGGCCGAACTGGTTAAGCAGCCACAGAAAGCCGTGGCCCTGATGGCCTGGCGGCTGTGCAGTTGCGTGTTTGACTACTGCACCACCACCCGGCATCCGTTCGTCCTGCGCCTTGAGGTGCATCACAGCGGCCTGACCAGTGAAGCCCCGACCGGAGAGGAAGGTCAGGCATGGCGGTATCTGATGCAGGAGAAAGCCCGTCTGGAAGCCCTGCTGCCGGAGGGGTGGCAGAAGGATTTCACCACCTTCTTTACCCTCGACGGGCAGACCCTGATGTCGCTGATGGCCTTCTGTGCTGCCTGTTCCGTCGACGGTGTTCAGACCCGTGAATGTGGACATACCGGCCGCAGTGACCTCGATGGCGTGGAGGCGGCGCTGGGATTTCATCTGCGCGACTGGTGGCAGCCGACAGCGGATAACTTCCTCGGGTTGCTCAGCAAGGCCCAGATTGTGGCGGCGCTGAAGGAGGCCGGGCTGACCGGAGCCGCCTCGGATGCCGAAAAAATGAAGAAGGGTGATGCTGCCAGCCATGCGGAACAGTGGCTCTCCGGCTCCCGCTGGGTACCGGGCTGGATGCAGTCCCCGGATGCCGCAAAGCCGGACGATGCACATGCTGCCCCTGACACTGACGAACCGACTTCACACGCAGCCTGATAACGGAGACGCCGCCCTGCGGGGCGGCGATAAGGAGACTGAAGATGAAAACGTTACTGACTCTGGACGTCCTCAAAACCATGTCCATCGACGAGCTGGAAGATTACCGCGCTGCGGGTGAAGATTTTCGCCGTGAGCTGACCCATGCAGTGATGCGTGTTCTGCATCTGCCGTCAGGCTGGTCCGTGAACGGTGAATATCGCAGTGAGTTTGGCGGTTTTTTCCCGGTTCAGATCCGCTTTTCTCCGGCCCATTGCCATTTTGATGTCGCTGTCTGCAGCCCCGGAGAGTTGAGTGAGCGCTGGATGATCGTCTTTGTGACACGTGGTGGCCAGCCGTTCTCTGTTGTTCGCAGCATGGAAGCATTTAACCCGGAGTTGATCTCCCACACGCTAGCATTGATAGCGTGTCTCGATACTGACGGATATTCCTGCGCCAGTATCATCAGTACGCTGGAACAGGAGGGCGCACAATGATCCCTTCGTCCCGTTCCCTTGTCACCCTGCAGCCTGCCCGGCAGGCTGCGCTGCAGGCCATCATGACCGTGGAGAATGCCCGCCAGCGCGGTGCTCGTCTGTCTGCAGCGCCACACGTGCGTACTTTCCTGCGCCTGCTGACCGGGAACAGCCGTATGAACACGACCGTGGCGCAGCGCATTCCCGGCCTGAACTGGGACCCGAAACATCGTCTGAGCAGTCTTAAACAGGTGGAAGAGGCGCTCGATGCACTGATTGCCAGTCACGGGGAGTGCTGCCCGCTGCCGCTGCCGGTTGATGTTCAGGCCGAACTGTTCCCCGAGGTGCAGCACAGCCGGACTGAGCGCCGGAAACAGCGCAGCAGCCTCGCCTTTACCCGTAAGATGCGTCGGGAAGAACGCGCAATGGTGCATCACTGGCGATTACGGCAGAACCTGCTGGGACAGGCCGTCACGGAGCTGAATTTCCAGTCACCGGAAACGGTCATCAGCTGGTACCGCCGGTGGGCCGGTGAGTTTGACGCGCGTGAGCTTGCCCCTGCCTTCTGGCACTGGCGATCGCGATATGCCTCGCTGGCCTCTCTGGACTGGCTGCGGGATGCCGGGGAGCCGCTGTATGGTGTCATGCATGAAATCAGCTTCATTGTGAGAGAGACGCCGGAGTCTGTGCGTCAGGCAGAACGCTGGCAGGTCCCGAACAAGCTGACACACCGGAGCCACGGATGAAGTGGCGCTATTCCCTGCGCTGGAAACTGCCGCACAGGCCCTGCCCGGGTCCACAGGAGCTGGTTTCCGTTGTCGTGGAGGCAGGGCAGGCGGCACCTGAAGAAGTGATGTCTTGCTGGGTAGCGGGCGCGGGATATGCGGTATGCGTGGATTTTCTGGACGAGAGGCAGATTAAGCGCTGGAGCGACGAGCGGAAAGCCGCCGCCCGCCACCGGAATCTGGTGCGCCGCATCAACAGGATTGCGCCCTTGTTTGCCGACGAGCTGATCGAGCGGGAGCTTGAGAGCAGACCCGGGTATTTTCGCGGCAAATCAGAACGATGATGGCGCGATGCCTGGTCAGTATGGCAGCGGGTAAGGTATACTGGCGGTGGCGCTTGAGGCTTTTTGCCTCATGACGTGAAGGTGGTTTGTTACCGTGTTGTGTGGCAGAAAGCAGAAAGCCCCGTAGTTAATTTTCATTAACCCACGAGGCCACCTGTATGCCTAGACAACATCAGGATAGCCTCTTAGATGCCGCGAGGCAAGGAGAAGAAGGCCATGAAACTGCCGCGAAACACTCTGCTCGGGTGCGTATTAATAGTGTGCCTCACACTGTTGATATTCACTTACCTCACCCGGAAATCACTCTGTGAAATCCGGTACAGGGACACGAACAGGGAGGTGGCGGCTTTTATGGCTTACGAATCCGCTAAGTAGCTAACCCCGGCGGGGGGAAACCCCCGCCATTAAGGGGAGATGATGTCTGTCATGCCTGAAGCGCCTTTATGAAGGGGTTGCCGGTTCACCGGTAGCCCCTTTTTCCTTTCCGATGCGACCGCACGCCTCAACTTCCGGTAAGGGCAGTTCCCCTGCGGGGAACAGAGCAGGACGGTAGCCCCTTTTCCCTCCCTCTGGTCATGCTAATGCTAATGTACGCATCCATTAGCTATTACCGGGAAAGGCTATTTTTCCCTGTTCCGTGCTGCACGGATGCCTGTCTGATAGTGCTTTTTCACACTTTCAATATCACTCAGGGTGGAGGCCTGACAGGAGTATGCGGCAAGACGGTAGCGGGAAGCTATATCATCCAGGATGGCAGGCGTATTATCGCGGCTGCGGTGCTGGCGACCCTTCTGGCCAAAAGTGGCAACAATTATGTCCTGGCTACCCGCGCGGCCGAAAAGGCGCATACAAAGGCGCTTTACAATTAGCGGGGTTAAGTCCAGATCGATGCTGTCAGCTATCTCAAAAATAAAACTCAGCATCCGGTACGTTTTATAGCGCTTAACTGCTGCGCTGAGGCGTGCGGCTCGCTGAGGCAGTTCCCACGAATCATCAGAATAACGCTGCAGTTCAGCCTGATAATCCCGGGTCAGATGTTCGATTGTGTACGTAAAGTTGCGGTAAAAGTAAGCGCGAGACTGTTCAGTCTGGGATTCCTGAGCCATTTTATGCACCGGTTGTTAATGCTAATGGATGCGTACATTAGCATTAATGTCTATTGCGCTCAAATTTTACTCTTCTTGCTTGATTGTGTATGACTTCTGTCATACAGTTGTCTGTGTAATGAACAGCAGTGAATCCACTAAACTCAGAGAGGCGAAGCGCAGTCGCGGGTGAGCCAAAGGAGAGCCAGCATGAACTTCACGATAAAATCCCGTAAAACCGGCGAAATTTTCAGTTTTTACGCACCCGACAGTGGTGGCTATGTTCACCTGGAGTCCCCGGGACGCCCTGGTAGCACAGGTGCACAGATTTGCCGTGGGGGAGGGTTTATGGGGAGTACACTTTTCTGTGACGCTTCTGAGGACGATCTGGCCAGTGTTGCCCGTAAATGGTACCGCCAGTTCGTGAGGGAGCGGCGCAAATTCTTAATTATGTCGGGCCAATATTCTGAGGATAAGCAATGAAAAAAGAGATCTCCCGCAACCCCTCTTTCACGCCTTCGCCTAAGCTGCGAGCACATCTGAACTCCCACAGGGAAGGGGTGACTGAACGGCTGAATAATATCTTTGATCGCTATGCGCATCTGGTTCGCGCCTGTGCCCTTCCTCTCGATGACGAAGAAACACAGGTTCTGCTTAATGTGCTGAATGGCTCCGTTGTGGAACCCGCCTTTATTGAATATCTGGCTCAGGAAATCCGGGACTCAGATTACTATCTGGAGGGGATCCCCGCGGCTGAATCACTGTACGAAAAGTGCCAGTCAGCGACCTATCCACAACTGCTGGCCACCGTCGAACGGCTCGATCGCTGAAGAAGGTAAAACCGATGAGTGACGTACTGTCCTGCAGACATCTTACCGCTAATCTTAAGATGATTGCCGGGGCGATATAACATCCAGCCCGGTTATTGAGCTGTAGATGTTGATTTATGTTGATTGTTCTCGATTCGCCCGTTGGATCAGCCCGTGATTTCTCTGCGGGCTTTTGTTCTGATACTCCTCCGTTCCTTCCTGTGATGGCTTTATTTCCTGCTGTGTCCCTTTTTAAAACTGAAAAGGCTTAAAAGCACACCAAAGCTGGACCCCTTCGGCTCCCGGCCAGCTGCGCTGTCCAGTCGTCGAGCCACACTCCGCCAGGGCAGCTGCTTCGCACCTGCCGGGCTCCGCCGAACCCGCAGGCGGTTTCGGGCCTGACGGCTAGTGTCTGATGTCTGAAGTCAAGGTCAACGGCAGCGCTTGCTGCGACCGTTCCGGCCGCGCCGCTTTCACCGTGCCGGCGAAGGACTGCCGGCACTCTGCAGGGCAACGCCGTTTCGCGCCCGCGCGTTCCGTCGTTGCGGCGGGTGCCTGCTCCTTTCCCCTGGTACCCGAATCACCCGTTTGAGTCCATTCGCCCGGGCTGACATAGCCACAACCTGTCGCATTAGCTGTCCAGGGTGTAATGAACAGTCCACAAAACTTTTTGCATGGAACCGCAAAAACTTTTGTGTCCTGCCCCGGACAGATGCGTCAGGCCGTGGCGTCTTTGCCCTTGCGG
>NZ_JCAXWU010000045.1:0-4912 GCF_059759695.1 Klebsiella sp. M041
GCTGAAGCTCATCCGGTTCACCGGTGAATCTGCCATAGCTTTCAGTCTGCTCAGTGGTCAGAAAGTCAATGGGCATATCGGCCTCCCTGCCTGACGGGCATTTAGTAACATTTTTCCAACCGTACGAAATGTTATAAATTATCGGACATCGTAAAACTGTTACATTAATATGTCTATTAAATCGTAAATTTGTAATAATAGACATGAGTTGTCCGATATTCGATTTAAGGTACATTTTTATGCGACTTTTTGGTTACGCTCGGGTCTCAACCAGTCAGCAGTCTCTTGATCTTCAGGTCAGAGCACTCAAAGACGCAGGTGTGAAAGCAAACCGTATATTTACCGATAAGGCATCCGGCAGTTCAACAGACCGGGAAGGGCTGGATTTGCTGAGGATGAAGGTGGAGGAAGGTGATGTCATTCTGGTTAAGAAGCTCGACCGTCTTGGCCGCGACACTGCCGATATGATCCAACTGATAAAGGAATTTGACGCTCAGGGCGTGGCAGTCCGGTTCATTGATGACGGGATCAGTACCGACGGTGATATGGGGCAAATGGTGGTCACCATCCTGTCGGCTGTGGCACAGGCTGAACGCCGGAGGATCCTAGAACGCACGAATGAGGGCCGACAGGAAGCAAAGCTGAAAGGAATCAAATTTGGCCGCAGGCGTACCGTGGACAGGAACGTCGTGCTGACGCTTCATCAGAAGGGCACTGGTGCAACGGAAATTGCTCATCAGCTCAGTATTGCCCGCTCCACGGTTTATAAAATTCTTGAAGACGAAAGGGCCTCGTGATACGCCTATTTTTATAGGTTAATGTCATGATAATAATGGTTTCTTAGACGTCAGGTGGCACTTTTCGGGGAAATGTGCGCGGAACCCCTATTTGTTTATTTTTCTAAATACATTCAAATATGTATCCGCTCATGAGACAATAACCCTGGTAAATGCTTCAATAATATTGAAAAAGGAAGAGTATGAGTATTCAACATTTTCGTGTCGCCCTTATTCCCTTTTTTGCGGCATTTTGCCTTCCTGTTTTTGCTCACCCAGAAACGCTGGTGAAAGTAAAAGATGCTGAAGATCAGTTGGGTGCACGAGTGGGTTACATCGAACTGGATCTCAACAGCGGTAAGATCCTTGAGAGTTTTCGCCCCGAAGAACGTTTTCCAATGATGAGCACTTTTAAAGTTCTGCTATGTGGTGCGGTATTATCCCGTGTTGACGCCGGGCAAGAGCAACTCGGTCGCCGCATACACTATTCTCAGAATGACTTGGTTGAGTACTCACCAGTCACAGAAAAGCATCTTACGGATGGCATGACAGTAAGAGAATTATGCAGTGCTGCCATAACCATGAGTGATAACACTGCTGCCAACTTACTTCTGACAACGATCGGAGGACCGAAGGAGCTAACCGCTTTTTTGCACAACATGGGGGATCATGTAACTCGCCTTGATCGTTGGGAACCGGAGCTGAATGAAGCCATACCAAACGACGAGCGTGACACCACGATGCCTGCAGCAATGGCAACAACGTTGCGCAAACTATTAACTGGCGAACTACTTACTCTAGCTTCCCGGCAACAATTAATAGACTGGATGGAGGCGGATAAAGTTGCAGGACCACTTCTGCGCTCGGCCCTTCCGGCTGGCTGGTTTATTGCTGATAAATCTGGAGCCGGTGAGCGTGGGTCTCGCGGTATCATTGCAGCACTGGGGCCAGATGGTAAGCCCTCCCGTATCGTAGTTATCTACACGACGGGGAGTCAGGCAACTATGGATGAACGAAATAGACAGATCGCTGAGATAGGTGCCTCACTGATTAAGCATTGGTAACTGTCAGACCAAGTTTACTCATATATACTTTAGATTGATTTAAAACTTCATTTTTAATTTAAAAGGATCTAGGTGAAGATCCTTTTTGATAATCTCATGACCAAAATCCCTTAACGTGAGTTTTCGTTCCACTGAGCGTCAGACCCCTTCTCTATCAGATCGTTGACGAGTATTACCCGGCATTCGCTGCGCTTATGGCAGAGCAGGGAAAGGAATTGCCGGGCTATGTGCAACGGGAATTTGAAGAATTTCTCCAATGCGGGCGGCTGGAGCATGGCTTTCTACGGGTTCGCTGCGAGTCTTGCCACGCCGAGCACCTGGTCGCTTTCAGCTGTAAGCGTCGCGGTTTCTGCCCGAGCTGTGGGGCGCGGCGGATGGCCGAAAGTGCCGCCTTGCTGGTTGATGAAGTACTGCCTGAACAACCCATGCGTCAGTGGGTGTTGAGCTTCCCGTTTCAGCTGCGTTTCCTGTTTGCCAGCCGGCCCGAGATCATGGGGTGGGTGCTGGGCATCGTTTACCGCGTCATTGCCACGCACCTGGTCAAGAAAGCGGGCCATACCCACCAAGTGGCCAAGACGGGCGCGGTCACCCTGATCCAGCGTTTTGGATCGGCGCTCAATCTGAATGTTCACTTCCACATGCTGTTTCTCGACGGTGTGTATGTCGAGCAATCCCACGGCTCAGCGCGTTTCCGCTGGGTCAAGGCGCCGACCAGCCCAGAGCTCACCCAGCTGACGCACACCATCGCCCACCGGGTGGGTCGCTATCTGGAACGGCAAGGCCTGCTGGAACGGGATGTCGAAAACAGCTATCTGGCCTCGGATGCGGTGGATGACGACCCGATGACACCCCTGCTGGGGCACTCGATCACTTACCGTATCGCTGTCGGTTCACAGGCGGGGCGAAAGGTGTTCACTTTGCAAACTCTGCCGACCAGTGGTGATCCGTTCGGTGACGGGATTGGCAAGGTAGCCGGGTCCAGCCTGCACGCCGGCGTGGCGGCCAGGGCCGATGAACGCAAGAAGCTCGAACGGCTGTGCCGGTACATCAGCCGCCCGGCGGTATCCGAGAAGCGGCTGTCGTTAACACGAGGCGGCAACGTGCGCTACCAGCTCAAGACGCCGTACCGGGACGGCACCACGCACGTCATTTTCGAACCATTGGATTTCATTGCAAGGCTGGCCGCCCTGGTACCGAAGCCCAGAGTCAACCTAACCCGCTTCCACGGGGTGTTCGCACCCAACAGTCGGCACCGGGCGTTGGTCACGCCGGCAAAACGGGGCAGGGGCAACAAGGTCAGGGTGGCTGATGAACCGGCAACACCAGCACAACGGCGAGCGTCGATGACATGGGCGCAACGGCTCAAGCGTGTTTTCAATATCGACATCGAGACCTGCAGCGGCTGCGGCGGCGCCATGAAAGTCATCGCCTGCATTGAAGACCCTATAGTGATCAAGCAGATCCTTGATCACCTGAAGCACAAAGCCGAAACCAGCGGGACCAGGGCGTTACCCGAAAGCCGGGCGCCACCGGCTGAGCTGCTCCTGGGTCTGTTTGACTGACGAGCCTGAAGGCCAACGATACCAATCAAAATGCTGCGTTCACAGCGCCGCGGCAGGGATCCGCCGTGCTGGTTGTCGGAAAAGGAGCCGCTAGTGGGAAAGAGGAGGGTAAATTTTCAGCGTTGCTGGCTCCCCGTCAGCCGGATTGGGTTGCATCGCAGGGGTGTCGAAAGAGTCAACTGCGGTCCAAAGCTGTTGGACTTGGGTGAAAAGGGCGTTTATTCTTCCTATACGTTGTCGGCAGCGGGCCAAAAAGGAATACGTCCATGCCCATCGAGGTGAAACCGGCTGTGAGCGCGGGTTCAAGCATATAGCCCGACAGGCGCGTATCCTTGCCGATCACGACACGATGGCGGTGGTCACCGCGACGAAAGACACGGCCAGCCGCCATGCCGACGCGCAAGGCGGTTTCCGCCGTCATCGCGCCTTCGTTGGCTTTGCCACGAATACCGTCTGTGCCGAAATATTTGCGCACCATAAGGTCGATTATCCTGTCGTCGGGTCGCCCTCAAAGGGGACATGCCTGCTGAACCGCGAATATAGAGAAATATCCCGAATGTGCAGTTAACGAATTCTTGCGGTTTCTTTCAGCGCCGCCAATACCGCCAGCCCGTCGCGCAAGGGGCGCGGCTCGTGTGTGCGGATGAAGTCAGCTCCACCTGCGGCGGCGGCAAGCTCTGCAGCGAGTGTCGCGGCCCCGACATCCCCCGGACCACGGCCTGTGAGCGCGCGCAGAAAGGATTTGCGCGAAACAGACAGAAGCACCGGCAAATCGAAGCGCAGCCGCAATTCATCGAACCGCGCCAGCACCGAGAGCGAGGTTTCGGGAGCAGCCCCCAGAAAAAACCCCATGCCGGGATCAAGGACAAGGCGGTTGCGTTTGATACCGGCACCCGTCAGCGCCGCGATGCGCGCGTCAAAGAACGCCGCAATGTGATCCATGATGTCGCCAGCGGGTGCCTCGCGCCGATCTGCCTGCCCGTCTTGCACCGAATGCATAACGACGAGTTTGGCAGATGATTTCGCCAATTGCGGATAGAACGCAGCGTCTGGAAAACCGCGAATATCATTGAGATAGGCCACACCACGCGACAAGGCATAGGCTTGCGTCGCGGGTTGATAACTGTCGAGCGAGACGGGAATGCCATCTGCCTTGAGCGCGTCCAGCACCGGCGCGATACGCGCGATTTCTGTGTCGGACGAAACAGGCGCGGCGTCGGGATTGCTGGATGCCGGACCGAGGTCGATCACATCTGCCCCCTCGGCCATCAGCTTACGCGCCTGCGCAATGGCTGCGTCTGGCGCCAGATACCGGCCTCCATCGGAGAAACTGTCCGAGGTTATGTTGACGATGCCGAAAATGATGAGCGATTTATTCATGGGGGCTTCTATAATAATAATAATCGAGCATGAGTCTCATACGGATGCTCGGGTCGAAAGGGAATCCCCAGGCGAGTAACCTGTTTGCGGTGATCCATTAGCTGCAGGAGCAGAATAGCATACATCTGGA
>NZ_JCAXWU010000046.1:0-4767 GCF_059759695.1 Klebsiella sp. M041
CCAGTTGGTGATTTTGAACTTTTGCTTTGCCACGGAACGGTCTGCGTTGTCGGGAAGATGCGTGATCTGATCCTTCAACTTAGCAAAAGTTCGATTTATTCAACAAAGCCCTTGTGACCTTGTTCAGCAAGCTGGCGGGCAATGACCACACCTGAAAAACCAGCGCCGACGATGAGAATATTGTTACGCTTCATAATGTATCTCCAGTTGTATTAGCCAAGAATCGAGCGGCGAACTTTATAATAATATTTGGTGAGCTTATTTCTTCTTGGCGAACCGACAGGAGCATATTTGTTAACATATGGCATTAAAGCTCTTTTAATCTTTGTCTGCAGTAACACGGTTTGCTGCAGTTCAGTATGTTGGTTAGGTACTACCGTGGCCACAGGTAACTGGCGATAGTAGATTTCTTTTTCCCATGGCGTATTTAAAACATTCTCAAGAAAATCATCATAGAAATCGACTTTCTCAGTATTCCATGGTTTGTTTTCACCCGCATAGTGAATCATTTTTGGATTTCTTCTGGCTTGTAAAAAGCGCATATAGGTTGAAAACTTAAGATTCGGGAAGAAATCATCGGTATTACCATTACCATGGTACACGTTCCATTCTAATGGTAAGAATTTGACTCGGCCAAAGAAGACTTTGTTCATGATATCCTGATCTAAGAACCAATACTTTTTGGCTTTCAATGCTGACATCAATTGAGCAAAGGTATTCTCTGTAACCATTTGTTCGACATTAAAAACAATAATTCCGGCCTGAAAATATTCGTCAGGATTAGTCATTCCTAATGTCTTTTTCAGGTATTGCTCTGCAGGCATAATGCCATCATCTGATTCTGACATGGTACCAAACTTCACAAACCCTTCCATGACGATGTCTTTAACAGCGGCAACCAGGTTAGTGCCGATCTCGACATCCAGAAGTGTCGCCAAATCAGCCTTCACCACGGTGTCAGAATCGATAAACACAACTTTTTTATACTCGCGGAAAAGTTGCGGGATGAACAAGCGCGCATAGGTCGACGCACTAAAATGTGCACGGGTATGAACATCACTCATCTCAGTGAATGAATTCACATCAAAAAAGCGCAATGATATGTTGTTATGACCAGCAACTAGCTTGATAAGGCGTTGTTGATTTAAATTACTGACCTTATTTTCCAGAACAACGATATCATAGTTTCTGTTCGCATCAGAATGGCGAACAATTGAATTGATTAATGCCCCGCCACTTAATGCATAGTTATTATCAAAACTAATAACAACCGGTACGCTTTCGTCAAAAACGGGCTTTAATTTACCATTAAATGTTTCAGCAGTAACAAACGTGCGCTGTAGTTCTTTTATTTTTAGCTGTTTATCTTGTTGACATTTGATGATGTAGATATTGAATAAACGCTCAGCAATGTGTCCTATAACTCGTTTTTCTTGAGCGTTATAGTTATTCATCGAAATCCGATCTTCAAGATTAGACAAAATAGCAAAAAGCCATTCAGAATAATCAAGGAACATGTCTTTGCGCATAACAAACATGTTCGTATAATAACCATCAGTTGCATTATTGAATTGTTGAATCGCAGCTTTATATTGTGGATACAGCTCTTCAACGATATCCAGGGCAGACTGATAGTCTTTAATGTGTAAAAACTCACCTTTTGCATAATGATCAAGGTTATTCTTACTTCCTGCCGATGTTACCGACCATTTTTTGGGTAACAGCAGATCATATCCATCGACGCAGGTGCTTATGGATTCATCACTTAATCCAAACTGGCTTTCGTATTCGGCATTGATGAGCGGGTAGTTGACCACCCCCCAGTTATCCTCAGGATGATTTTGTTGTTCTGCAAAGTTCAAGTGTCTGCGGTAATGCATGAATCCCACATAGTCAGCCAGGGATTCATTCTTCCACACCCAGTAGTGGGCCGTCAGCTCACAATAGAAGGGGTTTTTAAAGGAAATGTTGTCTCCGCTATCATCCCCTTCACAGCCAATATCATTATAAGTATTAGCCTTCCCGACATGCAGTGGTTTAATAATAGAGGCATTTAGAAAAGCACTGGGTTTGTGGTGGCATGTATAAATTTTGATACTATTCATCTTATTACCAATTATTAAGCCATTGCTTGCTTGTAAAGTTCAATGATTCTCTCTGCTGAGCCAATTTCGCGGAGTTTATGGTTTTCGATCCAAACAACTCTGTCACAGATTTTTTCAACATCACTCATATTGTGGCTAACGAATAATATCGTTACACCCTTATTTTTGAAGTCTCGTATTGTTTGTATACATTTGGCCTGGAACGAAATGTCACCGACAGCAAGTACCTCATCGATAATAAGTATATCGGGTTCTACCTGGCTGATGACAGAGAATCCAAGCTTCGCAAGCATACCACTTGAGTACACGCGGATAGGTTCGTCAATGAAATCACCCAGCTCGGAGAACTCAATTATCCGATCCATCCGTTGCTGAACCTCTTTGCGGCGTAGCCCAAGCAGGGTCGCATTGAGATAAATATTTTCTCGCCCGGTTAATTCAGGGTGAAAACCGCCGCCTAGCTCAAGCATTGAGGCAACGCGCCCCTGGGTTGTAACAGTGCCTTTTGTTGGCTTAATGACGCCGGCCACCAGCCCGAGGGAGGTACTTTTCCCTGCCCCGTTACGACCAATCAGCGCTACGGCCTCGCCTTTACCCACGGTGAAGGTAATGTCTTCGATCGCAAGATATTTACGCCCTTTTAACAGCTGAAAAGCTCTTTTAGGGTGAAATACGAGATCCTTAATTCCTGAGCCAATATGGTGGTAAAGAGGATACTCTTTCGTAACGTGACTAAAGTTTATTACTGGTTCCATTACAAAATCTCTGCAAATCTATATTTTAATTTATTAAAAATACTCAGGCCCACAATTGTCAGGACTAAACCTGTAATGTAAAGGATTGAAATATATCCATAATTTAAGACGCCATCCATGAACAGCTGCCGCCAGCTGAGGATCATGCTTGCCAGAGGATTATAGGTAATAATCCAGCTAAATTTTTCAGGAATCATATCTGACGCATATAATATCGGCGTGCAATAAAACATGAGCATGATACCAAGGCTGACAAATCGCTCTAAATCCCTGAAGAACAGATTGAGCGTAGAAAATATGATTGAAATACCAAATGTAAAAATTACCTGACCAAGCGCAATAATTGGTACGCCCCAGAGCCATGAGAGCGATGGACGCATACCATACACGAACAGGAATGCAATAATCACAGGAATTGTACACAAGAAATGTACCCCTTCCATCATGACATTACTCAATGGAATAACTGAGCGCGGAAAAACTGTTTTTTTGATTATTTGTGCATTGGCTATAAACGAAAACAAGGAATTTGTCGCCGAGCTGGCAAACCACTGCCACGGAAATAAACCGGTAATCAAAAAAAGGGTATAATTCGGGATCTGCACTCGCATAACGAGTTTAAAAATGAAATAATATATCATTGCAAAAAGCAGTGGATTCGCAATTGACCATAAGTAACCAAATACGCTGCTTTTATAACGTACCTTTAAATCTTTGTTTGTTATAACAACAAGAAGATCAAACAAATACCCTATATTATACTTCATTTTTATACTCATAAATTATTCTACAAAAAATTCCGTACGTAATATGTATCAAACAGAATTATCGATAAATCTGCTGTGCTCGAGAGACGAACAGCTATTCCCATAAACAAAGACCAATTGTAACATTATTTTGCACAAGCAATATGTAAACAATCTTTCCTGCGCATTAGCACTCCGGAATCGGAGATGATCGCTAACCTCAGTCACCGCTGAATGAAAATGTGATTCTCGTGGAAGACACATAAACCATCCTTTAAGATTGTAAATAAAATGTTAAATCGAACAATGAGTTTATTCTAAAATTCAGACACGCTACCGCCATTGGCTATCGCAACCAAAATGCGGACTCCCCTCTCTAAAGTGTCTGTCTTACCCGGTCTTACCGTAACGAAGAGGATACGCTCGTCGTTAGCTCCACAAGCATTACCGGCGCAGCATTCATGAAGCCACAAACAGCCTAGTCAGCGTTCGGCAAAAAAGCTAAAAACAAACGGATATCTGTACTCAGCGCCCCTCTCCGGACTCACATCCATCGCTACACCGCAACAAATGCACCGCTACTCTCCTCAGTTTATGGCATCCTATCCATCAGGACTTTCTCATTTCACCCTTGAAACCAACAAAAAGCGTCACTCTCGGCAGTATGACTTCAACAGCCATGTAGCTGGGCGCTCCGCATCTCTACATAAGTCAGGCAGAGTATTAAGTTCGCGGGCAGGCAGCGGCAACACCACCAGGATAACGTCCTTCCTCACCCTCTCTTGCATAAAAGTGAATTTGACTTTTCTTCAAAAGTGGTCAAATCCGAGCGTCGTAGGGTACGTTTGTTGCACATTATCAATAATGCATCCGTAGGATGTGAATTACGCGCGCATTATAGCTCTGCTCTGGAAGAATAAAAATGAAAAAGCATGGCCAATCCATTCAGACAAAAAATACACAGTTACTGCACATTATTTGAACACTTCAGCGTACCCACTTAACAATATGATTATAAAAGAAAAAATAAATTTCATTACTATCATTACAAGGCTTTGTTGAATAAATCAGATTTCGGGTAAGTCTCCCCCGTAGCGGGTTGTGTTTTCAGGCAATACGCACGCTTTCAGGCATACCTGCTTTCGTCATTTTGTTCAGCGC
>NZ_JCAXWU010000047.1:0-4488 GCF_059759695.1 Klebsiella sp. M041
AGAAGTGAAACGCCGTAGCGCCGATGGTAGTGTGGGGTCTCCCCATGTGAGAGTAGGGAACTGCCAGGCATCAAATAAAGCAGAAAGCTCAGTCGAAAGACTGAGCTTTTTTGCGTTTTTGTCCTCCGGCGAGGGTGCCGACATGCTTCCCCCGGTGGCGCTGCGCTTACCGGGGCTACGGACCTTGCGGGTTCTGTTGCCCGGACCGGTACACCACATCACCACCGTTAGCGCCCCGCAATATTATTGCCTCTGTAATCAGGCAAGCCTTCCCCCGCCAGATACGGTAAACTAACGCCGATTTTGCATCAGGAAGCCACTATGAACCACTCCCTCAAACCCTGGAATACCTTTGGCATTGAGCGATCCGCCAATACGATAGTACGCGCCGAAACTGAACAACAGTTATTAAGCGCCTGGCAAACCGCTGTCGCGGCTGGCGAACCCACGCTAATCCTTGGGGAAGGCAGTAACGTCCTGTTTATGAACGACTATGCCGGTACGGTGATCCTCAACCGAATTATGGGGATCGAGGTGAGCGAAACCCCGGATGCCTGGCGCTTGCACGTCGGCGCCGGCGAAAACTGGCATCAACTGGTGCAGTTCACGCTACAGCATGCGATGCCTGGTCTGGAAAATCTGGCATTAATCCCTGGTTGCGCAGGATCTTCGCCTATCCAGAATATTGGCGCTTACGGCGTCGAATTGCAGCGGGTTTGCGAATATGTTGACTGCATCGAGCTGGAAACGGGACGTAAACAACGCCTTTCCGCAGCGGAATGCCGTTTCGGCTATCGCGACAGCATCTTTAAACATGAATATCAGGACCGCTACGCCATCGTCGCGATTGGCCTGGCGTTAGAGAAAGCGTGGCGACCGGTGCTGAGCTACGGTGATTTAACACGTCTCGATCCGCAGACGGTCACCCCGCAGCAGGTATTCGATGCGGTCTGTCATATGCGAATGACTAAATTGCCGGATCCAAAGATTAACGGTAATGCTGGCAGCTTTTTTAAGAACCCGATCGTCAGCGCTCAGGTTGCAGAAGCGCTGCTGGCGCAGTTCCCTCATGCACCGCACTATCCGCAGGCAAACGGCAGCGTCAAGCTGGCCGCTGGCTGGCTAATCGATCAATGTCAGCTCAAAGGACAACGCATCGGCGGCGCGGCCGTGCATCGACAGCAGGCGCTGGTACTGATTAATGAAGATCAAGCGACCAGTGAGGATGTGATAAAGCTTGCCCATTACGTTCGCCAGCAGGTGGGTGCGAAATTCAATGTATGGCTTCAACCCGAGGTGCGCTTCATTGGAACGCATGGTGAAGTCAACGCAGAGGAGAGCATTGCGTGAAAGACCATACTATCCCTTTAACGCTAATTTCTATCCTTGCTGATGGTGAGTTTCACTCAGGTGAACAGCTTGGCGAGCAGTTAGGCATGAGCCGGGCGGCGATTAATAAGCATATCCAGACTTTACGCGACTGGGGCGTTGATGTGTTTACCGTACCGGGCAAGGGTTACAGCCTGCCAGAGCCTATTCATCTTTTGGATGAGAAAAAGATCTCCCAACAGATAGAGCATGGCCGAGTGACTGTCCTTCCGGTAATCGACTCCACTAACCAGTATTTGCTGGACAGACTGGATGAGCTGACGTCCGGCGATGCCTGCGTGGCTGAATATCAGCAGGCAGGGCGGGGTCGACGAGGCAGAAAATGGTTTTCCCCCTTTGGCGCGAATCTCTATCTCTCAATGTACTGGCGTCTGGAGCAGGGCCCGGCAGCGGCTATTGGCCTAAGCCTGGTGATCGGTATTGTGATCGCTGAAGTGCTGCAGCAATTCGGGGCCGAACAGGTTCGCGTGAAATGGCCGAACGATATTTATCTGCAGGATCGTAAGCTGTCAGGGATCCTCGTGGAACTGACGGGAAAAACGGGCGATGCCGCACAAATCGTCAGCGGCGCGGGTATCAACCTTGTGATGCGTCGCGTGGAGTCTGATGTCGTCAATCAGGGTTGGATCAGCCTTCAGGAAGCAGGGGTGGTCATCGATCGTAACCTCCTCGCCGCGCGCCTGATTAAAGAGCTGCGCCTGGGGCTGGAGCTGTTCGAGCAGGAAGGGTTGGCTCCTTATCTGCCGCGCTGGGAAAAACTGGATAACTTTATTCATCGTCCGGTAAAACTGATTATCGGTGATAAAGAAATTTATGGCATTTCCCGCGGTATTGACGCCCAGGGGGCGCTATTGCTGGAGCAGGATGGTGTGATAAAAGCCTGGGTCGGTGGTGAAATATCATTGCGCAGCGCAGAATAAAAAAGGGAGCTTCGGCTCCCTTTGCTTTATTTCCGTAAGCGTACCTGATTAACGGAATGATTGGCGCTCTTGGTCATAATCAGGCTGGCGCGCTCGCGGGTTGGAAGGATGTTTTCCTTGAGATTCATTAGGTTAATCTCATTCCATAGCGAGGTGGCAATATCCACCGCTTCTTCCTTCGACAGCTTGGCGTAATTATGGAAATAAGAATCCGGGTCGGTAAATGCTCCTTCCCGGAATTTAAGAAAGCGGTTGATATACCAGCTTTTCAATAATTCTTCCGGGGCATCGACATAAATAGAAAAGTCGACAAAATCCGATACGAATACATGATGCGGATCGTGTGGATAATCCATCCCACTTTGCAGAACATTCAGTCCTTCAAGAATGAGAATATCCGGTTGCGCGACAGTTTTATCGCCGTCGGGAATAACATCATAAATTAGATGGGAATAAACCGGTGCAGTTGCCTGTGGTACTCCTGATTTGAGATCGGAGACAAACTTCACCAGCCGATGCATATCATAAGATTGCGGAAAGCCTTTCTTCTTCATTAACCCACGTTCTTTCAAAACCGAGTTAGGGTGCAAAAATCCGTCAGTGGTAATGAGTTCGACATGGCGATGCTCAGGCCAACGGCTAAGCAAGGCCTGCAGTACACGGGCGGTGGTGCTTTTACCTACCGCAACGCTGCCAGCTATGCTGATTATATAGGGAATTCGCTGACCGTTGGTGCCAAGAAATTGTTCGAGAACCGCCTGACGACGCAGGTTAGAACTAATATAGAAGTTGAGCAAACGCGACAGCGGCAAATAGATCTCAGCAACCTCTTCCAGAGAGAGATCTTCGTTGATGCCTTTTAACCGCGTGATTTCTTCCTCGGTTAACGTCATCGGGACAGAATCACGAAGTGCAGCCCATTGGTGGCGGTTAAATTGTAGGTACGGTGTCATTAACGTCTGCTCTTTTTGGCTCATAAGCATGTTCTTACCATCACCGAATACGTTGAAACGGCGATGCTTCACACGAGTTAATCAGGACAATGGGCAGGAGGGTAACACCAGATTGCCGGGAATAATAAGAAAAAAACTCATTGAATGCTGCTTTCTCGCGCCAGCGTCACAAGAGAGGAATAAGTTTCTTATGCTTTGCAAAGCATGGCCTTTGCTAACAGGATTGTGCTAACGGCCTGTTGCCTTTCAGTCTGCGGTCAGCATACGTTCCGGGTAAACGTGGATGACCGAAACCGCGCCTGCTGTGCTGTTTGCTGGCGATTATTTGCACTCCGTTGTTTGAAATTACACCGTTTTTTCGCGTAAGAGCACAAAATGTGAGCAAGAGAACGTTTTATGCAAATTTTTAGTTGCATGAACTCGCTCCTCTCCCTAGAATGCGCGCTACTTGATGCCGACTTAGCTCAGTAGGTAGAGCAACTGACTTGTAATCAGTAGGTCACCAGTTCGATTCCGGTAGTCGGCACCATAACAATTTGGGTGGGGTTCCCGAGCGGCCAAAGGGAGCAGACTGTAAATCTGCCGTCATCGACTTCGAAGGTTCGAATCCTTCCCCCACCACCACTTTCTGGCGACGCTTTGCGTAGCCGGAGTTGGTTGGGTAAACTAATCAGCTCAATACTACAGAGAGCAGTCTCTTTAGTATTACAGAAAGAACTGGGTAGCCGAGTTTCAGGATGCGGGCATCGTATAATGGCTATTACCTCAGCCTTCCAAGCTGATGATGCGGGTTCGATTCCCGCTGCCCGCTCCAGACGTGCTGATATGGCTCAGTTGGTAGAGCGCACCCTTGGTAAGGGTGAGGTCCCCAGTTCGACTCTGGGTATCAGCACCACTTCTTTTCTCTCCTTCCCTGTTTCTCTTCTGTTATGTTCATTCAACAAGTCGGGCATGTTGCCTGGTTGATGTGGTGATATCACCGATTTATCCGTGTCTTAGAGGGACAATCGATGTCTAAAGAAAAGTTTGAACGTACAAAACCGCACGTTAACGTCGGTACTATCGGCCACGTTGACCATGGTAAAACAACGCTGACCGCTGCCATCACTACCGTACTGGCTAAAACCTACGGTGGTTCCGCTCGCGCATTCGACCAGATCGATAACGCGCCGGAAGAAAAAGCTCGTGGTATCACCATCAACACCTCTCACGTTGAATATGACACC
>NZ_JCAXWU010000048.1:0-3665 GCF_059759695.1 Klebsiella sp. M041
AGGGGTCGGTTCCGGCTGAGGGCGAAATGACACCCTAAGCGTTAGCTCTGTGTCGTTGCACGATGTCAGCGACGGTATTCTTGCTGATACCGAGCTCGCGTGCGATCCAGCGATAGCTGCGTCCCTCGGCCCTCATCGCAACCACCTTAGGCAAAAGTCGGTCTGATTTTGGTCGCACTCCGGCCTGACGACCAAGCCTCTTACCACGTGCCTTCGCAACAGCAAGGCCTGACTTGACCCGCTCGCTGATGAGATCCCGCTCAAACTCCGCAATGCCGGAAAGAAACGTCGCCAGCATTCGTCCATACGGCGACGAAAGATCGAACGCCATTCCATTCATGGCTATCACGGAAACCTTCCAGTTCTCCAGTTCACGTAGCGTATTGAGCAGATCGAGCGTCGAGCGCCCCCACCGGGAAAGCTCAGTGACCAGGATTGCATCAATTTGTCTGGACTGGGCAAGCGCCAGGACTTTCTTTCGCTCGGCCCGGTCGAGTTTAGTTCCTGAACCTGTTTCCTTAAATATTCCCACCACGTCGTAGCCGGCACGGCCGGCGAAGGCTCGCAGATCAAATTCCTGGCGTTCACAAGACTGATCCGCTGTTGAAACCCGGCAGTAAATGGCGGCACGATGTCCCAATTGAACCCTCCTGGATTTTTGTATCGGAACGCCCTGATTTATATGGGCTGGCTGTTGTCCAAAACAGACTATACTTCAAAAGGGACGAATTTGTATGTCACGACGCCATATTTTCACCGAACGGCAGCGAGCAGCGCTGTTCGATCTGCCCACGGACGAACTGTCGCTACTGAAGTTCTACACGCTGGGCGATGATGACCTGGAAAACATTAGGCAGCGCCGCAGACCGGAAAACAGGATTGGCTTTGCCCTGCAACTTTGTGCCTTACGATATCCGGGCCGTGCACTGGCTCCTGGTGAGATGATCCCGCGTGAAGTCCTTTCCTTCGTCGGTGCTCAGCTTGGAGTTCCGGCTGATGCGCTTCTCACTTATGCCACACGGCGCCAAACCCGTCAGCAGCACATGGACACGCTGCGCGAAATTTACGGCTACAAGACCTTCACGGGCCGTGGTGCCCGTGATCTGCGGGAGTGGACTTTCGGCCAGGCCGAAGATGCCAGATCAAACGAGGATCTTGCTCATCGTTTTATTGTGCGGTGTCGGGAAACTTCCACCATTCTGCCCGCAGTATCGACAATCGAGCGCTTGTGCGCGGATGCTCTGGTCGCCGCTGAGCGGCGGATTGAAACGCGGATTGCGGAAAATTTAACAGCGGATGTTCGCGATCACCTGGACAAACTTCTGAGTGAAATGCTCGCCGGCAATATCAGTCGTTTCATCTGGCTTCGCAACTTCGAGGTTGGTAACAACTCGGCTGCTGCTAACCGTTTGCTCGACAGGCTCGAATTTCTGCGTACCCTGAATATCAATCATAGTGCTTTGGCCAGCATACCTGCCCATCGCATTGCCCGGCTGCGTCGGCAGGGTGAACGCTACTTCACCGACGGTTTGCGTGACATCACTTCGGACCGCCGCTGGGCGATCCTTGCCGTCTGTGTTGTGGAGTGGGAAGCGGCGATTGCTGATGCCATAGTCGAAACCCATGACAGGATCGTAGGAAAAACCTGGCGGGAAGCGAAGCGCCAGCATGACGAAACAATTTCCGGCTCTAAAGCCACACTCACGGATACGATCCGTACCTTCACCGCGCTGGGAGCTTCGTTGCTTGAGGCCCGCAGTGACGGAACCCCGCTGGAGATGGCTGTCGCCAGTTCGGTTGCATGGGACCGGCTCGCTCAACTGGTAGCGACAGGGACTCAACTCAGCAACACGCTAGCCGATGAGCCTCTTGCATATGTCGGGCAGGGATACCATCGCTTTCGTCGTTATGCGCCCCGCATGTTGCGCTGTCTGAAGCTCGAAGCCGCGCCGGTCGCCGGACCATTGGTAGCAGCAGCTTTGTCGATCGGAGAGATGAAAGGTGTTGCATCGCCAGAAAGGCGTTTCCTGCGGCCCAGCTCCAAATGGAACCGTCATTTACGAGCTCAGGAAAAAGGAGATACCCGTCTTTGGGAAGTGGCGGTACTCTTTCACCTCCGGGATGCTTTTCGTTCCGGAGATGTCTGGCTCGCTCATTCGCGCCGCTATGGTGACCTCAAGCAGGTACTGGTGCCGATGATCGCGGCGCAGGAAAATGCAAAACTGGCCGTGCCTTCCAACCCACAGGATTGGCTGGCAGACAGAAAGGCGCGACTCACGATCGCTCTTAAGCGGCTGGCCCGGGCTGCCCGTAACGGCACTATTCCGCACGGTAGCATAGAAGATGGAACGTTGCGGATCGACAGGTTGACAGCAGACGTGCCGGATGGTGCCGAGGCACTCATACTGGATCTGTATCGCCGAATGCCGTCCGTTCGGATTACCGACATGCTGCTTGAAGTTGATGCAGCCCTTGGTTTCACAGATGCGTTTACCCATCTGAGAACCGGGGCTCCATGTCGCGACCGGATCGGTCTGCTCAACGTCCTGCTCGCTGAAGGGCTCAATCTGGGCCTGCGTAAGATGGCGGAAGCTACAAACACGCATGATTACTGGCAGCTCTCACGCCTTGCCCGCTGGCATGTTGAAAGCGAAGCCATGAACCAGGCATTGGCAATTGTGGTGGCCGCGCAGGGTAAACTGCCGATGTCACGCGTCTGGGGGATGGGCACGTCAGCATCGAGCGATGGTCAGTTTTTCCCGACAGCGCGGCATGGCGAAGCCATGAACATGGTCAATGCCAAATATGGTTCTGTTCCCGGCCTCAAAGCGTATACTCACGTAAGCGACCAGTTCGCGCCATTCGCTTGTCAGTCGATCCCGGCGACCGTGAGCGAGGCACCGTATATTCTCGATGGACTACTGATGAACGAGGTCGGTCGCCATGTTCGCGAACAGTATGCCGATACAGCAGGATTCACCGACCATTTGTTCGGAGCCAGTAGCCTGCTCGGCTACAATCTCGTTCTGCGAATCAGGGATCTGCCATCGAAGCGGTTGTACGTATTTAATCCCGATACGACCCCCAGGGAGTTACGCAAGTTGGTAGGTGGAAAAGCCCGGGAGGATCTTATCGTTGCGAACTGGCCTGATATTTTCCGTTGTGCCGCGACGATGACCGCTGGCAAAATCAGGCCCAGCCAACTCCTGCGCAAGCTCGCTTCTTACCCACGACAAAACAACCTTGCAGTTGCGCTTCGTGAAGTTGGTCGTATTGAACGGACCCTTTTCATTATTGAGTGGATCCTGGATACGGACATGCAGCGGCGTGCTCAGATCGGTCTTAACAAGGGAGAGGCCCACCATGCGCTCAAAAATGCGCTCCGTATCGGGAGGCAGGGGGAAATTCGCGATCGCACGACAGAGGGGCAGCACTACCGAATCGCTGGGCTCAATTTATTGACTGCGGTGATCATTTACTGGAATACCGTCCATCTTGGTCATGCCGTCACGGAGCGGCGGAACGAAGGGTTGGATGTTCCCCCTGAATTTCTTCCCCACATATCCCCATTGGGCTGGGCGCACATTCTACTGACTGGCGAATATCTTTGGCCCAAGGAACCGAAAGCTTAGGGTGTCATTTCGCCCTCAGCCGGAACCGACCCC
>NZ_JCAXWU010000049.1:0-3352 GCF_059759695.1 Klebsiella sp. M041
GCTGGATCGCACGCGAGCTCGGTATCAGCAAGAATACCGTCGCTGACATCGTGCAACGACACAGAGCTAACGCTTAGGGTGTCATTTCGCCCTCAGCCGGAACCGACCCCTGGCTGTTTCTCCGTCAGTGTGAATTTCGTCTTCGTATCGCCTGACGGTTCGGCCTGCCCGGAGTCGTTCTGGTCAGCAAGGGCGCGCAGCGTGCCATTTACCCTTGCTGTCCAGGTTGTGACGGGGGACGATTACCGGAAGCTGATACGCAGGAGAAAGGCATCACAGGAGAAAATGACGATGTGCACACCCGGACTTACCGCCCCTTTAGCTGCACGGGTGAAACTGCCCTTCAGCGTCCGGGAGGACGGGTAAAAAAAGCACTGACGACGTCAGTGCTGCCTTTGTGACATGCGGTGTTACACTGCCTCTGCCGGTCAGTTCGCCCTTCCTGAAACCGGGGGCGGTTTGTTTTCGGGGACGTTCTGACCGGCTATCCCCCCATCACTTGCAGAAATTTCACCGCCCCTTATACTGTATGCATATACAGTATAAAGAGGTAAATCTGATGCCACGACGCTATGAAATTGACGCTGCCTGGCGTGCGGCCATCACCCGCGAACAGGATGGCCGTCAGACCGTCACGACCGCTGCCTTTGTCCGGGAGCTGCACAAGTTCAACTGGCATTGGACGCCCCGCCAGGCTAACCAGTGGATAGAAACGTATGTGACGGTATTCCGGGACGTCTCCCCCAGTGAGGGAGAAAACCGGACGTTCCAGCTGTTTAACCCGAACGGAGGGCGCTGATATGGGGTTTCCATCACCGGCAATGGATTACCAGGAAAGCCGCCTCTCGCTGGACAGCTATTGTAAAACCGGGCGTCCGGGCGTGTTCCTGTTCCGCAGCGACTGCACTTCGTTCCGGGAGGGCATCAGGCAGGACTCGCTGCTGATTGTAGATTTTGGCGGTACGCCGGTTGATGGTTCTCTGGTGCTATGTGTCCTGGAAGAACAATTCAGGCTTATGCGGTTACGGTTGTACCCTACACGGTGTCTCCAGGAACTCGATAAGCTGGATCAAATCCGGGCGTTGCCAGAAGACGACGAGGAAGGGCTGGAGATCAGGGGAGTAATTACGCACATTGTTACCGATGCGAGATCAGGGGAGTTTCTGGATTTACCGGTGATATAGAAACGCAGAAGCACATAAAAAAGTACATAAATAATATTATTTATGTACTTTTTTTATATTTATATAACATCAAAATTTGGAAGCACTACCCACGCCTGATTAAACAATTCCCTCGCAGCTCGATACCAGTTTTCTAAAAATTCCATGGCCACAATCTGGATATCCAGCAACGCCGTATCAAAATATGCTTCGTTCAGACAGCAAACACGTAGGTTGTATCCCAATCCCCAAATGCCCCCTACAACCCCAAGGAGCACAGGGAGCACTGTGAGCACAGAGAGAACAGTGAGCACAGGGAGCACCGGAATCTATTCATAAAGTAATTAATATCATATACATAGACCAACAACATGTAATATATATTACATGTAAACATTAATAATGTAATATTCATTACCTATATAACGTTAATCTCCCTGCCGACCACAATAAAAACAGCAGTCACAAAAACAAACAAGTCATTGATTTAGCTATATTTTTTCAGTAAATTACATTTATCAGATGGAAGGAGAAAAACATGTCAGAAAGAAGTAAAAGAGCAGGAAAACGAAATCAGTCAGAAAGACGTTCAGAACTTATAAAGGCATTGTGGGGAAGCGAGGAAGTACCAACCTGGCACAGGCTAGAAAACGATGGATTCTCTACAGTACCGCGTTATTTACCTTTGATTGGTGTTCTAATGGACAGCTTATCAAAAGGATCACCACTATCGACAACGTACTTAGCCTTGTGGTTTAGGGTTTCAGATGAAGGACTAATAGAAATAAGAGATAAAACAGTGTTGGCCTATGAGTCAGGGTTTGCCAGTGATCGAGGAGTCACTACATGGACAGGAAGAATGAGGAAGTTAAAGGAATTGGGTTTCATTTCCACAAGAGAAGGTAGCACTGGTGAGTTTCATAACGTACTGATTATTCACCCATTATATGTAGTTAAAAAGCTTTTGGAGGATGGGGTTATCACTAAGGGAAGAACCTATAACATCCTGGCGGAACGAGTTGTTGAGATTAAGGCCTCATGGGGGGAATAAATGAATGGCTAAAGCGGTCGATGGGTTGCAAACGTTTAAAGATCTCGATCTGAAAGATTTGAGGAATCTAGACGTCGATGAACGTAATGAGCTTGTTGATGAGATTGATGCCGGTAGTAGTCTTGATGAAGCTCTTGCATTGCTTGAGGTTCATATGGGGTTTAGCGCTGAAGATATGTCAGAGATCGTTAAAACCACTCCTATCGGAGATATTCACATCTTGCGAGATAAGCTTTCACACATTGTCGAAAAGCGAGCAGATGCGCGCGAACGTTACGTAAAATTTGCGCTTGATACGCTCGTTAACCCCTATGAGATTTGGGAGACCATGTATGATGACGGTATGGTGCGGTATATATTCATTGGCACATATAAGCAAAAGCAACAAATGCTGGTTATTGTTGCGCCATGGGATGGAAAAGTTCTCTGGAACTTCATGCACACAGAAGCGAAGGGTCTTAACAAGCATCGTAGAGGGATTTTGCTATACAGCAGATAACAAAAAGCCGCAATGGTGGACATCGCGGCTAAATAATGTTGTCTTTTTATATTTACCACCTCAGACAATGGTGGGAGGTCTCACCCAAGCACAGAATTAAGGGCTTCTATGGGGTTCCTACGCCAGCTATTGCACCCTAATGCAGCTGGTTTCGCGCTCACCTTCAATCTACATCACGTTGACGCTACCGTCAATTGTTTTACACATTTCCACAGATACCTCAACTGGACACTCAGGCAATTATGTCCAGTTATCGCGCACTTATCCCCGTTTCTGTGGATAATCAACACCTGCTATCGACCACAGCTGAACGGCACACAACATGTACAGTGTCCCGCCTGTGTCTGTTCCCTCCCCTGCCCTGTTTCGCCTGAAAACAGCGATGCCCCCCTAGACGTACCGGCACCGTAAAAAAAATGTCCACCACGCTGATACGTAGATCGACATTTTTCCATGTCGCCGCCAAGCAGGGATAATTTCATCAAAAACGGCTGTATTTAACATATTGTACCTTTTGCGCACCACGTGTGTAATGGCTCAATAGTAATGTCCGCCTGTGGCTCAATTCAGATGTCCGCGCTATGGTAAGCTTCACTGGTCCGTTTAAACTACCGGGAGGCATATCATGAGCGCAGAAAG
>NZ_JCAXWU010000050.1:0-2917 GCF_059759695.1 Klebsiella sp. M041
CGCACTTGAATATACCAAGGCCTATGCCATCCTGGAAGTATGGTCTCTGCTGGCAGCTACTGGCGATACATTTCCAGCTCTCATTGAGAAAGACAGAATATATCTGTTGCAGCTAATTTCCGGGAAAAATAATATAGAGCTACATTAGATCATATATTATTTGGCAGATCTTCTCAGTTTTTACTTAACGCACGTCAGAATCAGTGAAGTGAGGAAAAGAAAATTTGTTGTGCAATAATAATGATCACAACATAACAGTCCAGGAAAACATCCGCAGCCCCTGAGACGACAATAACGCTTTGTGCTGACAACCTTTGTTATTACAAGATTAAAAAGTCACTCGGTTTAGCCAGTTTCAAATGTCACCTGAAGTGACATGGACATGGGCGGAAGTTATGTTCTGAAGGGAGAGGTGATAAAAGGTAAAATATCTGGCCTGCGGTAGTAGACCAGATATTTTAGTTTGAGTGGGAGTCGTTACTCTACACAGTAATCAATTCTGCAATTTTTGTTGCGACAACTGCCAGCGTATCTTCTCCCGTGTCCAGACCGCTTCGGGATGCGAGCAAGGGACTGACATTGCGGAGAGCTTCATACGTTGTGTTATGAACGATCGGTACGAGTTGGTTCCCGGCCAGTAAAGCTGAAAGCTCTTTATCAGCAACGCCTTCTTTGGGCAGTCGGTTTAATAGCGCTGGAGTCACTAATACCAGACCGATTCGAGAATTTGCTAATCCTTTATCGATGGCACGCATCATAGGAACGCCAAGAGCAAGATCCTTTTCGCTAAACCATACTTTGACGCCTGCAGCCTCGAGCAAATCGTGTAGCTCTTTGGCTACGCCTTGTCGATCATCCCAAGCGTGGCAAAGGAATACATCACGCAAATCCGGCTTCTCTGCGACAAGCTTCTCTACCGTTTGGCGAATCGGTGTGAGAGATTGTACTTGGGCGGTTGTGTAGGAAACGGAAGATCCCGATTTTGACCAGCGAGGCTTTGTACCGCTGCTGGAACCACCGCTACTGCTTCCACGACTTCCGCCAGCGCTGCCTGACGAGGAGTAGGACGGATAACTATCATAACTGTAGCTGCTGCGGCGATAACCACTGCGATTGCGACAGGCTGGACAGGCAGCAGCGGCGGCTGCTGAGCTATGTCCACGTACAGGAGCCGTACATCTGGCCATGTTCTGTTTTCCCCTTAATATTCTGGAATATATCTGCTGTGATAGTAAAACCAGATAAGTAATGGGGATTATTGGTTGCAAACTCAACTGCCATGTTTTCAAAAGCTTGTACTTCATCACACTGCCACAGCTGAACTATCCAAAAAAAAGAGCAGGGGGCTAGCGTTTCAGGCTGGCCCTGAATTCATCCGGGTTTACCAGGACCGGATTAATTGCCCTGAGTTGCTCCTGAACTCTGGCCTGAGCCCGTCGTTTTGGCATCTTTTTGCTCCTGTCACGCTTGCCATCGCGTTCGAGTTCATCCATTTTGCTTTGCGCCAGCTTCAGTACAGCCCCAAGACGTTTGTTATCAACAATTTGCCCCTGGTCGAGACATTCCAGTTTGTCGAACACCTGATATTTGAGTGAACGGTAACCGTATTTGAATGCCAGCGTGCCGTCAGGATAGTCGTAGACAGTTATTTTCTCGCCAGCGATGCGAGTATTTTCTTCAGTAGGTTCAACCAGATATATCATTTTGTCATAGCGGAATGTCAGCGTTTTAGACAGCTTACGCAGTTCCTGCCAAGCAAAGATATCATCCAGCTCTTCGTTGCTTTCAGACACCGGGCGGTGCAGATCTTTGGGGTATTTTGCTGGTCTTGCGAAGCGACGATTGAAGTCAGCGATGAAGGTATCCAGCCAGGCGTTGGCGGCTTCAATACTGCAGATTCCCTCGAGACGCATCTCTTTGATAAGCCGATCCTGAAGTGTCTGATTTGCTCGCTCCACACGGCCTTTAGCCTGTGGACTGTTGGCACAAATCAACTCGATCCCAAGTTCAGAAAGTACACGGCCAAACTGGGTGACTCCGGTCGTAGTGGATCCTCCATTATTGACCCTGAAAATGCCGTGCTTATCGCTGTAGAACGCAAGGGGCTTGCCGTGTTGCTCGAGATACTCGCGAGTGGCCATCATGTAATCAAAAGCTGATTCAGTCTCACCAAAACGGAGGTGCATCAGGCGGCCAGTCGCGTCATCAATAAAGACGAGCAGGCAGCATTTCGGTGCACGGCCTTCAAACCAGTCGTGCGGGGAACCATCAATCTGAACAAGTTCTCCGAGGCAGTCACGCCGATATCTGGGTTGATGAACGCGGGGCCTGCGACGTGAATAAGGAACCCAGAGTCCATCCGCTGTCATCCATTTTCTGAGCGTTTCAACAGATACTGTGATGTTGTGGCGTTCGCGTAATTTTTCTGCGGCCAGTGTTGGTCCAAAGTCGCTGTAATGATCGTGAAGTAACGAAAGAACTCGCAGCTTCAGTGACTCAGGAAGCCTGTGATTACCAGGGCGTCCACGCCGAAGGTTTACCAATCCTGCGGCACCAGACTCACGAAAGCGGTTCATTAACCGCTGTGTCTGACGTTCGGTCAAAGCAAGCTGATGAGCAGCATCACGACGGCGCATACGTTTTTCAACAACTGATTGAATGACGTTGATCCGACTGATTTCTTTATCTGACATGGTCACAAGCATCCTGATGTCTCCATGGCCTGAGGATTGGATCCTTTATGCCAGAAAAAGTGACATCACTAAATGGGTTAAAAGTGACATTAGAATATGGGAGCTACAACCTTTGTCAAGGCTCAATTGAAATGTCCGTTATCCAGCTCAATTAAAATGACCACTTTGATCTCTCATTCTCTTTACTGATAGACTTTCCTCCGACTGAAACAACAGGATGATTG
>NZ_JCAXWU010000051.1:0-2818 GCF_059759695.1 Klebsiella sp. M041
CCTGTGGAGCGGTTCACCGCCAGACACCCGAGGCAGGAGCCCGGTGCGTAAATCGCGCACGCCGGGATCTGTGCGGGGGGTATCCGGTAACGGGTATCCCTACCGCGACATCCATGTGAGGGACGATCATGCTTCGACAATCAGACATCAACCAGGCGTTCCGCGAGTCGATTCTTCGGAACTCGAAAGGCTACCAGTACCTGCATACAGTGGATTTTGTTTCATCTATGCAGCAACGAGGCATTCACTTTTCATACTCTGAGGCTAACCGGTGGATAGAACGCTATCAGTCGTGTTTTGCTGACAAAACTCCGGATCACACGGATAACCGGCTTTGGATTTTGCGCAACATGGGGAGGGTCATGTAATGGGGCCATTTCCATCACCGGCTAACGACTATCTTGAGACGGCGCTGACAGTGACGGCAGCGTGCAACATTGGAGCGAATTCGCAAGTTGTAAGGACTAATCGCGGCTTCGTCGTTCTCGACTTATCGCTGAAAGTGACGCAGGGAAGCGTCGTTCTGATTCGTGTCGCTGGCGAGATGCATTTTGCAAAACTCATGGGCCGGTCATTTATCACGAGCGAAGGGGAGTCGATTGAAGGGGAGGCGCTTGATGATGTCGAAGTGCTCGGAGTACCGACGCACTCGATCAACGATATGAGACAGGATGATAGCCCTGTTTGATAATCGGGTGAGAGTAACCTTACTTTAACTACTGTTTCCTGAAATTAACATCTGAGATAATAACCTAACGAAGGATAGAGGAAAGAGTGGTTGAATGTGAGCAGCAAGGAATCGTTAACGTTCGCGCAATTTTTGATAATTAATAGTCACCTTGTCAAAATCTCAGATACCTGGGCTGATTTGTGGGCATTGATTTTCCATACGAGCCTTAGTGCGGGCAGGCTGCTGTCGCTTCGTTACGATGACATCGATGGCAATTCGATACTGATACGAGAGAGGGGGAGACTGAAAGCGCTGCGCGTTGAAATTCCACCTACGGTGATGGCGATGATAGCCCGGCGACGGGAAAGGCATCCAGAGGATATTTTCGTGTTCCGGAGTCATTCAAATCGTGTGAAGAGCGAATGTCGGTCAGTAACTCTCATTGCGTTCAATACTGCGTTGAGGCATGCGTCTAAATCGTTATCAGTAGTCACGGTAAGTAGTAGCAGTGCCAGAAATATCACAAGTTAAGTGCTCACCCAGCAGCCGTATCGCAAATTATTATATAAAGCGGGTTGCGCATAAACTCGCCACCAACTCCCGAAGGCCTTCTCTTTGGTGAGCTGTTTTTTGGGGCAGATTTTGGGGCAAAATGGCGTTTGGGGCACGGTTTGGGGGATTCTAATGTCCATATTTGTCCAGAAGTTAACAGTGCTATATCGTCGAAAATATTGCATAACGTTGAATTTGCTTAGTTATTTTTCTGTATACCATAATAAAAGCGCTATCACGGGAGTTAAAGTTACTGTCCGGCGACACCTCTAAGCAGTAAGAACACGAACAAAATGATTAAACAAAACCCAGGCGTTCGACCTGTTTTTTCATTCTGTCATCAATAACTTAGCCAGGATTCCGACCATAAAACACATCCCCCCACCTCGCATCGCTATACAGCGAGCCCTGCGAGGGGGGCATACGAATTCTATTTAATGCCCGCGCATTTTTTACACATATCAAGATTGAATATTCCTTTTTTGATTTCTTTTCTTACTGTTTTAAATTCATTGCTGTTCCATATATCTAACAGATTATATTCATTAACATTTCCAAATACGTGCGTTTCTCCAAAGTCATTAGTACAAACAACATTACCCGTGTGTGTTATTGAGATTTCATCGGAGAGATAAAAGCATCGTTTCATTTTTCTTTCTTTTTTTGGTTTAACTAAACCACCTCTATTAAATAAAGTAAGGTTCTCAATTGATCTAACTTTTATTGTTCCGTGCTCTGCGTATTTGCTTTCTACTATATCAACTATGTTTTTAGGCATCATTTTTGTATGCTTTGTTACCAGGAAGCCAGTAACCCCTGCAGACATACAAGCATCATATTTTTCTTTGCTTAATCTTATACCGTTCGTATGTATTATTATTTCTGCATTTGGTAGTTTTTCCCTGGCGTATGCCATTAGTTCTGGTAGTCTGTCATCAAGAAGAGGCTCTCCAAAGAAATGGGGAGATATCCTTCCAGAATAATTTATTCTGGAAAGGTCATCGATGGCTTTTTTGAAAGTTTCAAATGGCATTAGATGCTTGCCTCTGCCATCCTTAAATGAAGCAGGGCAATAACTGCATTCTAAATTGCAGTGAGAATTTATTTCAAAATCAAGAGCTGTGAAAATATCTTTTTCTCTGAATCCGTATGTGAGAATTTTATTTATTTCGTTATACAAACCTCTCATTGATGGTTTGATGGATTCAGGTAAATTCTGCGCAAAAACTCGATAAAATGAGTTCAGTACCAATGGAAGTCTCATAGTCTCTTGCCACATATTCCGTTTATAAACGTATAGCACATAATGTAACGAAGTGTAAAGTTTGTAACCAATCGACTACTATCGATGATAGGTGACAAGCCAGATCGGCGCTTACAAAATTTCCCACTAACTCAATAGAATCATCAATACGTTACGCCAGTCATGAAAATTGATAGGCGCGACCGCTTGATCTGCCTTCTCGATAAAACTACTGTATATAAAAACAGTGTGCGCCGGGAGACCGGTAGAGATCAAGGGGTGAAAGTCCCCGACCATTGAAGGACCAGCAATCCACAAGGTCCCCGAGTCATGCGTTGCATACCGCGAGGTAT
>NZ_JCAXWU010000052.1:0-2437 GCF_059759695.1 Klebsiella sp. M041
TGTGAACTCGAAGAGTAGGGCGGGACACGTGGTATCCTGTCTGAATATGGGGGGACCATCCTCCAAGGCTAAATACTCCTGACTGACCGATAGTGAACCAGTACCGTGAGGGAAAGGCGAAAAGAACCCCGGCGAGGGGAGTGAAAAAGAACCTGAAACCGTGTACGTACAAGCAGTGGGAGCACCTTCGGGTGTGACTGCGTACCTTTTGTATAATGGGTCAGCGACTTATATTCTGTAGCAAGGTTAACCGTATAGGGGAGCCGCAGGGAAACCGAGTCTTAACTGGGCGTTAAGTTGCAGGGTATAGACCCGAAACCCGGTGATCTAGCCATGGGCAGGTTGAAGGTTGGGTAACACTAACTGGAGGACCGAACCGACTAATGTTGAAAAATTAGCGGATGACTTGTGGCTGGGGGTGAAAGGCCAATCAAACCGGGAGATAGCTGGTTCTCCCCGAAAGCTATTTAGGTAGCGCCTCGTGAACTCATCTTCGGGGGTAGAGCACTGTTTCGGCTAGGGGGTCATCCCGACTTACCAACCCGATGCAAACTACGAATACCGAAGAATGTTATCACGGGAGACACACGGCGGGTGCTAACGTCCGTCGTGAAGAGGGAAACAACCCAGACCGCCAGCTAAGGTCCCAAAGTCATGGTTAAGTGGGAAACGATGTGGGAAGGCACAGACAGCCAGGATGTTGGCTTAGAAGCAGCCATCATTTAAAGAAAGCGTAATAGCTCACTGGTCGAGTCGGCCTGCGCGGAAGATGTAACGGGGCTAAACCATGCACCGAAGCTGCGGCAGCGACACTATGTGTTGTTGGGTAGGGGAGCGTTCTGTAAGCCTGCGAAGGTGACCTGTGAGGGTTGCTGGAGGTATCAGAAGTGCGAATGCTGACATAAGTAACGATAAAGCGGGTGAAAAGCCCGCTCGCCGGAAGACCAAGGGTTCCTGTCCAACGTTAATCGGGGCAGGGTGAGTCGACCCCTAAGGCGAGGCCGAAAGGCGTAGTCGATGGGAAACAGGTTAATATTCCTGTACTTGGTGTTACTGCGAAGGGGGGACGGAGAAGGCTATGTTAGCCGGGCGACGGTTGTCCCGGTTTAAGCATGTAGGCTGGTTATCCAGGCAAATCCGGATAATCAAGGCTGAGGTGTGATGACGAGGCACTACGGTGCTGAAGTAACAAATGCCCTGCTTCCAGGAAAAGCCTCTAAGCATCAGGTAACATCAAATCGTACCCCAAACCGACACAGGTGGTCAGGTAGAGAATACCAAGGCGCTTGAGAGAACTCGGGTGAAGGAACTAGGCAAAATGGTGCCGTAACTTCGGGAGAAGGCACGCTGGTGTGTAGGTGAAGTCCCTGCGGATGGAGCTGAGACCAGTCGAAGATACCAGCTGGCTGCAACTGTTTATTAAAAACACAGCACTGTGCAAACACGAAAGTGGACGTATACGGTGTGACGCCTGCCCGGTGCCGGAAGGTTAATTGATGGGGTTATCCGTAAGGAGAAGCTCTTGATCGAAGCCCCGGTAAACGGCGGCCGTAACTATAACGGTCCTAAGGTAGCGAAATTCCTTGTCGGGTAAGTTCCGACCTGCACGAATGGCGTAATGATGGCCAGGCTGTCTCCACCCGAGACTCAGTGAAATTGAACTCGCTGTGAAGATGCAGTGTACCCGCGGCAAGACGGAAAGACCCCGTGAACCTTTACTATAGCTTGACACTGAACATTGAGCCTTGATGTGTAGGATAGGTGGGAGGCTTTGAAGCGTGGACGCCAGTCTGCGTGGAGCCAACCTTGAAATACCACCCTTTAATGTTTGATGTTCTAACGTGGGCCCCTAATCGGGGTTGCGGACAGTGTCTGGTGGGTAGTTTGACTGGGGCGGTCTCCTCCCAAAGCGTAACGGAGGAGCACGAAGGTTAGCTAATCCTGGTCGGACATCAGGAGGTTAGTGCAATGGCATAAGCTAGCTTGACTGCGAGCGTGACGGCGCGAGCAGGTGCGAAAGCAGGTCATAGTGATCCGGTGGTTCTGAATGGAAGGGCCATCGCTCAACGGATAAAAGGTACTCCGGGGATAACAGGCTGATACCGCCCAAGAGTTCATATCGACGGCGGTGTTTGGCACCTCGATGTCGGCTCATCACATCCTGGGGCTGAAGTAGGTCCCAAGGGTATGGCTGTTCGCCATTTAAAGTGGTACGCGAGCTGGGTTTAGAACGTCGTGAGACAGTTCGGTCCCTATCTGCCGTGGGCGCTGGAGAATTGAGGGGGGCTGCTCCTAGTACGAGAGGACCGGAGTGGACGCATCACTGGTGTTCGGGTTGTCATGCCAATGGCACTGCCCGGTAGCTAAATGCGGAAGAGATAAGTGCTGAAAGCATCTAAGCACGAAACTTGCCCCGAGATGAGTTCTCCCTGAGACT
>NZ_JCAXWU010000053.1:0-1916 GCF_059759695.1 Klebsiella sp. M041
ACAGTGTGCGCCGGGAGACCGGTAGAGATCAAGGGGTGAAAGTCCCCGACCATTGAAGGACCAGCAATCCACAAGGTCCCCGAGTCATGCGTTGCATACCGCGAGGTATGGGGTGAAGCGTTGACAGGGGTGTTGACAGGCCAGCCATTGAGCCACGAAATCTATATTAAATTACCGGGTGCCGACGTTGTACTGTTAACGGAAGGCAACATCATAGGGTGCGATACTGCGAGTGCCACATGGACCCGGCGGGGTCTGAGACCCTGGCATGTCAATACGATCTCTACGCGGGAACCGGGAGATCTCCCCTCTGACCATCTGCCAGTGTCGGAGATGGCCCGCACCGGGAAGACGAGGAGTCATAGCCGGTGATGTACGGAGAGGAGAAGTCGGACTCGCTCATAGTAGCGGCGAAGCAGGCGAACAACCCGAAAGGAGCGGAGTCAGTGGAGCGAAGGAGCGGGGCCAAGGGGAACGCGGAACAGCCACACATGCGCCGGACACAGAGCCGGGAAAGCATGTCACAGAGGCTGTCACGCGTGCGGGAAGCTGCGAAGCAGCGGAAGAAAGAACGGTTTACAGCATTGTTCCACCTGCTGACAGTCGAAGCACTGGAAGCCGCATTCCTCTCCCTGAGCAGGAAAGCGGCCGCCGGAGTGGATGGCATCAGGTGGATGGACTACGCCGGAAACATGAAGAACAACATAACAGATCTGCACCGGAGGCTACATCAGGGCAGTTACAGGGCGCAGCCCGGCAGGCGTCACTACATCCCAAAAGCGGATGGAAAACAACGCCCGCTCGGCATCGCCTCGCTGGAGGACAAGATCGTCCAGTATGCGCTGGTGAAAATCCTGAACGCAGTCTATGAAAACGACTTTATGGGGTTCTCATACGGGTTCAGACCCGGGCGAAGCCAGCACGATGCACTGGACGCACTGGCCACAGGGCTGGTACGCACTAACGTAAACTGGGTACTGGATGCCGACATCAGTCAGTTCTTCGACAGGGTGAGCCACGAATGGCTGATCAGGTTCACAGAGCATCGGATCGGCGACCGGAGGGTAATCAGGCTCATACGTAAGTGGCTCACAGCCGGGACGTCGGAAGAGGGTCAATGGCGAGCAACGGAGGAAGGCACCCCACAGGGTGCGGTCATCTCACCGCTGCTGGCAAACATATACCTCCACTACGTCTTCGATCTGTGGGCGCATCAGTGGCGACGTCGCTATGCCACAGGCAATGTGGTAATGGTCAGATACGCCGATGACATCGTCATCGGGTTCGACAAACGATACGATGCCCGGCGCTTCCGTATAGCCATGCAGCGCAGACTGAGGGAGTTCGGACTCACGGTTCACCCGGAGAAAACCCGTCTGATGGAGTTCGGCCGCTTCGCTGCCGAAAACCGTGCCATCAGGGGAAAAGGCAAACCAGAAACGTTCAACTTCCTCGGGTTCACGCACATCAGCGGGAAAGATCGCAACGGCAGGTTCATGCTGATACGAAAGACCCGCCGGGATCGGATGACGGCAACTCTGAAAGCCATCAAAGACGGTCTGCGAAGGCGCTGGCATTACTCAATCCCCGAACAGGGAAAATGGCTCAGGAGAGTGGTTCAGGGATACCTGAACTATCACTCGGTACCGGGCAACTTCCCCACCATGCAGAAGTTCAGGACACACGTAACAAACCTCTGGCGCCGGGCGCTCAGGCGCAGGAGCCAGAAGGATGATACGACCTGGACGAAAGCAAACAAACTGGCAGCCGCATGGCTACCAAGGGTTCGGGTTCTACATCCATGGCCTGTGGAGCGGTTCACCGCCAGACACCCGAGGCAGGAGCCCGGTGCGTAAATCGCGCACGCCGGGATCTGTGCGGGGGGTATCCGGTAACGGGTATCCCTACCGCGACAT
>NZ_JCAXWU010000054.1:0-1725 GCF_059759695.1 Klebsiella sp. M041
ACTGCTCTTTAACAATTTATCAGACAATCTGTGTGGGCACTCAAAGTGACATGGATTCTTAACGTCCTCGGACGAAAAATGAATACCAAGTCTCAAGAGTGAACACGTAATTCATTACGAAGTTTAATTCTTTGAGCATCAAACTTAAATTGAAGAGTTTGATCATGGCTCAGATTGAACGCTGGCGGCAGGCCTAACACATGCAAGTCGAGCGGTAGCACAGAGAGCTTGCTCTCGGGTGACGAGCGGCGGACGGGTGAGTAATGTCTGGGAAACTGCCTGATGGAGGGGGATAACTACTGGAAACGGTAGCTAATACCGCATAATGTCGCAAGACCAAAGTGGGGGACCTTCGGGCCTCATGCCATCAGATGTGCCCAGATGGGATTAGCTAGTAGGTGGGGTAACGGCTCACCTAGGCGACGATCCCTAGCTGGTCTGAGAGGATGACCAGCCACACTGGAACTGAGACACGGTCCAGACTCCTACGGGAGGCAGCAGTGGGGAATATTGCACAATGGGCGCAAGCCTGATGCAGCCATGCCGCGTGTGTGAAGAAGGCCTTCGGGTTGTAAAGCACTTTCAGCGGGGAGGAAGGCGATAAGGTTAATAACCTTGTCGATTGACGTTACCCGCAGAAGAAGCACCGGCTAACTCCGTGCCAGCAGCCGCGGTAATACGGAGGGTGCAAGCGTTAATCGGAATTACTGGGCGTAAAGCGCACGCAGGCGGTCTGTCAAGTCGGATGTGAAATCCCCGGGCTCAACCTGGGAACTGCATTCGAAACTGGCAGGCTAGAGTCTTGTAGAGGGGGGTAGAATTCCAGGTGTAGCGGTGAAATGCGTAGAGATCTGGAGGAATACCGGTGGCGAAGGCGGCCCCCTGGACAAAGACTGACGCTCAGGTGCGAAAGCGTGGGGAGCAAACAGGATTAGATACCCTGGTAGTCCACGCCGTAAACGATGTCGATTTGGAGGTTGTGCCCTTGAGGCGTGGCTTCCGGAGCTAACGCGTTAAATCGACCGCCTGGGGAGTACGGCCGCAAGGTTAAAACTCAAATGAATTGACGGGGGCCCGCACAAGCGGTGGAGCATGTGGTTTAATTCGATGCAACGCGAAGAACCTTACCTGGTCTTGACATCCACAGAACTTAGCAGAGATGCTTTGGTGCCTTCGGGAACTGTGAGACAGGTGCTGCATGGCTGTCGTCAGCTCGTGTTGTGAAATGTTGGGTTAAGTCCCGCAACGAGCGCAACCCTTATCCTTTGTTGCCAGCGGTTAGGCCGGGAACTCAAAGGAGACTGCCAGTGATAAACTGGAGGAAGGTGGGGATGACGTCAAGTCATCATGGCCCTTACGACCAGGGCTACACACGTGCTACAATGGCATATACAAAGAGAAGCGACCTCGCGAGAGCAAGCGGACCTCATAAAGTATGTCGTAGTCCGGATTGGAGTCTGCAACTCGACTCCATGAAGTCGGAATCGCTAGTAATCGTAGATCAGAATGCTACGGTGAATACGTTCCCGGGCCTTGTACACACCGCCCGTCACACCATGGGAGTGGGTTGCAAAAGAAGTAGGTAGCTTAACCTTCGGGAGGGCGCTTACCACTTTGTGATTCATGACTGGGGTGAAGTCGTAACAAGGTAACCGTAGGGGAACCTGCGGTTGGATCACCTCCTTACCTTAAAGAACCTGCCTTTGTAGTGCTCACACAGATTGT
>NZ_JCAXWU010000055.1:0-1608 GCF_059759695.1 Klebsiella sp. M041
CCGTGAAAAGCAGGACATAAAGATGCTGAACGAAATGAATAATACATCATGGGTCTGGCCGGACAATATCAACTGGTGAGCAACCACTGTCCGGCCAGTGAGTACCATCAGCGGGCTCTTTTACCAAAAATGTCCTCTGAACGTGACTGAAGCTGTTTGAGTGCTTCGAGCATGTCATCATTATCCAGTGAGCGCTGGGATTTCTTCCCTTCCTGCTTTGGCCGTCGTCGGGAAGGGCCATCTCCAGCGGGAATTGACTGAGAGCGCGTGTTATCCCGCTTGCTCTGCACCAGACTGATAAACTCCAGGGTTCGGCCAAGACGCTTGTTATCGACAATCGCGCCCTGGTCGATTTCTGACAGTCGGTCGTAGGTAGAGTAGGGAAGTAGCGTACCGTTCAGGCGCAGCTCTTTTCTGCCATCAGGATAGTGATACACATCGATATATTTACCTATTGCACGGCGACTCAGTTCGCTGTCTTCAATCAGGTACAACATTTTATCATATTGTATCGTCAACGATTTTGAGACTTTACGTTTTTCACGAACAGTGAAAATAAGCCCCAGGTCCTCATCATGTTCTACAGCACGGTGTACGTCAAAATCATGTCGCGGTACTTTGCCAAAACGGCGGTTATAGTCAGCCATATAGGCCTCAGCGAAGTCATTTGCAGCCTCCATTGAACAAATGCCCTGTAACCGCAGCTCTTTGACCAGACGATCCTGTAAAGTGAGGTGAGCTCGTTCTACACGCCCTTTGGCGGGACTGGTTTCTGCACAGATAGTCTGGATGTTCAGTTCATGCATGGCTCGCCCAAACTGAGTATGCCCGTCTCCGCCTGTGGCGTGTTTATTGTTAACACGAAAAACACCGGCTTTATCGCTGTACAGTGCCAGCGGTTTACCATGCTTATCGATATAGCGCCGCGTGGCTTCGAAGTAAGAAAACGTGGACTCCGATTTAACAAACAACAGTTCCATCAGTTTGCTGGTTGCATCATCAACATAGACCAGCGCGGTGCAGGCCGGGCCACGGCCTTCAAACCAGTCGTGATCACAGCCATCTATTTGTATCAGCTCACCAGTACACGGACGCCGGTACCGTGGTTGAGGGATCCTTGCGGCACGTTGTTTACGGGGAACCCATAAGCCAGCCCGCACCATGATGCGCCGGACAGTTTCTTTGCCAAGAAACAGTCCGTGGAGTTCTTCGAGCTTTTCACGCGCCAGAGTCGGACCGAAATCAGCATAACGCGTCTTGATCAGTTCCAGAGCCTGATCTGCGAGCCCGGGTGGCAACTGGCGGTTACCACGCATGCCACATCGTCTGCTGGCCATACCAAGCGGTCCCCCTTCACGGTAACGGGCAAGAAGTCTGCGGCATTGCCTGTCGCTGATACCGAGGTGCTCGGCCGCACGGCGCGTTGTGATGCGACGTTCAATGACGTCCTGTATAATCTTGATCCGGTTGATCTCTTTCAAAGTAAACACTCCTGAGCTTTCTGCGCTCATGATATGCCTCCCGGTAGTTTAAACGGACCAGTGAAGCTTACCATAGCGCGGACATCTGAATTGAGCCACAGGCGGACATTACTATTGAGCCATTACA
>NZ_JCAXWU010000056.1:0-1261 GCF_059759695.1 Klebsiella sp. M041
AGTTGGTGATTTTGAACTTTTGCTTTGCCACGGAACGGTCTGCGTTGTCGGGAAGATGCGTGATCTGATCCTTCAACTTAGCAAAAGTTCGATTTATTCAACAAAGCCCTTCAATGGTTCCGCCACCGCCGCTGACTGAATCAGATTCAGCAGGCTGATTACAGCCCGTTAACAGAAATATCTCTGCAACTAAAAAGAGAAAGGGAGATTTCATTTAACATTCCTTTGCTTAGGGGATAATGAGAGATTACAGGTTCCTATCCCAGCCATGTGTCAAAAGGAGCTAACCATGCCCTGGCAGCCCTGAATTTATTTTGGACATACTTCAGGCTCCTCCATCTTAATCGGATCCTTAATCGGGTAATTCGGATTACCGTAATCGTAACAACTGGTTGTCACTTTTATCTTGTCGCACGGAAGGAAGTGTATTTTGATGCCACAGGTTTTTTGGCCGTTATAATCAGGAACAGGCACTATTGCACTGTGCTCTACATAACTTGCTTTTATTTTTTTCCCATTCAAGATACTCATCCCAATGATCGTATCCTGGAAAGCCATCTGTTGAAGCTTCTCCTGTTTCCCACTCAATTTTTACCGTCATTCCCGGTTCCCATTTTGGAGGCACACCAAAGCAACCCGCACCGCCTCCTCCCTGCCACGGGCCGATAATATCGACACCGGACTGCCCGTTGAAACTATAGTGGTTGATGGCCCAGTGGGTATGGTTAATGGCCTCGATGGTTCCACCACCGCCGCTGACTGAATCTGATTCAGCAGGCTGATTACAGCCCGTTAACAGAAATATCTCTGCAACTAAAAAGAGAAAGGGAGATTTCATTTAACACTCCTTGTGAGGGATTAATCAGGTAACAGAGTTATTTGAAATAACCTGCGCCATAACCCAGTCATTGCGCTTATCATCAAAAACAATTCTCTGCTCTGTTGCGGTCAGCATCGCCTCATAACAGGCTGTAAATTCGGCTTGCCGGTTAGTAAACATCCCTTCTGGCACACTCTCGTATCTCAGAAACTGGCTCGTATCACTGACACACATGAGTTTCTCAAACTGGCTATCGGTAAATTCGATTTGCACCACGGACTTGTCAGATTCCGGGATTTCACCACTCCCCAACCGAATGGAAGACTGATAGGGCTTTGTTGAATAAATCAGATTTCGGGTAAGTCTCCCCCGTAGCGGGTTGTGTTTTCAGGCAATACGCACGCTTTCAGGCATACCTGCTTTCGTCATTTTGTTCAGCGC
>NZ_JCAXWU010000057.1:0-1037 GCF_059759695.1 Klebsiella sp. M041
CCGCCTTCACGGATTGCGAAACGCAGACCATCGTCCATCGCGATCGGGTGGATCAGGGTAACAACCATTTTGATGTTGTCGCCCGGCATTACCATCTCTACGCCTTCCGGCAGTTCGATGGTGCCAGTCACGTCAGTAGTACGGAAGTAGAACTGCGGACGGTAGCCTTTGAAGAACGGAGTATGACGGCCGCCTTCGTCTTTGGACAGAATGTACACTTCAGATTCGAACTTGGTGTGCGGGTTGATGGTGCCCGGCTTAGCCAGTACCTGACCACGTTCGATTTCTTCACGTTTGATACCACGCAGCAGAACACCTACGTTCTCACCAGCACGGCCTTCGTCCAGCAGTTTGCGGAACATTTCAACGCCAGTACAGGTGGTTTTCGCGGTTTCTTTGATACCAACGATTTCAACTTCTTCACCCACTTTGATGATACCGCGCTCTACACGACCGGTAACAACGGTACCACGACCGGAGATGGAGAATACGTCTTCGATCGGCAGCAGGAACGGCTTGTCAATCGCACGCTCTGGTTCCGGGATATAGGTATCCAGGTGGCCAGCCAGTTCGATGATTTTCGCTTCCCACTCTGCGTCGCCTTCCAGCGCTTTCAGAGCAGAACCACGAACGATCGGAGTGTCGTCGCCCGGGAAATCGTACTGAGACAGCAGTTCACGAACTTCCATCTCAACCAGTTCCAGCAGCTCTTCGTCATCAACCATGTCGCATTTGTTCAGGAACACGATGATGTACGGAACGCCTACCTGACGACCCAGCAGGATGTGCTCACGAGTCTGCGGCATCGGGCCGTCAGTCGCAGCAACAACCAGGATCGCGCCGTCCATCTGCGCAGCACCGGTGATCATGTTTTTAACATAGTCGGCGTGGCCCGGGCAGTCTACGTGCGCGTAGTGGCGAGTCGGGGTGTCATATTCAACGTGAGAGGTGTTGATGGTGATACCACGAGCTTTTTCTTCCGGCGCGTTATCGATCTGGTCGAATGCGCGAGCGGAACCACCGTAGGTTTTAGCCAG
>NZ_JCAXWU010000058.1:0-891 GCF_059759695.1 Klebsiella sp. M041
TTGTGATTCATGACTGGGGTGAAGTCGTAACAAGGTAACCGTAGGGGAACCTGCGGTTGGATCACCTCCTTACCTTAAAGAACCTGCCTTTGTAGTGCTCACACAGATTGTCTGATGAAAGTAGAGAAGCAAGGCGTCTTGCGATTGAGACTTCAGTGTCCCCTTCGTCTAGAGGCCCAGGACACCGCCCTTTCACGGCGGTAACAGGGGTTCGAATCCCCTAGGGGACGCCACTTGCTGGTTCGTGAGTGAAAGACGCGTGCCGATATATCTCAAAACTCATCTTCGGGTGATGTTTGAGATATTTGCTCTTTAAAAATCTGGATCAAGCTGAAAATTGAAACGACACACAGTTAATGTGTGTTCGAGTCTCTCAAATTTTCGCGACACGATGATGTTTTACGAAACATCTTCGGGTTGTGAGGTTAAGCGACTAAGCGTACACGGTGGATGCCCTGGCAGTCAGAGGCGATGAAGGACGTGCTAATCTGCGAAAAGCGTCGGTAAGGTGATATGAACCGTTATAACCGGCGATGTCCGAATGGGGAAACCCAGTGCAATTCGTTGCACTATCGTTAACTGAATACATAGGTTAACGAGGCGAACCGGGGGAACTGAAACATCTAAGTACCCCGAGGAAAAGAAATCAACCGAGATTCCCCCAGTAGCGGCGAGCGAACGGGGAGCAGCCCAGAGTCTGAATCAGCTTGTGTGTTAGTGGAACGGTCTGGAAAGTCCGACGGTACAGGGTGATAGTCCCGTACACCAAAATGCACAGGCTGTGAACTCGAAGAGTAGGGCGGGACACGTGGTATCCTGTCTGAATATGGGGGGACCATCCTCCAAGGCTAAATACTCCTGACTGACCGATAGTGAACCAGTACCGTGAGG
>NZ_JCAXWU010000059.1:0-820 GCF_059759695.1 Klebsiella sp. M041
GGCACTGTTGCAAATAGTCGGTGGTGATAAACTTATCATCCCCTTTTGCTGATGGAGCTGCACATGAACCCATTCAAAGGCCGGCATTTTCAGCGTGACATCATTCTGTGGGCCGTACGCTGGTACTGCAAATACGGCATCAGTTACCGTGAGCTGCAGGAGATGCTGGCTGAACGCGGAGTGAATGTCGATCACTCCACGATTTACCGCTGGGTTCAGCGTTATGCGCCTGAAATGGAAAAACGGCTGCGCTGGTACTGGCGTAACCCTTCCGATCTTTGCCCGTGGCACATGGATGAAACCTACGTGAAGGTCAATGGCCGCTGGGCGTATCTGTACCGGGCCGTCGACAGCCGGGGCCGCACTGTCGATTTTTATCTCTCCTCCCGTCGTAACAGCAAAGCTGCATACCGGTTTCTGGGTAAAATCCTCAACAACGTGAAGAAGTGGCAGATCCCGCGATTCATCAACACGGATAAAGCGCCCGCCTATGGTCGCGCGCTTGCTCTGCTCAAACGCGAAGGCCGGTGCCCGTCTGACGTTGAACACCGACAGATTAAGTACCGGAACAACGTGATTGAATGCGATCATGGCAAACTGAAACGGATAATCGGCGCCACGCTGGGATTTAAATCCATGAAGACGGCTTACGCCACCATCAAAGGTATTGAGGTGATGCGTGCACTACGCAAAGGCCAGGCCTCAGCATTTTATTATGGTGATCCCCTGGGCGAAATGCGCCTGGTAAGCAGAGTTTTTGAAATGTAAGGCCTTTGAATAAGACAAAAGGCTGCCTCATCGCTAACTTTGCAACAGTGCC
>NZ_JCAXWU010000060.1:0-669 GCF_059759695.1 Klebsiella sp. M041
CATACTTACCCCATAATGAATGAAAAGAACGAACAATACTGATTAACTGCTTTTTTCTTTGCTCCGGAGATAGGCTGATAAAATAGCAGCACCTGCTGTCAATATTATCCTCAATGAAATTAAAATCAGAGTCTGATGCATATTTTACTGTTAGCATAATATCATTCGACGTTGTTCTCTCAGACTCTGTTAATGCTGATTCTATCAGGTATTCAAAGGCATACATGACAGACAGCTGGTTTTTGTCTGTCTGAATATAACCCATTGAGTTTCTGAGTATTGAGGACTGTACCAGGACCAGAGGCCATAAAAGCTCAACACCATAAAGCTTATATGTATCATGTTGATCATACTGATGTTGCTCAACACGACGATTACCTTCCCGTGCTTTACGAATATCATAGGCAAGGGATAACATAAATCCGTCTTTAACTTTAATCAGTGGGCTTTCATCCACGATGTAATGAATGAGTTCATGTAATTCATTCAGGGCTTCTGAATCTCCCCACAGTATAAAACCTGCATTGTTCGGCGTTAACTCGTATCGAAGCATGGGCTCAATCATCCTGTTGTTTCAGTCGGAGGAAAGTCTATCAGTAAAGAGAATGAGAGATCAAAGTGGTCATTTTAATTGAGCTGGATAACGGACATTTCAATTGAGCCTTGACA
>NZ_JCAXWU010000061.1:0-593 GCF_059759695.1 Klebsiella sp. M041
CTGCCGGATAAGACCCGGGAAGGCTTCTGAGTCCGTCACATTGTTCAGCGACAGGTCTGCACAGATGATTTCATGTGTGTTGCTGTCAACTGCCAGATGCAACTTTCGCCATATACGACGGCGTTCTTTGCCGTGTTTTTTGACTTTCCATTCGCCTTCACCAAAGACCTTCAGCCCGGTGGAATCAATCACCATATGCGCGATTTCACCTCGGGTGAACGTTTTGAAACTGACATTAACCGACTTTGCGCGCTTGCTGACACTGGTGTAATCCGGGCAGCGCAACGGAACATTCATCAGTGTAAAAATGGAATCAATAAAACCCTGTGCAGCCCGCAGGGTCAACCTGAACACGCGTTTAATGACCAGAACGGTGGTGATGGCGAGATCAGAATAGCGCTGAGGTCTTCCCCGTGATGAAGGCGTTGCCGACTCATACCAGGCCTGAATAGCTTCATCATCCAGCCAGAAAGTTATGGAGCCACGGTTGATGAGGGCTTTATTGTAGGTGGGCCAGTTGGTGATTTTGAACTTTTGCTTTGCCACGGAACGGTCTGCGTTGTCGGGAAGATGCGTGATCTGATCCTTCAACT
>NZ_JCAXWU010000062.1:0-491 GCF_059759695.1 Klebsiella sp. M041
GCGCTGAACAAAATGACGAAAGCAGGTATGCCTGAAAGCGTGCGTATTGCCTGAAAACACAACCCGCTACGGGGGAGACTTACCCGAAATCTGATTTATTCAACAAAGCCTCTAAATGGCTCAACTGTCGTTCTATCGCATCATCGCTCCATCACCCTGACTCACTGAGTGCACCACGCGCCATCGTCCTGAACCCATGCCCGCAGACTTCGGTTTTCGTGTCATATCCCATTGCACGTAATGTACTGTTTACCGTGTTTTCACTCATGACCATAGTTGCATCGTGATCCCCCGGAAAAAGCAGCTCTTTATCACCACTAATCTGCTTTAACTAGGCAAACAAAATCATCACATGCCGACTAAGCGGAACGATATGCTCTTGGCTTTGTTGAATAAATCGAACTTTTGCTAAGTTGAAGGATCAGATCACGCATCTTCCCGACAACGCAGACCGTTCCGTGGCAAAGCAAAAGTTCAAAATCACCAACTGG
>NZ_JCAXWU010000063.1:0-451 GCF_059759695.1 Klebsiella sp. M041
CTTCCCGGGTCTTATCCGGCAGACTCACAGAAAAATCAGGGCAGCATCGGCAGACGGCGCTTACGACACCCGGCTCTGTCACGATGAACTGCGGCGTAAGAAAATCAGCGCGCTTATCCCGCCCCGAAAAGGCGCGGGTTACTGGCCCGGTGAATATGCAGACCGTAACCGTGCTGTTGCGAATCAGCGGCTGACCGGGAGTAATGCGCGGTGGAAATGGACAACAGATTATAACCGTCGCTCGATAGCGGAAACGGCGATGTACCGGGTAAAACAGCTGTTCGGAGGTTCACTGACACTGCGTGACTACGATGGTCAGGTTGCAGAGGCTATGGCCCTAGTACGAGCGCTGAACAAAATGACGAAAGCAGGTATGCCTGAAAGCGTGCGTATTGCCTGAAAACACAACCCGCTACGGGGGAGACTTACCCGAAATCTGATTTATTCAACA
>NZ_JCAXWU010000064.1:0-423 GCF_059759695.1 Klebsiella sp. M041
CTCTGAAGTTTTCTTGTATTCGCAGTAAAGATGGTGGAGCTATGCGGGATCGAACCGCAGACCTCCTGCGTGCAAAGCAGGCGCTCTCCCAGCTGAGCTATAGCCCCATCGGTGTTATCTCTGTACCGGTAATTTTTCCTGAGACAAGGCGTGGTCAAGCGAAGCATACTGAGGTATGCGAGCTTTGCCACAACGCAGTATTCAGGGAAAATTTGGTAGGCCTGAGTGGACTTGAACCACCGACCTCACCCTTATCAGGGGTGCGCTCTAACCACCTGAGCTACAAGCCTACAGAGATTATTTACTGCTCTATTTCATCAGACAATCTGTGTGAGCACTACAAAGGCAGGTTCTTTAAGGTAAGGAGGTGATCCAACCGCAGGTTCCCCTACGGTTACCTTGTTACGACTTCACCCCAGTCAT
>NZ_JCAXWU010000065.1:0-410 GCF_059759695.1 Klebsiella sp. M041
AAACAGCGTAGGCCCGCGCAAGCGCAGCGCCGCCGGGCGATATACATCAGACGCCGTACCTGCGGTTGTGCCGGATGGCGGCATCAATGCCTTATCCGGCCTACGGGTCCTCGCGCAGGTTCAAACAGCGTAGGCCCGCGCAAGCGCAGCGCCGCCGGGCGATATACATCAGACGCCGTACCCGCAGTTGTGCCGGATGGCGGCATCAATGCCTTATCCGGCCTACGGGTCCTCCCGCAGGCTCAAAAAGCGTAGGCCCGCGCAAGCGCAGCGCCGCCGGGCAGGGGATCATAGAGTGGAGTTCGATGAAGAGTCCGGATGCAGAAAAGCAAAAACCCGCCTTTTGGGCGGGTTCTTTAAATAGTGGTGCCCGGACTCGGAATCGAACCAAGGACACGGGGATTTTCAAT
>NZ_JCAXWU010000066.1:0-353 GCF_059759695.1 Klebsiella sp. M041
ATGACTGGGGTGAAGTCGTAACAAGGTAACCGTAGGGGAACCTGCGGTTGGATCACCTCCTTACCTTAAAGAACCTGCCTTTGTAGTGCTCACACAGATTGTCTGATGAAAAACAGCAGTAAAAAACCTCTACAGGCTTGTAGCTCAGGTGGTTAGAGCGCACCCCTGATAAGGGTGAGGTCGGTGGTTCAAGTCCACTCAGGCCTACCAAATTTGCGAAGCAAATTTGAAGAGGTTGCAAACGATGGGGCTATAGCTCAGCTGGGAGAGCGCCTGCTTTGCACGCAGGAGGTCTGCGGTTCGATCCCGCATAGCTCCACCATCTTTACTGCGAATACAAGAAAACTTCAGAG
>NZ_JCAXWU010000067.1:0-328 GCF_059759695.1 Klebsiella sp. M041
GCTGAACAAAATGACGAAAGCAGGTATGCCTGAAAGCGTGCGTATTGCCTGAAAACACAACCCGCTACGGGGGAGACTTACCCGAAATCTGATTTATTCAACAAAGCCCCATTGAAGCTATCAACCATACCCACTGGGCCATCAACCACTTTAGTGTCAACGGGCAGTCCGGTGTCGATATTATCGGCCCGTGGCAGGGAGGAGGCGGTGCTGGTTACTTTGGTGTGCCTCCAAAATGGGAACCGGGAATGACGGTAAAAATTGAGTGGGAAACAGGAGAAGCTTCAACAGATGGCTTTCCAGGATACGATCATTGGGATGAGTATCT
>NZ_JCAXWU010000068.1:0-327 GCF_059759695.1 Klebsiella sp. M041
ATCCCCGGGAGCTTACATCAGTAAGTGACCGGGGTTGAGGGGCGCAGACAACGCATTTGCAGCGTGAAAGGCGCCCTACCCATTTAACCCAGCATTTCGCGTTGCAAAAAGGCGTCAAGACCCGAAATCCCCGGGAGCTTACATCAGTAAGTGACTGGGGTTGAGGGGCGCAGACAACGCATTTGCAGCGTGAAAGGCGCCCCACCCATTTAACCCAGCATTTCGCGTTGCAAAAAGGCGTCAAGACCCGAAATCCCCGGGAGCTTACATCAGTAAGTGACCGGGGTTGAGGGGCGCAGACAACGCATTTGCAGCGTGAAAGGCGCC
>NZ_JCAXWU010000069.1:0-286 GCF_059759695.1 Klebsiella sp. M041
CCAGGCAAATTCTTTGTGCTCAGTACGCAATTCTTTATCGCATCAGCTGCGTTGCCTGCGCTCGCAAAGTCAGTCACATACTTCAGTATGCTCCTTCCTTTCCTTCGCTTGCCGCCTTGCTGCTGCGCAAATTATTGCGTACTCAACTCTGAATCTAAGCTGAAAATCTTCTCTCAATCCGCCAAAACATCTTCGGCGTTGTAAGGTTAAGCCTCACGGTTCATTAGTACCGGTTAGCTCAACGCATCGCTGCGCTTACACACCCGGCCTATCAACGTCGTCGTCT
>NZ_JCAXWU010000070.1:0-272 GCF_059759695.1 Klebsiella sp. M041
CATGTCTGCCGGGTGGCGGCTTTCGCCTTACCCGGCCTACAAAAGACTGCAATATCAAACCGTCATGCGGTTATCTGTAGGCCCGCGCAAGCGCAGCGCCGCCGGGCAATCTCAGAAGATTGCACTTTTTAGGCTTTGCTCCCTCTCCCTGGGGGAGAGGGCTGGGGTGAGGGCAAGGTCAACGCAAAATTGTGCTCGCATGTCTGCCGGGTGGCGGCTTTCGCCTTACCCGGCCTACAAAAGACTGCAATATCAAACCGTCATGCGGTTAT
>NZ_JCAXWU010000071.1:0-269 GCF_059759695.1 Klebsiella sp. M041
TTGTGATTCATGACTGGGGTGAAGTCGTAACAAGGTAACCGTAGGGGAACCTGCGGTTGGATCACCTCCTTACCTTAAAGAACCTGCCTTTGTAGTGCTCACACAGATTGTTTGATAAATAATAAATTTCAAAATGTACTGCGAAGTGCATTGTGAAATTTTGCTCTTTAAAAATCTGGATCAAGCTGAAAATTGAAACGACACACTGTTTAAGTGTGTTCGAGTCTCTCAAATTTTCGCAATCTGAAGACATCTTCGGGTTGTGAGGT
>NZ_JCAXWU010000072.1:0-266 GCF_059759695.1 Klebsiella sp. M041
CTACTCTCACATGGGGAGACCCCACACTACCATCGGCGCTACGGCGTTTCACTTCTGAGTTCGGCATGGGGTCAGGTGGGACCACCGCGCTAGTGCCGCCAGGCAAATTCTGTTTTATCAACACGTCCTGCGGACGCATCGATTAATCTGTATCGAAGCTGAAAATCTTCTCTCAAATCGCCAAAACATCTTCGGCGTTGTAAGGTTAAGCCTCACGGTTCATTAGTACCGGTTAGCTCAACGCATCGCTGCGCTTACACACCCGG
>NZ_JCAXWU010000073.1:0-248 GCF_059759695.1 Klebsiella sp. M041
ACCTCACAACCCGAAGATGTCTTCAGATTGCGAAAATTTGAGAGACTCGAACACACTTAAACAGTGTGTCGTTTCAATTTTCAGCTTGATCCAGATTTTTAAAGAGCAAAACTTCGCAGTGCACCTTTTCAGGTTCACTCTGAAGTTTTCTTGTATTCGCAGTAAAGATGGTGGAGCTATGCGGGATCGAACCGCAGACCTCCTGCGTGCAAAGCAGGCGCTCTCCCAGCTGAGCTATAGCCCCATCG
>NZ_JCAXWU010000074.1:0-244 GCF_059759695.1 Klebsiella sp. M041
CTTCCCGGGTCTTATCCGGCAGACTCACAGAAAAATCAGGGCAGCATCGGCAGACGGCGCTTACGACACCCGGCTCTGTCACGATGAACTGCGGCGTAAGAAAATCAGCGCCCTTATCCCGCCCCGAAAAGGCGCGGGTTACTGGCCCGGTGAATATGCAGACCGTAACCGTGCAGTGGCTAATCAGCGAATGACCGGGAGTAATGCGCGGTGGAAATGGACAACAGATTACAACCGTCGCTCG
>NZ_JCAXWU010000075.1:0-238 GCF_059759695.1 Klebsiella sp. M041
GCGGCTCCCTGGCTGTGGCCATGCCCGGCGGCGCTACGCTTGCGCGGGCCTACGGATCCAGTGCAATGGTGGGCCTAGTCCGGTAGCCCGGGTAAGGCGGAACGCCGCGACTGAGAAATTCCCCGGCTTGCGCTGTGCTTAGTTTGTAGGCCGGGTCAGGCGTAGCCGCCACCCGGCATACAGGCGGCTCCCTGGCTGTGGCCATGCCCGGCGGCGCTACGCTTGCGCGGGCCTACGG
>NZ_JCAXWU010000076.1:0-233 GCF_059759695.1 Klebsiella sp. M041
AAACAGCGTAGGCCCGCGCAAGCGCAGCGCCGCCGGGCGATATACATCAGACGCCGTACCTGCGGTTGTGCCGGATGGCGGCATCAATGCCTTATCCGGCCTACGGGTCCTGCCGCAGGCTCAAACAGCGTAGGCCCGCGCAAGCGCAGCGCCGCCGGGCGATATACATCAGACGCCGTACCTGCGGTTGTGCCGGATGGCGGCATCAATGCCTTATCCGGCCTACGGGTCCT
>NZ_JCAXWU010000077.1:0-232 GCF_059759695.1 Klebsiella sp. M041
GTAATCTGTTGTCCATTTCCACCGCGCATTACTCCCGGTCATTCGCTGATTAGCCACTGCACGGTTACGGTCTGCATATTCACCGGGCCAGTAACCCGCACCTTTTCGGGGTGGGATAAGCGCGCTGATTTTCTTACGCCGCAGTTCATCGTGACAGAGCCGGGTGTCGTAAGCGCCGTCTGCCGATGCTGCCCTGATTTTTCTGTGAGCCTGCCGGATAAGACCCGGGAAG
>NZ_JCAXWU010000078.1:0-223 GCF_059759695.1 Klebsiella sp. M041
CTGATGGTACTCACTGGCCGGACAGTGGTTGCTCACCAGTTGATATTGTCCGGCCAGACCCATGATGTATTATTCATTTCGTTCAGCATCTTTATGTCCTGCTTTTCACGGGCATACTTACCCCATAATGAATGAAAAGAACGAACAATACTGATTAACTGCTTTTTTCTTTGCTCCGGAGATAGGCTGATAAAATAGCAGCACCTGCTGTCAATATTATCCT
>NZ_JCAXWU010000079.1:0-223 GCF_059759695.1 Klebsiella sp. M041
TTCGACGCATTCAGTCTGGCGGTTGTGCTATCCATTGTCAGGATTGCAGTATCAGCCAGCTCTGCATCCCCTTTACTCTGAACGAGCATGAGCTTGATCAGCTGGATAATATTATCGAGCGGAAAAAGCCCATCCAGAAAGGTCAAACCTTGTTCAAAGCGGGCGATGAGCTGAAATCGTTGTACGCCATTCGCTCCGGGACCATCAAAAGCTACACCATCAC
>NZ_JCAXWU010000080.1:0-223 GCF_059759695.1 Klebsiella sp. M041
GTGTTCGGGTTGTCATGCCAATGGCACTGCCCGGTAGCTAAATGCGGAAGAGATAAGTGCTGAAAGCATCTAAGCACGAAACTTGCCCCGAGATGAGTTCTCCCTGAGACTATAAGTCTCCTGAAGGAACGTTGAAGACGACGACGTTGATAGGCCGGGTGTGTAAGCGCAGCGATGCGTTGAGCTAACCGGTACTAATGAACCGTGAGGCTTAACCTTACAA
>NZ_JCAXWU010000081.1:0-223 GCF_059759695.1 Klebsiella sp. M041
CTGATGGTACTCACTGGCCGGACAGTGGTTGCTCACCAGTTGATATTGTCCGGCCAGACCCATGATGTATTATTCATTTCGTTCAGCATCTTTATGTCCTGCTTTTCACGGACATACTTACCCCATAATGAATGAAAAGAACGAACAATACTGATTAACTGCTTTTTTCTTTGCTCCGGAGATAGGCTGATAAAATAGCAGCACCTGCTGTCAATATTATCCT
>NZ_JCAXWU010000082.1:0-223 GCF_059759695.1 Klebsiella sp. M041
CGGCGAGCGAACGGGGAGCAGCCCAGAGTCTGAATCAGCTTGTGTGTTAGTGGAACGGTCTGGAAAGTCCGACGGTACAGGGTGATAGTCCCGTACACCAAAATGCACAGGTTGTGAACTCGAAGAGTAGGGCGGGACACGTGGTATCCTGTCTGAATATGGGGGGACCATCCTCCAAGGCTAAATACTCCTGACTGACCGATAGTGAACCAGTACCGTGAGG
>NZ_JCAXWU010000083.1:0-202 GCF_059759695.1 Klebsiella sp. M041
TCATATCACCTTACCGACGCTTTTCGCAGATTAGCACGTCCTTCATCGCCTCTGACTGCCAGGGCATCCACCGTGTACGCTTAGTCGCTTAACCTCACAACCCGAAGATGTCTTCAGATTGCGAAAATTTGAGAGACTCGAACACACTTAAACAGTGTGTCGTTTCAATTTTCAGCTTGATCCAGATTTTTAAAGAGCAAAA
>NZ_JCAXWU010000084.1:0-200 GCF_059759695.1 Klebsiella sp. M041
TGGCGAAAGTTGCATCTGGCAGTTGACAGCAACACACATGAAATCATCTGTGCAGACCTGTCGCTGAACAATGTGACGGACTCAGAAGCCTTCCCGGGTCTTATCCGGCAGACTCACAGAAAAATCAGGGCAGCATCGGCAGACGGCGCTTACGACACCCGGCTCTGTCACGATGAACTGCGGCGTAAGAAAATCAGCGC